>QHXW01000471.1 GCA_003223115.1 Acidobacteriota bacterium
CCGCGAGGTCGGCTCTCCGCGCAAAGAAATTGCGCGTCCTAACCGAAAGTGGATACCCGAGCGGCCAGGGTCGAGCGACGCTACTTTCTGATACTCCACAATGGCCAGCTCGTAATGTCCCTGGACTTCATGCGCTTCCCCCGCGGCCTGATGAACCCACACCGAATCCGGAGCGACCTGCGACAGACGCCGCATGGTTTGATAAGCCATGTCGCCGTAAATGCGCCCCGCGTGATAGATCACTTCGGGATCGTCAGGATAGAGACGGTTCGACCTCATCGCAATCTCGCCGGCGTTGTCCCGCTGGTGGCTCCGCGAATAGTTGCGCAGCAGTTCCAGTCCAACAAGCCGTTTCATGGCCGCGTCCGGCGGATGCTGAAAGCCTTTGATCAAACCGGGCTCGGCTTCCGAGTAGTGACCCAGCTCGGACAAACAAATCGCCAGCAGGACGTCGACCTGCGGTAATCCCGGCTTCAACTGTAATGCTCTGCGAAAGGCCGGCACCGCGACTGCGAACCTCCCCTGCATGTATCGAATGAGCCCGAGCTGCGCATGATTTTCCGCCGTGCTGGCATCCAGCCGCGTCAACTTTTCGTAAGCTTGCGCAGCTGCGTCCAGGCGCTTTTCAGCGAGAGCGGTTCGGGCCTCCCGATAGTAACGTTCAAGGACGGACGGCTCAGCCGGCTGGGCGATCGCAGCAGCCGATGCGACGAGGCAGAGGACCACCCGGATCCAAAGGAATGTCCGAAAATTGAATGTAGATCTACTCGCGCGATTCAATGGTCTGTTCTGTGATCAGCTTTCGCTGCACCTGCTGATAAATCACGCTTAGCGATGCTGAAGCTTCGCGAAGCTTTCTAAATTGCGCCAGCTCTATCTCGGATTCCTTCACCTGACCGAGTTTATGATACGCCTGCGCTAAGCGGTAATGCGCAACTTCATTTGCCGGATCGATCCTCACGGCTTCTTTCAGCACGTCTAGAGCCTTCTGTGCCAGGTCTTGAGATGTCCAGACTTTTCCGAGCGCGACCATCGCATCCACAAAATTCGGACGCAGTTGAACCGCATGCGAGTAGTGTTTCTCGGCTGCGGCAGCCTCGTGCTTTCTCCAGAAAATTTCGCCCAACTGGTACTCGGAATGGGCGTCGTCCGGATCGATCGCAAGTTCCCGCTCGAATTCCTTCTGCGCTCTGAGCATCGACGCGTCATCTTGCGAGGAATTCATCAGCGCCACGCCCAACGCCCGGTGGACCCCGGTCAACGACGGGTCCTTCTCCAGCGCCTTTTGATACTGGTCGACGGCATGCGGGAAATCGCCTTCGCTTTCGAGCAGTTCGCCGGCCACCTGATGCAGGCGGGCGGAGTCAGGTTCGGCATGCACCAGGTCTGACAGGGCTTTGCCCGCCATGTCGGAATAGGTCCGGTACGCTGCGTAGAGTACTTCGGGGCTCGCAGGATAAGCTTGCCGGAGCGCATCGATTGTCTCCCGCGCCTTCTGGGGTTGCGACAAAGCTTTGAATGACTCGATGAGGAGGAGACCAATTGCCTGCCGGAATTCATTCTCGCCGTTCCTGCCGAAGGTTTTCTCTAGAAGCGGCAAGGCCCTTTCCAGATGCCCGCTCCTGGCTTCGCTAATACCGAGCAGGTCTTCCGCCTTCACCAGTGAGGGCTTCAGTTTTAGAGCCGCTTCGAACTCAGCCGAAGCCTCAGGATACCTTCGCTGGAGATAGAAGACGACACCGAGATTAGCGTGCGCCTCGGCAAGATTCGGATCCAGCCGAAGCATCCGACGGAACTCGTCCGCGGCATCATCGAGCTTCTGCCGGCGCATGGATTCCGCAGCTTTTCGATAATGCGTCTGAATTCCGTCGCTGCGATCGCTTTGGGCCAACAGCGCAAGACTGGCGCCAAGAAATGCTGGAACCAGAAACCTGAGCCGCATTACCCTTTTTGGCATATGGCCCGGCCTTGCCCCCGGCTCACCAGGCCAACCTCAGCCCGAACTGCATTCGGCGCATGGGTCCGATGATTCCGAAACCTGATCCTGCTCCCGCCAGTTGGGTAATCCGGCCGGCCGTAGAACTGTCCACTGTATTGTCGGGCATGCCCATGTTGGTCCGATTGAACAAGTTATAGTTCTCCCATCGGAATTGGATCTTGGTTTCCTCTCGGTTCAAAGGAGTTTTGAATTTAAATTCCTTCCAGAATGCCCAATCGGCGCTCGCCATCCCGGGGCCTCGCATGCTGCTACGGCCAGCATTGCCCCAGCGACAACACGAGAAGCTCGTATTGAAAGCCGCTGGATTATACCAGTGGTTGCGGCTCTGTCCGCCCGGAACGTCATAGCGGCCAACGCCAGCCACCACATCCGGGCGCTGCCCAAACTCGCCATTGAGATTGTCCTGGCGGCTCGAATTGGGAGAGATTGGGAAGCCGGATTCAACGGTGGTCACGCCGGTGAACATCCAGCCTCCCAGAATCGCATTTACAACCCCGTTGGCATTGCTCCCCCGTTTGTGGCCTTTACCATAGGGCACCTCCCACAAATGGCTGAGCGTCCACACCGCCGCCCGATTGTAAGTCGAGATCCCCCAGGAACTGTTCGCATCATAGGGGTTGATAGATTGGTCACCCCAGCCAAACCCGCCCAGTTCATGATCCATGGCTTTGGCCCAGGTGAACGCGGAATTGATTGAGTAGCCGCTGGCGAATCTCTTGTCGACTGAGACCTGCAATGCGTTATAACTCGAACTCATGCAATTGCACAGATAAGCGAATGGATTGTTCTCGCCGAACTTCTGAAAGTATGGCCTGCGGCTGTGTGCGCGTGTAATTTAGCGCGACCTGCTGGCTGCGCGTGTCGGCCGTCTCAGGACTCAACCCACCGACGGCCGGCCCGCCTGCAACGGCGCCAAACAGCGGAGGGTTCTTCAGCAGGCT
>QHXW01000477.1 GCA_003223115.1 Acidobacteriota bacterium
CCAGGTGTTCAGGCATACTCTGGCGGCGACGGCGCTGGCCGTCGTTCTCACGCAAGGTTCGGCTCAGACAACTCGCGCGGATGAAGCCGGCGCCATGCTCTACGCCCAGCAAATCAAGCCCGCGCTGGAAAAGCACTGTGCCATGTGCCATGACGGGCAATCGCGCCAAGGTGGCCTGGATGTCACCACTAGAGAAAGGCTTCTGGGGGGTGGCCTGAATGGCCCGGCGATTCTGCCCGGCAACGCGAAAGACAGCCTGCTTTATAAGCTGATCGCGCATGAGCGGGAACCTGGGATGCCGTACAAGACCGGCAAATTGCCGGATGAGGTAATCGCCAAATTCGCGGAGTGGATCAGCGATGGAGCCCCTTACGGCGAATCAGCGGCCGCGCTGCACGAGGGTGGCAACGCCCTGTTTGCAAGCTACATTCGCCCACTGCTCGAAACGCAGTGCTTGAATTGCCACGGCGCCGGTCAGGTGAAAAGATCTGGCTTTGACCTTTCGACCCGCGACGCGCTTTTGCGCGGCGGCGACACCGGGCCGGCCGTCGTGCCAGGCAACGCCCGGGAGAGCGCACTCTACAAGCGCGTCAGCCATGAAGTGCAGCCTGGCATGCCCTTTCAAGCTGCCAAGCTTTCCGAGGAGCAGGTCTCCCGGATTCGCGAATGGATTAACACCGGGGCCCCGTATGACGGCCCGCTGAACGCGAAAGTAGCCCACCGCATCAGCAGTCATTGGGCGTTCCAGGCGCCTGGGAAGCCTTCGGTGCCCCAAGTGAAAAACGCAGCCTTCGTGCGCAATCCGATCGACGCGTTCATTGCTTCCGAGCACGAAAAGCGGCAACTGCGTCCCATGCCGCCGGCGGACAAGCGCGTGCTTTTGCGTCGCGTGTATCTTGATCTGATCGGACTTCCACCCACGCAGGACGAAGTGCAAGCGTTTCTGGCGGACAATTCGCGGGACGCTTACGAGGAAGTCGTCGATAGCCTTCTGTCTCGCCCGCAATACGGTGAGCGGTGGGGCCGCCACTGGATGGACATCTGGCGCTACAGCGATGTATACGGGAGTGCCGACCGCAGCAGCCGGCCGCACATCTGGCACTGGCGCGACTGGATCATCGAATCATTGAACCAGGACAAAGGCTATGACCGGTTCATCCAAGAGATGCTGGCAGGCGACGAACTCGCACCGTCAGACCCGAAGATAGTGGCCGGCACCGGCTTTCTCGGACGGAACTACTACCTCTACAACCGCGATCTTTGGTTGCAGGATACGGTGGAGCACACAGCCGCCGCGTTTCTCGGCCTCACGCTACGCTGTGCGCGCTGCCACGATCACAAATACGATCCCATCGCCCAGGAAGAGTATTACCGCTTCCGCGCCTTCTTCGAGCCGGAAGATATTCGCATGGATCGCCTTCCCGGTCAGCCGGATCTCGCGAAGGACGGATTACCGCGGGCCTTTGACGCGGATCCCCGGGCCGCTCACCTCGACCCACCCAAATTCAAACACGTAGTGGTGGCCATTTATCCTGCGACCTACAAGTTCATTCGAGGCAATCCGGACGCGCCGGATAAGGAGCATCCGTTGTCGCCGGGCGTGCCCGAAGTTTTGGGCGGCGATCCTATCAAAATTCAACCGGTGGCACTCCCGCTCGAGGCAATCTACCCGGATTTCAAGCAATATGTACAGCAGGACCTCCTGGTTCAAGCCAGGCAGGAGGTGGAACGGTCGGAAGTAGCGCTGGCGAAAGCCAACCGCGTGTTGGCCAAATCCAGAGAGCGTGCCTCTGACACGGCCACGAATCCGAAGCCATCGCCCAAAGGCGCCATATCCAGCACAGGCGCCATCAGCTTTGACACAACCGTTAAACCCATTCTCGAGAAAAGTTGCTTTGGCTGTCACGATTTGCAGAAGCAGGCCAGCGGTCTGGTGCTTGAGTCAGCCGAATCTATCTCTCAGGGTGGCGTCGTCAACGGACCGGTTGTGCTTCCTGGCAACAGTGGCGAAAGCCCGCTGATCCTCTATCTCAAAGGCGAGAAGAAACCCAGAATGCCTTTGAACCAGGCGCCGATGGCTGAGGAGCAAATCGCAGTCGTCGCCCGCTGGATCGATCAGCTTCCGGAAGAAGATCCTGCAACCGCGTTGCGCAAGGCAGAAGACGCCGCGGCACTCGCCGAAAAACATCTGGCGTGGGCCCGCGCAAATCTTCCGGCGCTCGAGGCTCGCATCGCCGCCGAGAATGCCAAATACTCGAACCCACCCGATGCGCGTGCCGAAGAGTTGGGCGAACTGGCGCGCAAAGCCGATCGCCAGGCCAGTCTGCTGAAGGCGCAGTCGGAACTGGCAAAAGCTCAGCAGAAGCTCTCTGACGCGGTGAATACCAAGGTCGCCAACCCGAAAGAAGAGCGCGCTCGCGAACAGCGGATCGACGCTGCCGGGGAGGAACTCGAAGCGGCCCAAGCTGCCTTGAACCAGGCCACCACCTCGTACACTCCTCTGGGCGTGCTTTATCCTTCTACAAGCAGCGGCCGCCGTCTGGCTCTGGCCCGCTGGATTGCCAGCAGACAGAACCCGCTTACCGCGCGTGTGGCAGTGAATCACATCTGGCTGCGTCATTTTGGAACGGCTCTGGTTCCCACCGTGGCGAACTTCGGCACCAATGGAAAGCCGCCCAGCCACCCGGAACTGCTCGATTGGCTGGCTTGCGAGTTCATGGAAAAGAACTGGAGCATGAAAGCACTTCACCGGCTCATGGTTACCAGCAACACGTACCGCATGCAGTCCTCTGCCAGCGATCCGAAGGACCACGACCGTGACCTCTCGATCGATCCCGACAATAAATACTTCTGGCGCATGAACCCTCACCGTATGGAGGCGGAGATCGTGCGCGACAGCATGCTGTATATGGCCGGCTCTTTGGATTTGAAGATGGGGGGCCAGCAGATAGACGACGCCAAAGGTCAGGAATCCCGGCGGCGCAGTGTATATTTTCATCAGACCCCGGATAACCAGATGGTCTTCTTACAGGTGTTCGACGGCGCGAGTCCTATCGAGTGCTATGAGCGCAGCCAGACGGTGGCTCCACAGCAGGCGCTTGCCTTGGCCAACAGCAAATTGAGTTTTACCGTGGCGGGTCTGATCGCCGGCCGCTTCGGTGGTGTAAGCACGGCATCCGCGAAGTTTGTTGCCACGGCGTTCGAGGCTGTGTTGGGCCGTCCTCCTTCAGCAAAGGAACTGAGCCTGAGCGAGAAATTTCTCGTGCAAGAGGAAGAACGATTCCGCGGTCCCGAAAAACCGGTGTGGCAGGATTCAGCGACCGGCGAAACCACATCACACCGCTTGCGTGCGCGCGAGGACCTGGTCCACGCTCTACTCAATCACAATGACTTCGTGACGATTCGTTAGGGGAGAAACATGAGGCAGGTGCGTCCAATATTCGGCAGTTGTTGTGGAAGGGTCAGTCGCCGATCTTTTCTGGCTGATTCCGGTCTTGGTTTTACCGGGCTGGTGCTGGGCGCAATGCTGCAGCACGACGGCATTGCGCGGGCGGCTACCGTGCAGGATTGGGCCCGCCCGGATGGCAAACCGCACTTCACTCCGAAAGCCAAGAGCGTCATCTGGATCTTCATGCTGGGCGGTGTCAGTCACGTGGAAAGTTTTGACCCCAAGCCCGCTCTTAGCAAATATGGCGGAAAGACCATCGGCGAGACACCGTATCGACGAGTGCTGGACTCGCCGCACATTAAGAACCATGTCAACGCCACGATGGAAGAGCGGAAGCTCATGCAGACTTTGTTGCCC
The DNA here is from genome assembly GCA_003223115.1 of Acidobacteriota bacterium. Taxonomy (GTDB): domain Bacteria; phylum Acidobacteriota; class Terriglobia; order Bryobacterales; family Bryobacteraceae; genus QHXW01. The sequence continues at coordinate 3,806 of QHXW01000477.1, forward strand.
CTGCAGGTCGGTTACCGGAAGCGTGGGCAGTGCGGCGTCGAAATCAGCGACTGGTGGCCACATCTGTCCGAGTGCGCCGACGATATCGCGTTCATTCGCTCGACCTGGACGACCGACAACGATCATGGCGCGCAATTGCAGTTTCACACCGGTCGCCAGTTTTTCCAGGGATATTATCCCTCCGTCGGCTCCTGGGTGCATTACGGCTTGGGCACGCTCAATGAGAATCTCCCTCAATTCGTGGTGCTCGGTCCGATGGTCGCGACGAATTGTGGCGGCTTTGCCGCTGTTGGCGGTAACTATCTCGGTCCCGAGCACAGCGGCGTGCAACTGGCCGTCGATCCCGAGCATCCGTTGCCGTTTGCCCGCCCGGAGCGCCCGAATTTCAAAGGCGAGCAAGAGGCCGAGTTCGAATTCGTGCAGAAGCTGAATCGGTTGAATTCTGTGGTCTATCCGGATGATGCCAGTCTGCGGGCCCGCATCAAGTCCTACGAGCTTGCGTTTCGCATGCAGACTACAATCCCGGAGCTATTCCGCTTCGAGCAAGAGAACGACAGCACACGTCGTATGTACGGGCTGGAGCAGGAGGAGACCAAGACATTCGGGCAAGTCTGCCTGACCGCGCGCCGGCAGGTGGAGCGGGGTGTGCGATTCGTACAGGTTTTCCATGGCGGCTCGGGGAACGATAACAACGGCTGGGACGCTCACTCTGACCTGAAAGAGAACCACACGAAATTAAGTGCCATGGTGGACCAGCCTACTGCCGGTCTGCTCAAAGATCTCAAGCAACGAGGCATGCTGGACGACACGCTCGTCGTGTGGGCTACCGAATTCGGACGGTCGCCGGGAGTTGAGGTCCGGCCGAACGACGCCACGGCAAAGGGCGGGCGCGATCATCATCCTTTTGGGTTCACGACTTGGATGGCCGGCGGCGGGATCAAGGGCGGTGTCATCCACGGTGCGACAGATGAATTAGGTTTTCACGCCATAGAGAATCGTCACTATGTAACCGATATTCACGCGACGGTATTGCACCAACTCGGGCTCGATCCGCGCCGGCTCGAAGTGCCCGGTCAAAAGCGGCTGGAGATTGACTTTGGTGCGCCGATCAAGGAAATCATGGCGTAGGGATATGTTGGAACAACTGAAACAACGCGAACGCGAGCGCCCGATGAAGTCGTGCCGAAGCGTCATGCCGCCGGGCTGCCACTGTAATTGAACGGCTGTCAAACAGGTACTGGCTCGGGTGTGAGAACAGGACGGCGACCGCCGAACCGGGCTTTCCATCAGTTAGGTCGTTTTTCTTTGATTTCGGCCAGGACCGGTGGTGAAATCCTGAAGCTGGTCTGGCTCTGCGCGGCGCCCGTAGGGATGCATAGCAGAGTTCAGAGTTCGTCGTGTATCACCGGATCATCGCAGAGATCGATTATCACGGAATGGAAGCGGTACTCAAACCAGCGGATGAAGGTGTCGAAGTCCCGATCGACCGGCCAGGCTGAAGGAACACAGTACCATACCAGCCATCAAGTTGTTCTTCAGTTCAAAGATCTCGCTGCAGAACTCTTTCAGATGCGCGCGCGCCTCTTCTTCGGTAGCGTACTCCGGAAGCAAGTAGATCGTTGGCTCGCGTGTCAGATCCTCCAGGCTCAACTCGACACTGGTTGGGTCCGCCTGACGCAACCAGTCCAGAAATGGCTGGGCGGCCCTATGAACCGCTGCTCGGTTGATCGCATCCATCGCCGTGCATCCGATGTGCTCAGGCTGCCTGACGGTAATCATAGTTCAGCATCCCGCCCAGCCGCTGTTGGCGCCGGACTTGGGAATGAATAGACCTGATACACAAAGCACCTCTTGTTCAACTTTCCACTGAACTAGCAGTATCCGAACCGTCTTTCGACTTTAATCGAGAGTTTGGCTTACTTTTTGTCAGTCCGTCCCGCCGGCAGATATATCCGATATGCTGGGTGGTGAAACGCCGACCAAAGGCACTGCGCAGACCGGCACGATTGAGCGATGCAGCAATCGCCGCGTAAGTGCGACGAGGAGCCATTTCGTGAATCCGGGAAACGGCTTCCGCTGGCGTCTTCAGCGAGCCTTCTCCCGGTGCAGCCCGCTTCACGATGAGACTGGTTATCGTGCCAGAACGCCACTGAATCTGTATTTCGACCTGTCCCGCTTGGCGGATCCCATCCAACTGCACGGATTCAATCGCCATGCGCAGCAACTGTTTCCGTTCCTGGTTAGTGGTCGTCTCCGCGCTCCAGATCGCCGGTAAATCTCCCGACAAGTCTGTGATGGCTGCCCGCTCCTCGGCGGTCAATTTCCATTCAGCATCGCGTTCCGCCTGAGTATACGTCCGCTCCAGTTGTGCCACACGCTCTAGCTTTTCGTTCCACCGCCGCTCCAGCTCCGCCGCCACCAGACGGTTCGAAGGATCGACGGCATCGTACTGCCGCTGAGCCAGCCGGACCTCGTAGCGCGCTTGCTCCAGTTGTAACTCACGCTGTCGGCGTTGGACTATCAAGTCCTGCTCGACTTGATCCAATACCTGGGTCGCCACCTGCAGGCTGATCGGCGAGACAGCGGTCAGAAAGGCTTCGACCACGGCAGCATCGACAGGGCGGGAAGTCATACTTTGGCAGATTTTTTCATCCCCATCCTGATAGCCGCGCCCGCAGATATATGAGGGCGATCGCTGATCTTTCGCCGCCCGGTTTTGAACGCTCATCTTCCGGCCGCAGACGCTGCAGTAAACCAGGCCCTGCAGCAGCGCGCTTCCTTCCCGTGGCACTCCTCGGTTCCCCTCGTGGCTCCAGTTCTGCCGCAACCGCTCCTGATTCTTCACGAACTCCTCCCAACTGAGGTAGGCCGGATGATGCGCGGTAATGTTCACCGGCCATTGTGCCACGGAACGCGCACGAGCCGATGCTTTGCCCGTCTTCGGCGAGCGCCGCTCACTCAAGTATTCCCATCGGCCGTACACGTAGACGCCGGCGTACGCAGGATTGTGCAAGATGCGGATCACTGCGCTGAGTGTGGGCACTTTCCAGATCAGCGAGCCGTATCGCTCCTTGGCGGTGACTCGCGTGGGAAGCTCCAGCCCTTGTTCCTTCAGATCACGAACCACGGCTCGCACCACACCCTGGCGACGAAAGGAATCGAAAACGTAATCCAGCCGCTCACGAACCTGGATGTCTGGATCCAGTGACCAGCCGCCGTCCGCGGTTGGCGCGTAGCCCACCGGCAGAGGAAAGTGGAGCAGCCCTTTCCGCGCTTTATTCCAGCGACCCTCGTATAACCGGGTCCGCAGCGTGAACAATTCCGCCTCCGATAGTGTGCCCTTCACGCCCAGAAGCAAGCGATCATTCGGTTCGCGGGGGTTGTAGACGGCACTCTCGTCAGCGATCAACGTGCCACTCACTCCACAGATCTCAATGAGTCGATACCAATCGCTGTTGTTGCGCGCCAGTCGCGATGCCTCGAGCATCAGCACCATTCCTACCTTGCCTAAGACTACTTCCGCCGCCAAGCGCTGGAATCCGGTGCGGTAGGCTGCGGTGCTACCGGAGCGGCCCTGATCTTCGTCGATGACCTCCACGCGATTCGGCGGCCAGCCTAGCTCGATGGCCCGCTGGCGCAGATTATACTGCCGCTCCGTGCTTTCACGATTCTCCATTACCTGCAACCACGTAGACTGCCTTACGTAGACAAAGGCGATCCGCTCGCAGTGTGTGTTTTGAATCTTAGCTGTCGTCATCATTCGGGTCGCTCCTTTGCGACGAGCCTGCGGAGGCGACGCCGCACCAGTTCGCTGAACAGTGTTTCTATGGGCGTGGATGACGATCCCGCGTCCGGCGCCGCGACTGACACGGAACCAGGTTTCGTAGGGGAAGAACCGATTCGTTGTTTGCCCGCAGCCGCGGAGCGATCGCGGGGGCGAACTTGATGCAGCACCAATCTGGCAAACAGACGGTTCGCACCAACGAACTCGGCACGTGTGGGCTTGGTTGTCTGGCCCGTCTGGGTCACTGTCGGGATGGGAGCGTATCTGGGATTCCAACAGTGCAGCGGTTCCTGTATCCCACAGCTGACTGGCTCGCCACGGCGGGCGGGCTGGGCTTGCCAAGTGGAGTCGACGCGGGGGAGGCGCTTCGGATGATCGTTAACCAACCGCTCGGGTCTTTGCAGCGGCACAGAAAACTCCCACTGCTCGGTAATCCCCCGGCGAGACGTCGGAGGTGCCAACCGCGCTATGGACGCCTCTTCCACTTCCTTGGCCCTCGCCAAGGCCGTGTACGCGCCGATCCTGCGGTGTAACGGCAATAACGTTCGGACCGCCGCGCACTCCGACCCGATGCCGACCAACGCTATCACTTTCAAAAATACTCCAAAACATTCAAGCATTGAAATG
>QHXW01000473.1 GCA_003223115.1 Acidobacteriota bacterium
AATTGTGGTACGAAACGATGGGACAAGACTGGAGCGGGAGACGGGATTCGAACCCGCGACATCGACCTTGGCAAGGTCGCACTCTACCAGCTGAGTTACTCCCGCTCTGTTGAGATCATTCATTTTCCACCAGTTGTAACGCGAGTGTCAAACTTGCTTCTCAGTAGATGCGGCGCACCACATAAATGTTTCGCACCAAAGCAGTTATAATGTTGTTTCCGATTGTCACATTTGTGCTAGACTGTTGTCTTCTGTTCGGGGACACAGCCGGGCAGAACGCGTAACGAAACCCCTTCCCAGTCTGACTACGAGTGAAATCAGGGTTTGTGTGTCTGTTGAAAAACTGTGTAGAAGTTGTGTCTAAATTGTGGATACCTCGCACATGAACCCTTGGGAAACGATCAAACAACAGCTTGAAACCGCAGTGAGCCCGCAGAGTTTTCGCGATTGGATCAATCGGACCAGCTTTGGGCAACTGGACGGCGGCGTCCTTAGCGTACACGTTCCAAACCGCGAGACCAAGACATGGCTGGAAACCGAATTCTGCAGCCACGTGGATTCGATTATCCGGCGATTACAGCTTCCGGTCCAGTCTGTTCTCTATCAGCTTGCCGCAGCTAGTGGTGAGAGCGCGGTTGACATGCAGTCCGACCAAGAATTCGGCCTCGAGTCGCCTTTCAGCCAGTTAAACCCGAAGTTTACGTTCGACTCGTTCGTCGTCGGCGCGTGTAATCAATTCGCGCATGCCGCGGCCCGCTCCGTCGCTACAAATCCTTCGCGCAGCTATAATCCGTTGTTTATTTACGGCGGCGTGGGCATGGGCAAGACCCACCTGATGCATGCCATCGGTCGCGCGCTAATGGATAACAGTGGCGGGATGCGAGTGATCTACACCTCGAGTGAGCGCTTCACGAATGAGGTGGTAACCAGTATCCGCTTCGACCGCACAGCCCATCTGCGGCAACGCTACCGCTCGGCTGATGTACTGCTAATTGATGATATTCAGCTCCTCGGAAATAAAGAGCGCACTCAAGAAGAGTTCTTCCACACCTTCAACGAACTGCACGACCACCAAAAGCAGATTGTCCTTTCGAGTGACGCGCCGCCAAAAGATATTCCCGGGCTTCTCGAGCGCCTGCGCTCGCGTTTCGAGTGGGGTCTGATGGCGGACATTCAGCCGCCCGACCTTGAGACAAAAATGGCAATCCTGGATAAAAAGTCTGAAATTGAAGGCGTCAAGCTGCCGGAGGATGTGCGCACATTCATCGCCACAAAAACAAAATCGAACGTGCGTGAGCTCGAAGGCGCGTTAGTGAAGCTCATGGCTTACTCGTCACTCACCGGCGCTCCAATTAATCACTCGATGGCGCAGCAGGTTTTGAAGCACCTGACACACGTTCAGGACCGGCGCGTGACCATCGACGCCATCCAAAAGGCCGTTGCCGAGCGGTATGGAATCAAGCAGCCGCAGCTCAAGGAAAAGAGCAACACCAAGAAAATTGTCGAGCCTCGTCAGGTGGCCATGTATCTAGTCAAAGACCTCACCACCGCGTCGCTTCCGGAGATCGGACGGGCCTTTGGTGGCAAGCATCATACGACCGTGATTCACTCCATCTCCAAAATTCAGCGTCAAAGGCAGACTAACCCGGATTTAAACAGGATGCTACACAGCCTAACTGATTTATTACAATGATCTTACATTTGTTTTCCACATTCTGGTCTTCCAGCAGAAGTCACATCCGGCTCAAAACCCCTGTGTCACACCAGTTTCACGCATTTCTTGAGCCTCATTTCCACAGCAGGCTGAAGCAGGAAGTCTTAGAATTTTGTATAATTTAGATAGAATTCAACATTTCGACAGACCCGGTTACTACGGATGGTTTGTTTAGCTATAAACCAAGCCGCTTGGAAGAAGAGGAGTTGCGCCTGATGGAATTCACCGTTACCAAAACGGATCTTGCTCGGGAACTGGGCCTTTCTCAAGGAGTCGTAGAAAAGAGAACTACGATTCCAATCCTGTCAAATGTCCTAATTGAGGCTCAGCAGGATCGCATCAACCTTACGGCCACAGACTTGGAATTGGGCATTCGCTGTTCCTGCCCTGCGAAGGTCAAAAAAGAGGGTGCCGGTACCATTCCAGCGCGCAAGCTTCTCGATTATGTGCGTCTTTTACCCGACGCTGATTTGAGCATGAAGTTCCAGGAAAACCATTGGGCGAATATTACGTGCGGCAGATCTCGGACCAAGATCGCTGGTATGAGCCGTGAGAGCTTTCCTGAATTGCCGCAGATGCCTGAATCTATCGCGGAAATACCGGTGGCTGAGCTGGCATCCATGATCGTTCGCACTTCATTCGCGATTTCCATGGAAGAGTCGAGATTCACACTGAACGGCGCGTTATTTTTGCTCACTGGAAATGGCATGACCATGGTGGCGACTGATGGACATCGTCTGGCCTATGTCGAATCAGGTGCTGAGGGCAACGGGGATGCGCCTAAGGGAGGCAAGGTATTCCGGGCGTTGATTCCGAAGAAGGCTATGGGCGAGATCATCAAGTTGGCGGAAGAAAGCGGGACAGATACCAAGGTGGTATTTGCCGGCGACGACAATCACCTATTCTTCAAGCTTGGCGAGCGGCTGTTGATCACGCGTAAGCTCACGGGGAATTTTCCGGATTATGAACGTGTGCTGCCGAAAGAAAATACCAACATTGTGAAGCTGCGCAAGGAAGAGATCCGTTCCGCAATCGAGCGTGTCTCGCAATTTGCAGACGAACGTTCACGCGCCATTCGCGTACAGTTCGGCCCCGGCGAAATCAAAGTCTTCTCCTCGTCGATGGAAACCGGGGAGAGCGAAGAGAGCGTACCGACTGAGTATGTCGGCCCCGAACTGGAAATAGGTTTTAATGCCCAATACTTGCTAGATTTCTTACGCGCCATCCCTCAAGACGAAGTAGCTTTCGCATTGAAAGATCAAAAGAGCGCGGGTGAAATGCGGCCCGCCGGTGAGCAACTCAAGGATCACTACCGCTACGTGGTGATGCCAATGCGTATTTGAACGAAAAATATTCTCGCGGTTTTAGATAGGCGCGAGTTTTTGACGCGCCGTGAACAGTAAACCTATGGCCAACCATGTTACACCGCCACCAGATAACCGGAGCGGAAGCGAAGTATACGATTCCAGCAGTATTAAAGTCTTAGAAGGCCTCGAGGCAGTGCGTCTACGGCCGGCAATGTATATCGGCTCGACAGGCGAGCTGGGTCTGCACCACCTGGTGTACGAAGTCGTGGATAACTCCGTAGACGAAGCTCTGGCGGGTTACTGCACACAGGTCGACGTCACCATCCACATGGATAATTCAGTCACCGTGGTCGACAACGGCCGCGGGATCCCGGTGGACTTACACGTTGAGGAAGGCATGTCCGCAGCCGAAGTCGTGATGACCAAATTGCACGCGGGTGGCAAGTTCGATTCCAAGAGTTACAAAGTTTCGGGCGGCCTTCACGGTGTCGGTGTGAGCGTGGTCAACGCGCTTTCCGAGCGTCTCGAACTGGAGATCTGGCGCGACGGGTTCACCTGGCAGCAGGAATATGCCTGCGGCATTCCCAAGAGCCCGCTGCAGAAAGCCGGAAAAGCCGGGCGCAAAACCGGCACGCGCGTTACGTTCAAATCGGATCCCTCCATCATGGAGGCGACCAAGTTCAACTACGACACACTGGCGCAGCGGCTGCGCGAACTGGCGTTCTTGAACAAGGGCCTCAAGATCACGCTGACCGATGAACGCGAGGAGCCCACGAAAACCCACGAATTTCTCTATACCGGTGGGATCGCCGAGTTCATCAAGCACCTGAACCGCGGCAAGACCGTGCTACACGAGAAGCCCATGTACTTCGAGGGTCAGAAGGACGTGCCGAACGGCATCCTCTCCATGGAAGTGGCGCT
>QHXW01000474.1 GCA_003223115.1 Acidobacteriota bacterium
GCGCTCGGGCACCCTCTGGTTATCCGAAAAATTGAAATAGACAAAGCGGAAATGGGCCATCCGCTCGAAGACATGATTCTGCTCTCGCCAGTCGAAATAGTTCGCTGTGGAAGGATTGATGAAGTCTTCTCCCTGCTGCCGATTCACCTCCCGGAGAAGGACAAGCCGATCCGGATTTTCCCAGGGAATCGGCTGCAGCAGGACGGCGTTCACCACGCTGAACATGGTGGTGTTCACAGCGATGCCTAAACCGAGCGTCAGGACAGCCAGCAAGGTGAAGCCAGGATTCCGAGCTGCCATGTGAAGGGCGTAGCGAAGGTTCTGCAACAGCATACGTTGCTCTCACTGCGCTAATGACTCACAGCGCGATGCTCATGATACAACCAGTGGCTGAACGTTTTCACGGCCGGGGGGCGCTATGCGTCATTCGGACGGTTTCTTGTCGAACTTCCGCTCATCTGCTCGATCCCAACTGCCTCGCGTCGACTGGTGCAAACCAGTGGGCCGGGCGTTCTACAGTCGTCTGCAGCCAAGTTTACCTTCGGTGTCACGCTGGCTCCAAACGGGGATCGCGTACGTTTTCGGTCGACGCTCCCGGCCGCGAGGGGTGGTCTCCGCGAACCGGACTTCGGGGACAACGCGCCGACTTCTACCGTTTGTCCATGGCTTTACGGCGATTGCTACCGCACAGTTATTCCTGCCGCAGGGTCTCGGCAGGCTGTAGCGCGGACGCTCGGAGTGCCGGGATGCCAACTGCTAACAACGCCGCCAAGAATAGGATGCCTAGCGCCAGCGCTAGAGATAGAGGTTCCAGTGGCTTCATCGTACTCAGCTCTTTCTCCACGTATTTCGCCCCCAACCATATGACCGGTGTACCAAGAAGTAGTCCCGATGCAGCCAGTACCAGTCCTTCACGCAGCACCATCAAAATCACGTCCCTCGGCATCGCGCCGAGTGCCAGCCGAACGCCGATCTCGCCGCGTCGTCGCGAGGTGCTGTACGCGATGACACCGTAAAGTCCCACCACCGAAAGCACCAGGGCCAGGATTCCGAATCCGCTGCATAGGGTCGCGAACATCCGCTCGCGCTGAAGACCCTTCGCGATCTGCTCCTCCATTGTCATCACGTCCACCAGCGGCAAGTTGCGATCGATCTCGCTCATCGTCCGGCGGATCGCAGGCAATACCATCTGCGGTCGCCTCAGCGTACGGACCACCACGGTGAGTTCCCCACGATCCTTCTCAATCGGAAGCCACACCGCATAATGGCGGTCCTTCATGGAGGTGGGAGCAATCACTGGGGCGATGCCCACGATCTCGAACCGTTGCGTCTCGCCGGATGATCAGAGGGAAACTCCAGCGGCCTCCCCAATACGCTTTCTGCGTCCAGCTTACGAGCCAGATCCTCACTGATGACTGCCACTTTCGCTTCGCTGTTGATATCGGCCCGAGTGATGTTCCGTCCCGCCACCATCCGCGGAACAAAGAGCGGCAAGTATTCAGACGTCACGCCATTGAGTGAGGCGTTGACGACCGCGCTCTGGCCCGCCAGGCGCAAGTCCCCCCAGCCGCCACCCATGTTCATGGGCCGCCTGGAGGCCATCCCTACGGCTGCCACGCCTGTTGTGGCCGTCAGCCGCCGCTCCAAATTGAAATAGAACGGCGGCAACTGGGACTCGTTGTAACCCGATGTGCCCGGCCGGATTCCGAACAGAACCAGATTGCGCCGGTCAAAGCCCGGATCGGCCCATTGGAGCGCCAACAGGTTCCGCATGAAAATCACCGCCGCCATCACCAACACGACCGACATGGCCATCTGCGCCACTACCAGGAGCCGTCCACTGCTCCATTTGTGCCTTGGTGC
>QHXW01000475.1 GCA_003223115.1 Acidobacteriota bacterium
TGGAAAGAGAGCGAAGACGAGCAAAGCCACTGTAGTAATGGCACCCGCTACCGCCAATATTTGAAAATCCAGCGTCACAGCGATTGGACGGTTATCGCGCTCCGTCACGAATCGGCCGAGCAAGTTCGAAATCGAATAACCCACGCTAACGCTCGCCACACCACCCAGCATCGCCAGCAGCGTGCTCTCTATCAGAAACTGTCGCAACAGACGCGCCTGGCTGCAGCCCAGCGCCACCCGCATAGCCACTTCTCTTTGCCTCGCGACACCGCGCGCAAGCAGCAGATTCACGATATTCGTGCACGCGATCACCAACAGCAGACCTACCATCCCACCCAACACCAGCAATGGATCGCGAAATTCATCTCGCAGGAAACCCAACCCGCGCTCGCCCTCGTCCAGGCGTATCCGCGGCGCCGTTGCAAGGTCCTTTGGCCGAATTGACCAGGTTGTAGGGAACAGCGTCGCCATCAGCGGCAGCAATTGAGCATTGCTCACGTCGGGTGCGCGCCGCGCGATCAGCTGCACACCCCAGAACCGGTTGTTATTCAAGGCGGCCTTGCCCTGGCTACCGTGATGCAACGGCGTGTACAGGTCCGTCGCATCTCCTGGCACCAGCCCGTAAAAACTCCTCTCCAACACACCCACAATCACCTGCGCCTTATTGTCCACGCGCAAGGTCTTTCCGATGACGCCAGGATCCGCACCCAAGGCATTTGCCCAGAACCGATTGGACAGAACCACTGTTGCGGGTGCAGCGTCCGTATCGTCGTCATCGGAAAAAAGTCGGCCTACCTGCGCATGAACTTGCAAGGTTGAAAAAAAGTTGCCGCTTACTGGGCGCTCGTGTGCCACCATCGAACGTCCAGCGAAGCTGATGCTGTTGGTACCCGTATCGTTAAATGCAGCCAGCGACGCCCGGCCGGAAATGCCCTTGCGCAAGGCTTGAAAGCTGGGATAGGAAAAGAAATCTCCACCGTTATCGTCCCAACTGCCCGATGCGCTGTCCAGCAGCTCTCGGGAAAATCCATGTCCCTGCCACGTCACCAGCGCAAGTTGTTTCGGGTTCGGAACCGGCAAATCGCGCCAAAGTACTACATCCATCAGCGAAACAATCGCCGTGTTGGCGCCGATGCCCAGGGCGAGTGACAGCACCGCCGCCAGGGTGATCACCGGTGTCTTCCGCATCAAGCGGACACCAAAGACAATGTCCTGCCCCAACCCGGAGATCCAGGCCCATCACCGTTCGTCCCTGCACTGCTCTTTCACTTGCTCGCGACCGCCGAACTCACGCTTCGCCATTCGCAACGCCTCCTCGTAAGAGCGCCCTTGCCGCTGGTACTCCGCTGTCAGCTCGTGCAGATGATGGGCAAGCTCGCGCTCCAGGTCAGTCTCCGCTCGATTCCAACGAAAACGCATAGGACCTCCTCACTAGGACTCCAGCACCAGCGCCACCGCGCCGGCATAACGCTGCCAATCGGCCACTTCTTCCTGCAAGCATTTCCGGCCCGCGGCCGTAAGCGAGTAATCCTTCGCCATCGGACCATTTCCGGATTCTTTCCACTCAGACTTCAGCAGTCCTCTGCGCTGTAAGCGGTGAAGGGCCGGATACAGCGATCCCTGCTGCACCTGCAAGATCTCTTTCGAGGTCAAGAGAATTCGTTGCGCGATGCTTTACTCAGCATTGCGAGGATTTCGAAGCCCGTAGAGTTGTGGCAGAAGGGCTGTTGACGGATTCGAAACCAGAGCAACATTTTGCACGTTTAGCCCGGGTGGATCGTCAATATCGACAGTGACACGAATCACTCTGATAGTTGGGATTTGCGTGACAACTACGTTGTTGTTGTGGGCCCAGCAGCGAGGCGTCTACGCGCACCATCCCCCGTACGAAATAAAGTCCGTGTTCCCACGGGAGACGTCGCCTGGACAATACCGACACGTCGAGCAGCGCGAATTGGAAGCTTTCGCGGATCAAGGATGGGAATTGGTCAGTGTGATGCCTTACATCGACCGAAACGAAGAACGAGGCAACGATAATACTAAACCGAAGCCCATGGTCACGCAGACTTATCCAGCGTACTTTTTTAAGCGACCAAGGATCATTTGCCAGATAGAGCCCGCACGGCGTTGATCGATTATGGCAGCCAGAACGGCGCATCCGGGAATTCTTGCGAGCAAGGGCTCAGTCCGACGGAAGCGGAACAGGAGGCTAACCGACGCATGGGGGATCTGCCGTTGGTAAAGGAAGAGATGCGGGACGCTCGCATCGTTGGTTGGCTCGCATCTTCTCTCCGGGATCTCCGCCACGGAGTTGTTTTGCTGCACCGCGACGCCGGTATATCCGCCCTCGTTGTGCTGGTGCTCGCTCTCGGGATAGGCGGAAATGCGGCGGTCTTCACACTTCTGAAGGCTGCTTTCCTCGACCCCCTGCCTTATCGCGATGCAGGGCGGCTGGTCACCGTAATGGAGAAAGACGGTTGGGTTCCGAGCATTTCTGAGTTTCTGGAGATTCGCGCGCGCAGCCGCACGCTCGAGCGGATGGCGTTTGCCGAACACACCGACATGCAGGTCTCTGGAGCTGGTGAGCCTGTCCGTGTCTTCGCGGCACGCGTCACGGCCTCCTTCTTCCCGCTGCTGGGGGTTGATGCGTCGCGGGGCCGGACGTTTCTTGAGGAAGAGAATCAGCCCGGCCGAACTCCCGCGGTGATCCTCACCGACGCCTTCTGGCGCACGAAACTGGGGGCGGACCCTGCAGTGGTGGGGCGGACGCTCTGGCTCGGTGGCGCACCTGCTCTGGTTGTTGGCGTGCTCCCGCCGGGGTTCCATTTCCATTATCCGACACTGCACATTCTGGAGGCGGTGGATATCTACGTCTCTTATCCGATTGACAACGGCGGTACCATTTGGCCGAGCAGCAGTGGTCACGGCCTCCCGGTTCGCGTACTCGCCCGCTTGCGGGAGGGCGCGACACAGGCTCAGGCGGAAGCCGAACTGCGGAGCATCGGACAAGCTCTAGCGCGCGAGCATCCCACAGAGTATCGTAATACCGATGGCGGACCGGACCGCTTCACGTTTGAATCCCTTCCGCTGCGGGACGCCATCATGGGGATGCAACGCTCCCTGCTTTGGCTGCTGCTGGGAGGTGTAGCTGCATTGTTGCTGATTGCGTGTGCAAATACGGCGCAACTTCTATTGGCGCGATCGCTGCGACGAGGACGGGAGGTTGCGATTCGCGCAGCCCTGGGCGCGAGCCGGCTCCGGCTCATCCGACAGTTTCTTCTGGAGGGACTAGTGCTGGCGGCGTGTGGTAGCGTAGCCGGACTGCTCGTTTCCGGCTGGATCGCGCGTCTTCTCGTGGCCGTACTTCCGATGCGCAATCCCCTCCTTGCATCGGCCCATTCGGACGCGCGCGCGATTGGGTTCACTTTTGCGATATCGGCGATTTCAGCGATCGTTTTCGCCATCATCCCCGCAGTGAAGGGGAGCCGGTGGACGCCGGCGCCGGCCCTCAGCGGACGCTTCACGCGCGAGGGCAACCAGTGGCGCCACGTGATGATCGCGATTGAAGCGGCGCTCTCCGTATTCCTGCTGTGTGGAGCGGGGCTGGTGGCGCAGAACCTGTGGACGCTGATTTCGACGCCCACGGGTTTCAATCCGAACCATGTGCTGGCGATGCGGCTGACGCTGTCAGCCCGGCAGCAGGGAGACTCGAGAGGGGACCCGGCGTTTCATGAGTTCCTTGCGAAGATCTCCTCTATCCCAGGAGTGGATTCGGCCGCCACGGTGACGGGACCTCCGCTACGCTCCGCGGGACTGGGCAATGCTGACCTCTTCAGCGTGACGGATGGGACCGGCGCAATCAAGAAGATGATCGGGGTCGGGGAAACCCATCGGGTCAGCCCGGATTACCTTCGCACGCTGCGGATTCCACTGCTCGCCGGGCGCACTTTCCGCGATGACGATGACTTGCGACACCCGTACGTCGCGATCGTGAATCAGGAGTTTGCGCGCCGCTTTGGTCTCGGGGGAGAGGTGCTCAGAAAGCAGTTCTTCGGGGACAACGCGCCAGTCCCAATCACGATTGTCGGGGTGGTCGGTGATGTCCGGACGCGCGGCCTGCAAACTGCCCCAGCTCCGGAAGTCTATCTATCGTCGCTGCAGATTGACGGGCCGAATATCTACCTCATCGTGCGTTCAGCGATACCGCCGGCACAACTGGTGAAGCTGGTGAAGGCGGCGATTCATTCTTCTAGTTCCGACCAGACCGTATTTGGCATCTCGACGATGGAGGAGTTGATTGCGGGCACGTTGACCGAACAACGGTTCGACGTGTTCCTCATCGGTGCCTTCGCGATGTTGGCTATAGCGATGGCGGCCGCCGGAATGTACAGCGTCATCTCCTGCCTGGTCTCGCAGCGCACCAGCGAGGTTGCGATCCGCATCGCGCTCGGCGCCAGCCGGGGCGCCATCGTCCGGACCATTCTTGGAACAACCACAACCCCGCCACCATCCAGGCCGCCAGTGGGTTGGGCCTGGGACTCGTTACCAGGAACATGATTCGGTCGCTTTCGAGCACCACAGTCGACGGCTCGCCGTGGATGTACGTTTCGGTGGTCCTGTTCTTTCTTGTGGTGACGCTGGTGTCCGCCTATATGCCCGTGCGGCGGGCGATCCTGCTCGATCCGGCGTCGGCTCTGCGCTGCGAGTAGAGGCTCTCGTCCCACGAAGGTGCTGCGTAAATTGCTCCTCCCCAGGTTTGCGATAGGTACCTAACCTATGTCTCGCTCGAAGGCGAGCCGTTCAAGCGGGCTGCGTCACTCGTGTGTGCGTCGTTCGGGTGGTTGCCCATCCGGAAATTGGCAAGCTGTCCAAATACGGCGTTCGAGTCAATTGAGGAGCAAGCGACGGTCGCCTCAACCTTGTCACACCGATGGCTTGCGAAGCGCCTTGAGGCCTTTATAGAGTTGAAAACACCGGCTCGGCGGTGGAATCGCAAGGCTGCAAATCGATCGAAAAAATGGAAGAAAACTCATCGATGTTTCGTCTCAATGGTTGGTGGTTCATCTGAGTGATCGCGAGATCAGCGCAGAGATCATCGAAGCTTGTCGCTTGGGCGATCGAGACGCCTTCCGCGCACTCTACAACGTGTATAAGGACCCTGTGTATTCAATCTCGCTCTATTTTTTTCATGGCGATCAAGCCATGGCCAGCGATGTCAGCCAGCAGGTCTTTCTCAAATTGATGACCGGTATTGGCCAGTTTCGTGGCGACGCGGGTTTCTCGACCTGGCTGTACCGGCTGGTTGTAAACGCGTGCCGGGACACAGCCAGGCGCAACAGGCCGGACTCCAGGCACTCGGATCGCTTCCTTATGGAAGCATTCGTCGAGCCCGGCTCGCAGGAAGAGGACTACGCGCGCGCACAGCTGGCGCACTCGGTGCGGGCGGCGGTATCAGCTCTGCCACCGAAGTTCCGAATCGCGGTCTTGCTTCGCTATTTCGAAGATCTGTCTTATGAGCAGATGGCGAAAGCTCTCCATTGTTCCATGGGGACCGTGGCTTCCAGGCTGAGCCGGGGACATAAGATTCTGGCGGAACGGCTGCAGGGCTTCAGAGGCGCAAAGAAATAACGATGTTTACGAGTCATATTTCGCGACAGCTTGCGGCTTATGTCGACGACGAACTCGAGCCGCGAAAAGCGCAGCGAGCCGAGCTCCACATGGGACATTGCGCGCATTGCCGGGCCGAGTGCGACCAAGTCAAATTTGGAATGGCCGTCTTGGAACACCTGTCGCTGTTCGAGGCACCCGAGGGGGAATGGGCGTCGATCGAGGCAGCGTTTCAGGAGAGTCGATCACGCCAGGCGCCGGTGATTGACCGGTGGCGCATGGTCTTCGCCGCAACCGTGGTCTTGGCTCTAGTCGGCGTTGCCTACTGGGCTGTGACACGACAGTCCGGGATGCGTTGGGAAGTGGTGGGGCTCGAGGGTTCCCCCACCGTGGGAGCGAAACAAATCAGCGGAGGCGGTCAGATTGGAGCCGGCGAATGGATCGAAACGGATGCCCGGTCGAGCGCCACGGTCAAGGTTGGGGAGATTGGGTCAGTGGAAGTAGAGCCGAACACACGGGTGCGTGTGATAGCGACGCGACCGCGCGAACACAGATTCGCGCTCTTGCGAGGAGAGATCCGTGCGAAGATCTCCGCGCCGCCAAGGCTGTTCTTCGTGGACACGGCGTCAGGCACGGCAGTGGATCTTGGCTGCGAATATGCGTTGAACACGAACGAGGACGGTTTCGGCATGCTCCGCGTCACAAAGGGCTGGGTGTCTTTTCAATTTAAGGGCCTGGAGTCGCTCGTGCCGGCCGGCGCGAGCTGCCGGACGCGACCGCGTGCCGGACCGGGCATTCCGTACTTCGATGACGCGCCGGAGAATCTGAAACAAGCGTTAGAGAGCTTCGCGTTCGAAAAAGCCGGGAACGAGGCGCTGAGCATGATTCTTGCTGAATCTCGAGTCCGCGATACGCTTACGCTGTGGCATTTGCTCTCACGCGTGGAAGCCGGCGATCGGGGACGTGTATACGACCGGATCGCCGTTCTGACACCCGTCCCGGCCGGAGTTTCGCGCGAGCAGGCCCTGAAACTGGACCCTGAAACGCTAAACCGTTGGAAAGAAGAGTTGGCCTGGACGTGGTGAGCCGGGAAGAAATCCTCGCGAACGTGCGTCTAATAGTCCCGAAAGGAGTTCTCGATGTTGCGATTTGGCATTGCGGCCTGCGCCGCTGCGGCGTTAGTGCTCGCCGAAGGGTTTACCATCACTGTCGGCAGTCCCGTGGCATCCCAGGATTATCAGGCAAAAGGGGCTGCATTTGTGTTTCGTACCCAAGGCTGCGCGGAGCCTGTGAAGTCTCAAATCAGCGGCACTGCCGAAGGGCTGGTGAAGGGCGCGCGGCGGTCGGTAGTTCTCAAG
>QHXW01000476.1 GCA_003223115.1 Acidobacteriota bacterium
TTCCGCCGCAAACAATCACGCCCACGCGTTCTCCGGCTTCGGGCTGGTACCTGCTCGAGATGAGTGACGCAAAGGCCGCAGCGCCACCGGGTTCAGCAGCAATCCGAAGTTTATCCCAGAGCACTTTCTGCGCTTCGCTGATGGACTGGTCGGACACCAGAATGATCTGGCTGACATATTCCTGGGCGATGGGAAACATCAGCTCGCCGACGCGCTTGGGAGCGAGCGAGTCTGCCGCGATCCCCCCAGCCGGCGCGTCGACCGGCCGTCCCGCGCGCAATGCATTTGCGAGCGTGGGCGCAGCTTCGGGCTCGACTCCAATCACTTTGACTCTGCCGCCATACCAGGCGGCAATACCGCCGATCAGTCCACCGCCGCCAACCGCGACCAGCACACTATCGAGATCGGGAGCCTGATCTTCCAATTCCAGACCGACGGTTCCCTGCCCAGCGAGCGTCTCGATTTGATCATAAGCGTGCACTTGGAGCGCACCCGAGTGCGCCGCCCACAGTTCGCTCGCGGCCAAGGCGTCTGAGTAGCGTGCACCGGTCACGATCAGGTCCGCACCGTACCCGCGAATGCGCGCAAGTTTAGGAGGCGAGGCAATCTCGGGTACAAAAATCTTTGCGGGCTTGCCGAGCTTCATCGCGGCAAAAGCCACTGCGGCGCCATGATTGCCACCGGAAGCGGCGACGACGCCGGCCTCTGGAATCTTGCGCATCAACATATTCGCGAACACCCCACGCGGCTTGAAGGAGCCCGCATGCTGGAACAGCTCGAGTTTCAAAACCATTGGTTTTGACGGCAGACCAATTTCCGTTCCGTCGATTTCGATGACCGGCGTGCGCCGCACATGCGGGCGGATAAGCTGCAATGGCGCTCTGGATCTGTTCCCGTTTAATGGCGAGATGCCGGGTCATGGGTTAGGGAGCGCCAGTTCAAATTCGCGAAATGCTTTTCGGCCTAGCCGTCCGCACTTTGTTCTCTTGCATTGTATTGAGCGAGCCGGGTCATTGTCCAAACATGTATCGTGATATATGGTCGTGGGTGAGCTCGGTCGCAGTCACGGTACATGCAAGAAGGCATAGCTAACCTGAACGAGGGAAGACGGTGAGTGTTGTCGTAGGAGTTGACTTCGGAACGCTGAGCGTACGGGTCTCGATTTTCGACCAGCACAAAGGCAGGCTGGGTTCTGGCACCGCGGAATATCCTCTGCACCGGAAGTGGAACGATCCGAACCACGCGACTCAGAGCCACAAAGATCATATGGAGGCACTCGCCGACGCTACGCGGAAGGCTCTCGAGGCCGCGGGTGTGGACCGCAAGCAAGTCGCTGCGATCGCTTTGGACACCACGGGGTCGAGCGTCGTGCCAGTGGGCGAAGGGCTGATTCCTCTCGATGATTATTACCTATGGTGCGATCACCGGGCATGGGAAGAAGCAGCAGCGATTACCGCAGTGGCGCACGAGCGTGGTCTGAATGCCATTGACTGGTGCGGCGGGACATATTCATCTGAATGGGGCTTCGCAAAGCTGCTGCACTGGCTGCGTCATAACCCAGACAAACGTTCGCGCATGGTGACCGCTCTGGAACATTGCGACATGGTGGCCGCCGTGCTGTGCGGCATTTCAGATCCAAAAGCGGTTCCGCGCAGCATTTGCGCCATGGGCCACAAGTGGATGTGGAACGCCTCTCTGGGCGGGCTTCCTTCTGAAGAATTCCTGACGGCCGTGGACCCGCTGCTTGCCGGCGTGCGCGATCGCTTGAACGGCAGTTACTCGACGTCCGATCGCAGCGCGGGAAAATTGGATTCGTGCTGGGCGGAACGGCTGGGGCTCTCGCCCGGAATTCCTGTGCCGGTAGGAGCATTCGATGCGCACTGGGATGCTATCGGCGCCGGAGTCCGGCTGGGTGATGTGGTCAACGTCATCGGCACATCGACTTGCATCATGGCCATCAGCAAAAATGCAGGCTTGATCCCGGGAGTATGCGGCGTGGTGAAGGGCTCCATACACCCGCGGTACACGGGAATTGAAGCTGGGCTCTCGGCTACAGGCGATATCTTCGATGCCATTGCCAAGCGCGCAAACACAACCGTGGTCGAACTTTCGAAGGGGCTCGAGAAATATCGTTCCGGCGAAACGGGACTGCTGCGTCTTACCTGGGATAACGGCGACCGCACCGTGCTCGTCAATCCCGAACTGGGCGCTGTGACTCTGGGGTGGGCACTCACGAACACGGCTCAGGATGAGCTTTTCGCAGCGATCGAGGGGACAGCTTTTCACACCCGCGTGATTCTCGAGCGCATGGAGCAGCACGGCGTTCCGGTGCGCAGGATCATCAACGCCGGCGGCATTCCACAAAAGAACGCCGTCTTGAATCATGTTTACGCGAACGTTCTCAACAAGCCGATTCTGGTGCCCGCGGGCGATGTGACCAGCCTGGGATCGGCCATTTTTGCTTTTCTCGCGGCCGGCACATTCAAAACCATCGAAGAGGCGCAGGATGCGCTCTGCCCCGACTACGCTACCATTTTGCCGGAACCGGCGAGCGCTGCCTTGTACCAGCAGTTATTTCCGCTTTATCGCCGCCTTTATTTCGCGCTGGGTCGGAAAGACTCTGAAGCCGCCGCTGTGGGCGATGTTCTTCCTGAGCTTCGCCGCGTTGCCGCACAGGCACGGAGCGCATCATAATGCTCTGCCCGCACTGCCTGGCGTTCACGACCACGATGTCTCAGAAGATCAAAACGGCTGTACACGGAGACTTGAACATACGACTGATGGATCTAACCCCGCTGGTCTCGGCCACTGCATTTCTGTTTAGCGCAATCCTGGTGGTTATCCAGTTGCGCAATGTGCGGCGTTACCGGTTTGTGGCCATTACGGCCGGAATTTTTCAGGCATGGCAAAGTGCGGACTTCATGGAAGCGCAGCTCTGGATAGTTCATGAATTGAGCGAACGTTCGTGGAGCGAATTCCAGGAGCATCACGGCGGGAAAGACGGCGAAGTGGCCTTTATGCGGGTAACGGGTTTCTATAACCGCGCGGGGACACTCGTAAATCTGGATTTGGTTGAGCCTCCGGTGCTTTTGAGGACCATTGGCGTTACGGCCGTCAGCGTCTGGACCAAAATTGCGCCGCTGGTGCCGGACGCACGGCGTGAACATCCGGCGTTTCTGCTGGATTTTGAGCGTATGGTGCCGTACTGAGCGTATGGTGCCGTACTGCAAGACGTATTAATCTCGCGGCAACTTCGATCGTGACTTTCGCCGCAGCAGCGTTCCCGATCTGCATCGCGCGGCGCGAGCACGGGGGATCGCATGAGAGACTGGTTGTATTCACGCGTCTCGGCATCGGAAAGGAGCGGACAACGATGAATGCGTCCAACCAGCAGAGCGAGGGAGCATCAACGGAAATTGCCCGGCGCCAGACGTACCGCATGCCGCCGGAGCTCGATTCCGCGGTCTGCAATTCACTGCGTGATTGGGAAGTGAACGACAAGGTCCGGCGGCTTTGGGAGCGCGATGCTACGCTGTGGACCGGAACGGACGAGAGCCGGTGGCTCGGGTGGCTGGGCATCACCGAAGATCAACTGGCTCACATCGGCCATCTGACAAGTCTCGCGGAGGAAGTGCGCAGCTCGGGATTTCGCCATGCTCTGCTGCTGGGGATGGGCGGCTCCAGCCTTTGTCCGGAGGTTATGGCGCTGACCTTTGGCAAGATACATGGCTGGCCGCAACTTCACGTACTGGATTCAACCGATCCTGCGCAGGTGCGGGCCACCGAGAAGAACGTCGAACTGGCAAAGACGTTGTGCATCGTTTCGAGCAAATCCGGGAGTACGCTCGAGCCTAACATTTTCAAGCAATACTTTTTCGAACGCATGAAACAAACGGTTGGTGAGAACAAAGCGGGCGAGCACTTCATTGCCATTACCGATCCCGGCTCGAAGATGCAGCAAGTAGCCGAGGCCGCCGGGTTTCGCCAAGTATTTTTCGGGCTGCCCACAATCGGCGGGCGGTATTCGGCTCTATCGGATTTCGGCATGGTGCCCGCGGCAGTCATGGGCGTGGATGTCCGTAAATTTCTGGAGCGAACCGAGATGATGGTGCACGCCTGCGGTTCCAGTGTCCCGGCGGCAGAGAATCCCGGCGTGGTGCTGGGCGCCATATTGGGCACGCTCGCCAACGCAGGCCGGGACAAGGTGACGATGATTGTTTCGCCCGGGATCCATGACTTAGGCGCGTGGCTCGAGCAATTACTCGCCGAATCGACCGGGAAAAACTCAAAGGGTTTGATCCCAGTGGATCGAGAGCGTCTGGGATTGCCTGAAGTTTATGGCAACGATCGCGTCTTTGCATATGTGCGGCTCGAGTCCGCGCCGGACACTGCTCAAGACGCGGCCGTGGAACGGCTGGAACGCGCCGGACAGCCGTTGGTCCGCATCTCAGTGGTCGACATGAATGACCTCGGCCAGGAGCTTTTTAGATGGGAGATCGCAACCGCGGTGGCCGGTTCCATCATGGGGATCCACCCGTTCAATCAGCCTGATGTGGAAGCGAGCAAGTTGGCCACGCTCAAGTTGACCACGGAATTTGAGCAGGCGGGCGCGTTACCCACCGAAGAACTGGTGCTCGAAGACAGCGGCATCAAGGTATATACAAACGAAAAAAACGCGTCTACTCTGGGGAAGCAGAAATCGTTTGCCGGCATGCTGCACGCACACCTGCGAAGACTCTCGCCCGGCGACTATTTTGCGCTCCTGGCATACATCCAGATGAGCGCTGCACACGAGGGCCGACTGGAGAATATACGGCACGAAGTACGGGACTCGAAGCGCGTGGCGACGTGCCTGGGTTTCGGACCGCGCTTTCTCCACTCGACCGGCCAGGCTTACAAGGGCGGCCCGAACAGCGGAGTTTTTCTGCAGATCACTTGCGACGATGCCCACGATCTGCAGGTCCCCGGCCAAAGGTACACTTTCGGCGTGGTGAAAGCGGCGCAAGCGCGGGGCGATTTTGAAGTGCTCGCCCAACGTGACCGCCGGGCCCTACGCGTGCATCTGGGCGCCGATGTTGCTGCGGGCCTGGCGGCGCTGGAGCATGCCGTCAAACAGGCTCTGCGTTCATGAGAGACAAATCATGAAATTGGGAATGGTTGGCCTAGGACGCATGGGCAGCAACATGGCCCGGCGGCTGATGCGTGGAGGCCATGAATGTGTGGTGTTTGACGTCAATCGCACGGCCGTAGAACAACTCTGTGCCGAAGGTGCTCGGGGTGCGTCGTCTCTCGTGGACCTGCTTCGCGCCCTCACTCCCCCGCGTGTTGTTTGGCTGATGTTGCCGGCGGGAGACGCCACCGAGCAAACAGTCGCTGCGCTGTCCGACGGCATGCAGCCGGGCGACATTATTGTAGATGGCGGTAATTCCTACTACAAAGACGACGTGCGCCGCGCAACAATGCTGCGGCCGAAAGAAATCTATTACCTCGATGCCGGCACCAGCGGCGGCGTTTGGGGACTGGAGCGCGGTTACTGTCTCATGATCGGGGGCGAAAGAGATATTGCGGAACGCCTGGATCCGATCTTTCGCACACTGGCACCGGGCCGGGCCAACATCCCGCGCACACCTGGGCGCGACGGCGCTGGCGGCACCGCCGAAGAAGGCTATCTCTACTGCGGACGATCCGGCACGGGGCATTTCGTGAAGATGGTGCACAACGGTATCGAATACGGCCTGATGCAATCGTATGCCGAGGGCTTCGACATCCTGCGAAATGCAAGCTCAGCCGATTTGTCCGCGGAGTACCGCTTCGACCTGAACGTGGCGGATATTGCCGAGATCTGGCGTCGCGGCAGCGTGGTGAGTTCCTGGCTGCTGGATCTGGCGGCAATGGCTCTGGTCGAGGATCCGGCACTAACCCACTACACAGGTTTCGTTCAGGACTCTGGCGAAGGCCGCTGGACCGTGGTAGCAGCAATTGAAGAGACGATTCCCGCTGATGTTCTTGCTACGGCATTGTTCAAGCGCTTCCGCTCGCGTTTAGAGCACACGTTTGCCGAGAAGATGCTATCGGCCATGCGCAACAAATTCGGCGGCCACCTGGAGCGGCCGTCAGGGGGATAGACAGCAGCGGTAGAGCCCTGGCTCAGTGGGCCGCGATCGTGAAAACCCGACGTTACAGGAGATGTTCTTCGACCACCACGCGTAGCAGCTCTGCTACGCTCCAGGCCTGAGCGATGCAGCCTCTTGGCTTGTGCGGTGGATCGCCATCAAAGATTTCCGAGATCTGACCCAGCCCCGCATTCCCGAGATGGTCGCGGAAAGGATTCAACCACTGCTGCACGCGCTGCCTCACGTCCTCGGTCCGGCCATTGACTTTGAAATATGCGGTGATGAATGGCCCCATTAACCAGGGCCAGACAGTGCCCTGATGATAGGCCGAGTCACGGCTGCCTATGTCGCCTTCATAGCGAGACCGATAGCGCGGATCGTGCGGCGAGAGCGTGCGCAATCCATACGGGGTAAGGAGCTGGCGCTCCACCACATCCATAATCTGCCGGGCGTGTTCCTCTGAAAGCATGCTGTGCCCCAGGCTCACAGCCAGAATCTGGTTGGGTCTGATCGAAGCGTCGCGCTCGGCATTGTTTATCAGATCAGTGTTGATCAGATCAGTGCTGATTACGTCGTACAGACAGCCGGCTTCCTGGTTCCAGAATGAGCTAGTAAACGCCGCACGCGACTGTTTCGCCAATGTGGCCGCTTGCGTTTCAGCCGCTCCATCGCCGAACCGGTGCGCAAAATCTTCCATGATACGCAGTGCGTTATACCAGAGCGCCTGCACCTCCACGGGCTTGCCGGTGCGCGGCGTCATCACCCAATCACCCACTTTGGCATCCATCCAGGTAAGTTGGACTCCCGGCTCGCCACAACGAAGCATGCCATCGCGCGCATCCACCTGAATGCCGTAACGGGTGCCGCGCACATACCAGTCGATGATGTCGCGTAATGCGGGATAAATCTGGTTTTGTACGAACGTGTAATCGGCGGTGTGTTGAGCCAGAGCGCGTATGGCTTCGAAAAACCACAGCGACCCGTCCACCGTGTTGTACTCCGCGGGCTCGTCGCCTTCGGGGAAGCGATTCGGGAGCATGCCTTGATTGATGGTTCGCGCGAACTCCAGCAGAATATCTCTCGCTATATCCCATCGCCCAGTCACCAGGGTAAGCCCGGGTAAAGAAATCATGGCGTCGCGGCCCCAGACGCCGAACCAGTGATAGCCGGCGATGATGCTCTTCCGCTCGTTGCTCTTCACAAGAAATTGGCCGGACACGAGCTCGAGCGCCTCCGCCAACGCATTGCCGGTGAGTACTTCGGCTACGGTACGGCTGCGGCTTTCTATTTCCGATCTGCGGAACTCCGGCCCCTCGGCGACATTGTGGAGTTCGGTGGACGCAATGATCGTACCGGTTTCACGCCCGCTGAAATGGAAATGCATGGCGAAAGGATTGAACAGATCTTCCTGGTAGTCCAGACCGCGCTCGCGCTCGGCATCGTACTCAAAGAAGTAGTACCACTCGCCGGTCTCGTTCAGTTCTTCCGCATCGTGTGCGAAATGGAGCGCCGGGAGTCCAGGATAAGGCGTGACAGAGGCGGCTCCCGGACGCGTCTCCACTGTTGAGTTGATCGCTCCATTGGCATGCGTGAGGTCGTGAAAATCACGAAACGCTATGAGCGGCCGCACTTCCAAAACACACTCGGGCCCATCTCCTCCTAGCTTGTACTCCACAATTGTTGTGTTCTCACCGTAAAGCATGAACACGCGTTTCTCGACCTGGGCGCCCGCCACTTCATACGTAAAAATGGGAAACGGGTCGAGGCGGAATTCCTTCAGATATTCGTGCCCGTGTGGATGAATCACGCCCGGGTGCCGGTTCACAGCAAGCTCGTAACGCCGGTCGCCGATAACCAGCGTCTCTTCGAGCTTGGCGAGAAGCAGCAATCGTCCTCCCGGCGGCTTCGTTGCAGCCATGAGCAACCTATGATAGCGGCGAGTGTTCAGGTTGATGATGGTCGACGACGCGAAACCGCCGAGTCCATTCGTCTCGAGCCATTCGCGTTCGGAGGCCTGGTCGACGTTGGTACAAGTGTCCGGCCCGAAACGAATCATGACTCGCTGTCAGAGGGCTTTGCCGTAAATGGGAATAGCAGCGCCGTTGACATCGGAAGCATCGCCCGAGGCCAGCCACACGGCCAGGCTCGCTACCTGCGCCGGATGCACCCACGTGGAGAAATCCGCTTTGGGATCAGCGGCGCGGTTGACGGCGGTGTCCATGGTTCCCGGCAGAATGATGTTGGCCGTCATTGCGGCTTCTTTATTTTCCAGCGCAATGGTGCGCACCAGCGATACCAATGCGGCTTTGGACAAACTGTAGGCCGCGACGTTCGCTACTGGCTCGAGCGCGAGGCGGCTTCCAATGGCGATGATGCGTCCTGCGCCCGCGCGCCGCATGGGAGGAATCACGGCGCGGGATAAGTAAAAGGCGGAGCGCAGGTTCACGTCCAGCAGATGCTCGAGAGTGGCATCGTCCGTTTCCGCGACCGGTTTGCCGCCGGCGAAGCCGCCCACCAGGTGCACCAGGATATCGATGCGCTGGAATCGCTCCAATACCTGGTTGACGGCAGCGCGCGCATGATCCGCGGTTGAGAGTTCCGCGGCTATCGGGATAAAACGCGCGTCTGGAAAATCAGATCGTTGAATCGATCGCGATACTCCGGCCACCTGCGCGCCCGCAGCCAGGAACGCTTTCGTGACGAATGTTCCAAGACCGCCTTTGGCGCCTGTAATCAGTGCAATCTTGTTCTCGAGCTGATGCATGGTTTCTCCTCAGTTTGCCGGCGGAGACAGGCGGTGGTCCTAAAGTCAGTCCGCCGTCAGACACAATCCCCGGTACTGTAGGATGCTTCGGCAGCCGAGGAAATGCAAATGCCAGGCGTTTGCGATTTTCACACAAAATGACTGATTTGCGGCACCATTCTTGTCTCACATGTAAAAACTTCGCCCAAAGCTCGCCTCGGTACGCCGCTCTGTGCGACCATTCCGATAGTGAAGGTCTGGTCAAAACCTCGTTGGGATAGAGAGCAGCGCTGTCTCGAAATGGCCGTGATCCTGCTGACGTCGCCTCTGTGGTTACCGGTAGTGCTGATCTTACTCGTCTTCAAGGCGCTGATCGACGGCAGACCGGTGTTGTTCCGGCAGGTGAGGCTGGGGCGCGATGGCGCGCCGTTCGTCCTTTACAAAATCACCACCACACCCGCCGATTACCGGGCGCTCCCCGAAGATTGGACCGACCATGACTTTCCACCGCGCACTCGATTCGGCCAACGGCTTCGCCGGTTCGACCTGGACGAGTTGCCGCAGTTATGGAACGTGCTGAGAGGCGACATGGCTCTGGTGGGTCCGCGGCCCGAAACTTCATTTCACGCGGCGCGCCTGGAGCAAGATCTGCCTGCATTCGCGGAAAGACTGGCAGCGCGGCCGGGACTGACTGGCCTAGCCCAGGTGCGCGGCTGGCGTGGTGATACTAGCATGGCTCGACGACTCGAGGCGGACCTGGAATATCTCCGGGAGCGCGGCTTGCGCTTGTGGTTGACCATCCTGCTGCGCACCATTTGGGTCGAGTTGGAGGGAAGGCCGGACAGCGTCAGGCACTCGGTCATTGTGACTTCTACGGGCAGACGCGTCATGCGGTCGCAATCAGATTTTCAGAACTGGTAGGCTCTTCCGCTTACCAGCTTAAGTGCGCCATACCACTCCTGCGACCGGAACATACCCGCTGCCAACTTTGCTATTGTTCTAGCTTGGAATCCATTTATTACGTCATGTCCTGGCTGTGCCATCGCTCTTGCGAGCACTGCTACGAGGACCGCTTTCATCCCTATTACGGTGAGGACCTCAAGCGCGTAGTGGCCGAGGCGCAGGAGAATTTTCCGCGCATTATCCAGAACTGTCCGGAGCGCATGACCTTTCTGGATCTGGCCGATGCTGGCGACACGGGAACGTTTCGCGAAAAAATCGGCAGGGTGATCCTGGCCGGTGGTGAGATCCTGCTCGACCCCGTCCGCGAACCAGTGCTCTATCCTGCCATCGACCTTCTACATCAGAAGTATCGCAAGCAAGGCGGCGTCAAAGTGATCATACAGACCACCGGTGACGTCCTCAATTCTCGAATTGCCGGCGAATTGCTGGAGCGCAAAGTCTGGATGATTTCCGTCTCCGGCATGGACGCTTATCATGAGGGCCTGGAGGAACAGCAGGCGCGTGACGCGCTGCAGCAAAAACTAACAGCAATGTTCGAATCGCTCGGAATGAAATATTTCGATAGCGCGCCGGCCGGATGGGGATCGGACGTGACAACCGGCCCTTACTTCCACTTCTTCGGCCCCACGCCCGATTCGTGGATCGGCACGTTGTGGCCGCGCGGCCGTGCCCAGTCGAATCAGCTTTCGACGGCCGGAATCATGGACAACTTCTGCAATCGCTGGTCCGGCGGTCTGGACTTTCTGCAGGACCGGTACAGCGGTTCGGAAGTGTCGGTCGAGCCGAACGGAAACGTGTATCCGTGCTGCATCAAGATCAAGATGGCCCTCGGCAGCCTGCTGAATGAAAAGCTGGACGACATCCTGCACCGCTGCTCGGGCAATCCGGTTTACGAAGCCATTTCGATGGGTCATCCGCAGCGCATGGGCATACAGTCCGGATGGAGCGTGGAGAAGTTTCTCGAAAAATCGAAAATCGTGCTGCCTTCCGGCCGCGTCTATCAGAACCTTTGCGTCGGCTGCGATCGTTTCCACGAAGAAGTGCTTATGCACAACAATGCGCTGGTTTCGATCGCCAAGTGATTCTACTGAACCGGGCGGCTGATACTCAGCAAGGTGACGGATTTTTGCGCTTCGGTGCACCAGAAGTGTGCGGGCAGTCGCAGTAGCCCGTATTCCGGTCGCTTTAATCTCACGCCGGCAGACCCGGATCTCTGAGAAGCTAAGAGAGTCCGCCATGCCCCTCATCCTCACCATCAACAGCGGCTCTTCCAGCCTGAAGTTCTCTTTATACGAAATGCGCGCCTCTGAAAATCTGCTGCTCGCCGGGGCCGTTGAAAGGATCGGCTTGGATTCGGGAGTTTTTCGAATAGATGGGCGGGAACAATCCGCCCATATACCGGATCACGATCGGGCGCTCGAGGTGCTGTTCGATACCCTTGCGCAGCATGAGTCCAAGCGCAAGCTGGACGCTGTGGGCCATCGCCTGGTGTACGGCGGGCGCGAGCACGAGAATCCGCAAATCATTACGCCAGGGTTGCTAAAGGATCTAGACCGTCTGACCACGATTGCGCCGGAGCATCTGCCGCACGAGTTGAAAGCCATTCAGGCGGTGAGCCGGCTGCATCCGGGCCTGGCGCAGGTGGCCTGCTTCGATACTGCTTTCCATTGCGCTTCGCCCCAAATCGCGACGTTATATCCGTTGCCGCGCCTTTATTGGGAGCAGGGATTGATGCGCTACGGCTTTCACGGCCTGTCATATGCCTACATCGTAGATGAACTGAAACGCGAAGGAGCCGAATGCGGGCGCGTGATTGTGGCGCATCTGGGC
Source organism: Acidobacteriota bacterium (assembly GCA_003223115.1). Classification (GTDB taxonomy): domain Bacteria; phylum Acidobacteriota; class Terriglobia; order Bryobacterales; family Bryobacteraceae; genus QHXW01. The sequence goes on from QHXW01000476.1 coordinate 11,650, forward strand.
AACGGCGCGAGCATGGCCGCCATACGTGACGGCAAACCTGTGGACACCACGATGGGGTTCACTCCCTCCGGCGGTCTGATGATGGGAACGCGGTCCGGTGATCTGGACCCCGGCGCGGTGCTCTACCTAGTGGAGCAAAACGGGATGTCGGCGAAGGCAGCCCGTGAGATCGTGAATCAAAAGGCGGGCCTGCTGGGCGTGTCGGGCATCAGCTCCGATATGCAACAGCTTCTGGCGAAAGAGGCCACTGAGCCGCACGCGGCCCAGGCTATTGCGCTGTTCTGCTACCAAGCGAAAAAGTTTCTGGGCGCGCTTGCCGCGATATTAGGCGGGTTGGACCTGGTAGTTTTCACAGCCGGCATCGGCGAGCATGCGCCTTCGGTTCGAGCACGAATCTGCGAAGGGCTCGAATGTTTCGGGATTCATTTGGATGCTGATCGGAACCAGGCGAACGCGCCGGTGATCTCGTTATCAGCGAGCAGAGTAGTGGTTCGCGTGATGAAGACCAATGAAGAACTGATGCTCGTCCGGCACACTCATGAGGTATTGCGGAAGGTAGGCTCGGGGGTCGGATGAAATGGAAAGCGCTCGCTCACGGTCGCGCCTCTGTGAGGGGCTCGGATTGAAAGCAGAGAGAGGGACGAAAATGGCGATGCCGAACACGTCCGCGCCTCAGATGCGGCCGCGGTAGACACTCGCACGGCAGCAAATTGTAATGTAACCGCGGGGAGTGACCCGCTAGAAAGAAGCTCCGCGCCTGGCTCGTAACTCCCGCAAATCGCGCAAATCTCCGTCGAGCTCGTCACGGTCTCCGGGCGACAGCGTGTTGTTCCTAACGACATTGTGTACATCGTCGATGGCTTCGTCCAGCTTGTCTTTATCAAACTTGCCCCGGCTCATTTCGCGGTCGAACTGGGAGAGATGGCGCTGGGCGTTGTAGAAGCGTTCTTTTTCCTTACCGCTTGGCCGCGTAAACCGCTCCGCGCGCCGAAGATCGTTCTGTACGCGGCTGATGAGATTGCGGCCCATATTTCGATGGCCGCGCTCGCCGTATTCACCGCGCTCACCTCGCTCGCCGTATTCGCCGCGCTGTGGTGGTGCGGCGATCGCGAAACTGGCGATTGCAAGTGTGGTTACCAACAGCCGTCGGGTAATGGTTTGCATCGCGCTTCCTTTCAGCTAAGAGTATAAGCGAAAGCGCGCGAAAAATTGCCGTAAAAACGAGGGCGATAACCTTAGTTATGCGTCTTTTATTAATGAACAGTCGCGACTGCCATTGCCGGCTGGCGGTGGAACAATCCCGTTCATGCAGGCGTAAACCACCATCTGGCCGTTGTAATCGAGTCTTTGCCGCCGAGGAAAGCCGGCGCTTGCTGGCGCGGAGATCAAAAATAGGGCTTCGACCGGAGTGTCGAAGCGGCCCGCAGGGTGCGTGCGCCACAAAGACGAAAGACCCAACTTGTCATAATCTCTTCGCTCTTGTCGCCCCTAGCTAGTCGAGTGCGACAGCCGGCAGGTTTGCCTGGCGCAACTGAACATTCAGCGCTGCGACATCGCGACTCTTCAGCTCCTGCCAGCGCGACAGTTGAGCTTGAATGGCGCGGTCGAGATCTCCCGAGTTCGCCACTACTTGAGTGGTCGGCGCCGAGTCCGGACCTTCAATGACATTGAAAACTGTCGCCAGTTCGCCGTTGAGCTGAACCAGGTTGTGATCGTCACTGCCGGAGCGTCGTGCCGAGGCGCGAGCGCCGCCACCTTCGAGCGCCGCGGCTTTCTCATCAAGCGCGTCAATGGCATTCGCCAACGTACCTTGTGCACGCGCTCGCAAGGTTTTCAGTTGGGACCGCAGCGCGCGGACCTGTTGGAGCGCGGTGTAATCCTAAAGCATCCATGCGGCGATCTTCATGGCCAGGTCGAATTGTTGCTGCAGTCCCGCTGGAGAGGTCTCCACCCGGGGATCCATTTTTCACGGCCAGCGGCTGAGTGTCAGGGCGGCCGGCTTTGGTGAGCTTTACGGAATACTGGCCTGGCAGAACCAGCGTACCCAGTGGCTCGCGCGGCGTGTCGCCATAAATCGCCGAGATCGGATACTCGTGATTCAGCGCGTCTGGCGCCTGCGTTAGCCACGGCGGATAACGCAGATCCCAGATGAAGCGGTGCATGCCCGGCTGAGCCGAAGGATACGCGGCGGCCGCACCCAATAAGTGGGCACGTTGAGATCTTTTTCAATTGGCTCGGGCTTGTCGGCGCTCGAATACCTGCGCACCAGTTTCCCGGCGGCATCCAAAATCTCGAGCGTCACGGGCTCCTCGGGCGCCGATGTCAAGGAGTAATAAATGATCGCCCCGTCGGGCGGGTTCTGGCCCGCCGGCTCTTCGGGAGGCAATGGAGTGTCGGTGTTCTGATTGCGCCGGACGCGATAGGTAAGCCGCGGGCGGAAAAGCCGGGCATCCGACTCGGCCTTTTTTGCGCTGAGTTCCCGCAGAGGCGAGATATCATCCAAAATCCAGAAGGAACGTCCGTGCGTGCCGACAACCAAATCGTCGTCGTGAATCACCAGGTCGCGTATGGCGGTGGCCGGCATGTTCAGACGCAAAGATTGCCAGTCATCGCCATCATTGAAAGACACGTACACGGCCCGCTCGGTGCCGGCGAATAGGAGGCCGCGGCGCAACGGATCTTCGCGCACCGCGTTAACCACTTCGTTCTCAGAAACTCCGCGGGTGATCTTCCGCCAGGTCGTGCCGCCGTCATGCGTACGGTAAATGCACGGATGCAGATCGTCAAGGCGAAAACGGTCGATGGCGGCGTACACAGTCTCCACGTCGAAATGCGAGGCATCCATGAGAGACACTTTGCTCCAGGGACTCAGGTCCGGAGGCGTCACGTTGGCCCAGGTCGTGCCGCCGTCGCGCGTGAGGTGGATCTGCCCGTCATCGGTGCCCGTCCAGATGAGGTTCACGTCTTTGGGCGACGGTGCGATGGTGTAGATCACACCGCGGTGCTTGCCGTGCTCCGGATCGGCAGACGTGAAAATACCGAGATTTGGCGGCACCTGATAAGACTCGCGCGTGAGATCGGGACTGATCACGTCCCAACTGTAGCCGCCGTTTGTAGTCTTGAAGAGAACCTGGGAGCCGAGATACAGGATATGCGGAACGACCGGTGAAAAAATCAGCGGCATGGTGCGAACGAAACGGTACTTGGGAGTCCGCAGCACCCCCGGGCCGACCTCCTGCACTTCGCCCGTGTCCTGATTGAAGCGCGTGACTTTGCCGCATCGAGCGAACGGTAAGTCGACGTGTTCGCCACATGGACCACGTCTTTGTCCTTCGGGTCCACGCGCACGTTGGCGAAATCATCGCCGCGTCCCCAGATGCGCGACTCATTGTTTGCGCGACGCCAGCTCGCGCCCGCATCATCAGAACGATAGAGTCCGCCGAACTCCGGCAAAGCCTCGACCAGCGCGTAGAGACGACTTGGCTCACTGGACGCAATGCCGATTCCGATACGGCCCAGGCCCTGGTCGACAGTGGGTAGGCCCTCGGTGAGCTGATGCCAGGTGGCGCCGCCGTCGGTTGATTTGAACAAGCCGCTGCCTGGTCCGTGAAAAGAGTCCGTGGTTTCCCAGGGAGCTTGGCGCGCGGCCCAGAGGTCGGCGTACACAGTCTGTGGTTTGATGGATCGAAGGCCAAGTCCATGGCGCCGGTGTTTTCGTCCTTATACAGCACTTTCTGCCAGGTTTCGCCGCCGTCAGTCGAGCAGAACACCCCGCGCTCCACGTTGGGACCATAGGATGACCAAGGACGGCGACAAACACGCGATTCGGGTCTTGCGGATCGACGATAATAGCTGGGATCTGCTGGCCATTGCGCAATCCGAGATGCCGCCAGGTTCGGCCCGCGTCGGTTGATTTGTAGATGCCGTTGCCGACCGAAAGATCAGGCCGCTGGAGACCTTCGCCGCTTCCCACATAAATCACATTAGGATCGGACGGCGCGAGCGCCAGCGCGCCAATGGAGCCGGTGGGTTGGGTGTCGAAGATGGGCCGCCAGGTGTGGCCGTAATCGTTGGTGGTCCAGACGCCGCCGTTGTTCACCCCGACATAGAAGACGTTCGGCTGGCTCGGGATGCCCGCAGCCGCGACAGTGCGTCCGCCGCGAAACGGTCCGATAACACGCCAGCGCAAACCGCCATAGAGATGCGAGTTGAATTGCTGGGCGAATGCTGAAGTGGGCGTGAGCGCGCTGGCCAGCACGAAGAGCAGGCGGGTCAAATCAATGCACCTCCACGATGGAATGTGGCGTTTATGCCACTGCGTCCGGCCGGAACGCAGCATGAAAACCCGGGTGAATAAAGTGTTTCAGCGGCAGCCTGGCAGTGGGGCCGCGTTGTACGGCAAAAGCGTCGAACAAAAGCATCTCGGCTTTGCCTTCGGCGGGAATCAAATGCTGGACGATCACCACGCCCTCATCGGGCGCTTCCGGATTTCCGATGAAAACCGGTTCGCCTGCGACATACTCACCGGCCGCGGCTTCGTACAGATCAGTCACGTCGCCTTCGCGCCATGAACCGTGCGCAAGCTGGTTGAAGAATTTTCGGCCGGTTTGGCCCATCGCCGAAATGCCCAGCATCCAGAAGTGTTCGTAGGAACGCGAGAACAGATAATAATCGACGTTTGGAAAATCCGGCGCGCGATCGTACCGCATGGTGATGCGGTCCACTACGGCGCGTGATTCGAGGTCGATCACATAGCGCACCGGCCGACCCGGCGGCGCCGTGGCAAAAAGATCGGGAATCGGTTTGTATTCGGGATAGATCGGCTTCTCGAGCTCGATGATGTCCACGATCAACCGCCCGTTCTCTTCGAAACAGTTAATAAGATGCAAACAATAGCCGGCGGCCACTTTTAGAGTGAATGCTTCGCCGCCAACGCGTGGCGCAATCAGAATGCGGCTTCCCTTCTCCGGCTCCCAGGTCAGGGTGTCGAAAACAGAGACGCCCTCGCGGCGAAAGCGATCGAAATTCATAAGCTGCGGACTCAGAAAGAAGACCACGTGCTCCGCGGTCATCCCGAAGTCATGATTGGAATGAGGAAACTCGAGCAGATGCCGGCGGCGTGCCAGCAAGTCGCCGGTCGAGTCAAATTCGTAGACGTGCAGACTGGGCTGGACAGCGGAATAAGAGATGCCAAAATTGAACATGTGACCCGTGGCGGCGTCGATTTTTGCGTGCGCCGCAAACGGACTCAGCTCATTGAGCCGGCCGTGAAAATCGAATTCACCGCGGGTCTCGAGCGTGACCGGATCGAGTTCGTACGGCAACGATTGCTCCCCGAAGGCCAGGACCGCGCCCGCAAAAGGATAGACGCTGACGTTGAGCGGCGGCTCGAGCATCACGCCACGCCGCAAACGGTCTCCCGCCCAGGCCGTGCCGAACCCTCGATATATCGGAGCGCCGGCGGCATCTTCCTCGCGGAGTTTGGTGGTCTGGACAAAGCGATTGGCAAAACGCACGCTGTCCGGGCCAAAATGCACTGCGCAGATCATGCCGTCGCCATCGAGCCAGTGGCTGTAACGGAAGCTGCCGCGCTGGAATCGCGCAGGCCCGTTGACGTAGTACGACCCGCGCAGCCACTGCGGAATGCGGCCCATAATACCGCTTATATCGTAGGAATCTTCGACGGCGTCGAAAAGAAAACAGCGCTCGAGATAGGGCGCGAGGTCAGGCTCTACCTGTGTGGTGCTCATACGCAAGCTGTTGCCCGCATGCGCTCGGCGGGTAGAAACGGCTCGAGCGCAAACGCATTAAGGGTCCAGGGGTAAATTTCATTTGACTCCGCAAACGGCGCGTAGGCAGAGCGCATTTGCTCAACGTCAAAGATAGCGTCACTAAGCTTGAGACTGGACACAAAGGGACCATTGGTGAGCACTCGCCGGTCGCCCAGCACAACGGCGTGGACGTGAGTCAGAATGTAGCGCGCAAACTCCTTCAGTCGCCCGAGATGACGATCCAGCGCCTGCTCGGCTTCCTCGCGTGACAGCCCCACCTGGTAAAACATCTTTTCGGATTCGCGCAGCGGGCACAGTTCATAAAAATCGAAACTACAGGGCTCCGGCTGCGCGGCGGCACGGGATTTCTTCCAATTGAAAAAGGCACTGAGAAAGTGTTGCAACGTTTTGTTAACGCGTCCCAGCGCCTTAAATTTCAACAAGTGGTAACGCATGAAGTCGCCATCCGTGAACAGATCATTGAGAAAAGGCATCACATAGAAACCGAAATAAATGGTCAGCTCCCAGGTGTATTTGAGAGTGAACGCTTCCTGATCTCCCAGGCAATCGTAGCTCACAGCATAAGACGGAATGTAAGCCTCGTACATCACGTGCATGATCAGCTCGTAGAACTCGCACTTGCGCTCGAGTGCTTCGCCGCAGCGCGTCAGAATCGCATCCACAATCAGCGTGTTGTAGATCGAAATCAGATCGCTGCCGGGACTGTAGAGCGGGTCGGAAAAACGGCCGGCTTCACCGGTCATGGCCCAGCGTGAAGCGCTGATGGTGCGGCGCGAGTCGTAGGAGAAGTCGAAAAATCGGCCTTCATCCAGGATTTTGCGTTTGGGCAAATCGCGCGTAAACAGCGGCCACGCGCGGCAGGCATAATCCAACATTTTGCGCCCGTTCGAAACCTCATCGGGCGAAACGACGCTGCGATCATAGACCAACCCCAGGCTGGTTTTCCCGTGCAAGGGGATCACCCAGAACCACTGGCCTTCGCCACAAAAATGGTTGGTAGAGAGGAAAATCGGATAGTTGCCCTGCTTCTGGCGCCGCCGGTCAAGGCGGACATCCTTTAGCGAGCGGCTGGTGAGCTTTTCAACGTTGACCAGGCCTTCCACCCAGCACCACGTGGAACCATGCCGAATTGGATTTGCGGCCTCGAGCACCAGCGTGCGCTTGAGCACTGCTCCGCGTCCGGAAGCATCCACCACCCAACGGCAACGCACGGTTTTCCCGCCGACTGAGATTTCGTGATCGTCACCGGTCTCGGAGAATTGAACTTTCAGATCTCTGACGCCGCCAGTGAAGTTCAGGCGTGGATCGCTGCGATTTATCTCGAACAGGTGTGCTTCGAGAACATTGCGGTCCAGTTGAAAAGTGGCAATATTGGAGCCCAGCCGGATAAACGATGCGCTGTAATCTTCCAGGTTTTGGTTTTGACGGTCTGCCGTCTTCCATTGGAAGCGCAGATTGTATTTCAAATAGTGGTTGACGAACAAGTGTTCTTCGAGATCGAGTACTTCGGAAAGGTAATAACCGCTGAGCTGAACCAGGGATTCACCGACCTTCTGCGAACGGCCCGGGAGATCGGACTTCTTGTCCACCAACAGAATGGTCTTGTCTGTCTGTAACAGAAGTTGCCGCGCAAGCGTGAGGCCGGCCAGCCCCGCGCCGACAATGACGACGTCGTAATTCGCGCTCAAACCGTTTTCCAGAGACCCAGGTTCCATCAAGCTGGCATGCCCTCTTCCGTCCTCACGTCAAGCGGTCATGGCACGGTTTCGCCCATCGAAACGCGGCACAACCGGCGCCGTCCCGTCCAACACCCGTCCCCAGAAAATGTGCTTACGGCGGGTCACCATCTGGTCGATGTTTTTCTGAACAATGTTTTGAACATGCCGGCTGAAGTCCTCAACCAAAGTTCGGTTGTCGGCATCAGCGGGCTTCAACCCCTGGAGCGGCACCTGTTCCAGAACCCGTACGTGCCACTTTGAGGGAATCGGAACTGGCGCTAGCGGGAACATGGGCGCAATCGGCAAATACGGCCAGCCAAGCTTTCTGGTCACGTAGCCGGAGTTAATGCGCCCAATGATGGGGAATATCTCGGCGTGGCCGACGACCGCTACGGGAATGACGGGCGCCTGATTCACGATCGCCATCCGAGCAAAGCCGCTCTTTGAAAAATCGCGCAACTGGTACGCCGTCTTATACGGCGTGAACGCGCCGCGGATGCCCTCGGGGAACATCCCTACCAGCGCTTCCTGCTCGAACAGCCGGGCTGCATTTTCCTGGCTGGCGACGACACCGCCGAGCTTTGTCAGGAAATTACAGAGGAAGGAGATTCTCAGCAATGACGGAATGATGAGGAAGCGCACGACGCGTCCGCGGTTATTCAAAATCAGCCATAAGTGAATCACACCGTCGATCGGCATGAAGCCACGATGATTGGCGACATACAAAGCGCGTCCGGCAGCCGGGATATTATCCATCCCCTCGAACTCCACGCGCCAATAGACATTCTTCAGAAAGTTAAACCACGAGCCCCAGGCCCGGACATAGTCCAGGTCCAGCCCCCATTCATCGTACGGAGCCTGAAGCAAACTGAGGTCCGCCCCTGGCCTGCTCCGCAAAAAATCGGCTAGTGCTTCGACTGTCGACATCGAGGGCCGGAAGCCTAACTCTCGCGCCGCACGTTCGCTCGAGACGGTCCAGTTGTACTGCAGTTGCTCCATGTCAGGCGAGTTGTCGAACAACGGCATGAGCTGTTTGAATACCGGTATGCGCCTGGTGGCAGCGGCCCGAAGGACTTTTTTCATTGGAATCGAGCCGTCTCCGGCGGCATTGAAGATACCACCGGCGTTCGATTCCACGGCGGCCGCGAGAGCCGAGGCTGCGTCGGCGAGACTAAGGAACTGCACATTGGGATCGTGACCGGCCGGGGCTACAGCAGTTCTGCCCTCAATTTTTTGCGCCAGCAGATCCCCTTCGTCCGGCTCAAGAACCGTAGCCAGCCTCACCGCCGCCCAGCTTGGTGACTTCGCGACGATGGCTTCGGCGCGGAGCCAACCCTGGGCCGCGGCGTCGTCGGGAAGCAGCGAGATCCGCTTTTCGGTCATCATTCCTGGGTTCTTGGTGCTGGCGCCGTACGCATAGGCGTGGCTTCTGAGCACAATCCGCCGAAAGTCGCCGGTCTCCACCAGTCGCACGAGTTCTTCGATTGCGCCCGGAAAAAAGAGAAGACAATCGGCTCGAGAGTCAACAATCTGATGCCCTCGTCGCGCCAGTTCCGTACAGGCCGTGCGGGCCAACGGGCCTTGGAATCCTTTGATAGATATCTTCACTGGCTTCCTCCTGCCTGGAATTGTAATGCAGATGGCATTGTCAGATGCCGCGGATCAAGTGTGTCGTCAAGATGCCGACCGGTGAGTATCAGGCGCGCCACTTTTTGTGCTGAAACGATGACTGGCGTGATCCCGCCTCCGGGCTGAGCCCAGTGGCCCACCAGGTGCAGGTTCTCGATTGGCGTCGAAGATGAGAGTCGTCCTGCGCCTAGTTGCTCGGGCGACATTTCCCACCCCAACATGGCTCCCTGCCAGTTGTTGGTAAAGCGATACGAAGTCATGGCTGTCGCGCTCAGCTTCACGACGATGTGATTATCGATTCCCGGCAGGATCTCACGCAATCGCGCCATCACCCGGCCCTCGACTTCACTCTTGTGGGCTTGCCAGTCACTGATCTGTTCCAGCCGCACCGGCGTCAATTTTTGCACGATCAAAATCTGGCAACCCGGCGGCGCAATCGAAGGATCGTACTGCGTCGGGATAAAAATCTTGAAAACGTTGCGAATCGCGTCTCCGGGCTCGTAGGAAGTCCAATAATATCCAGCGGCGGCTTCGAGTTTGGCGGGATCCATTCCCTTCAAACCTATATGCACCAGGAAGCAGGGATAAGTGGGAGTCCAGGATTCGATACGTTCGACGATTTCAGGGCCACAGTGCTCGATGCCGATTAGATTCCGATAGGTGTAGAGGGCGTCAGCATTCGAGACGACGACGGGAGCGCGAAAGGTGAACGTTTCCGACGGACGCTTGGAAATGGTGTGAACACGCACGCCCTGAGCTTTGTCCTTCTCCATGAGGATCCGCTCCACAGAGGCGCATTTCAACACTTTGCCGCAGAGGTTCTCGAGCGCGCGGCCCAGGTCGTCCGCGAAAGCCTGCGAGCTTCCACGCGGATAATAGTTGCCCAGGAAATACGATAGGCGCAGCAGCGCGTCGAATAAGTACGACGTGCGGTTCGGTAGCGAGCCCCAGTGCGGCGTATCGGCCATCAGAATGGCTTTCAAACGTGGATCGCGGAAATGCTCGTCCAGCTTCTGCGTCACCGTGTAAGGTTCGAGCCGCTTGGTCTGCTGCGTCTCAATCTCCTTGAAATAGTAAAGGAGTCCGTACATGTAAGCAGTGCGCAGCTCCGTAAAGTAGGAATCAATGGCCCCGGCCTCTTCTGGAAACCAGTCCTTTAGCTTGGAGACGTACTGCGGAAAATCGGCGGGCACGGCGAAGGGCCTGAGAGCGGGCAGATGAAACTGATCTACCGGATCCATCTTGACCCATTCGGTGGGGATGTTGAGTTCGCGGACCAGCTTACCGGTCAGCGTCGAGGGATTGCCCAGAAGCGGATAAAAATGCGTAGCGGCATCGAAAATGAAACCTTTGCGCCGGAACGTGGAACAGTATCCGCCCAGCATGTAATGCCTTTCGAGCAACAACACCTGCATGCCGTCGCGGGCCAGCAGGTTGGCGCAGAACAACCCTCCGACGCCCGCACCGATCACGATGGCATCGAACGATTCCGGATACTGGCGGCCAAAAATGACGTAGGACATGTCTAATCCCGTCGCGTTCCGAGTTTGTGCTGCCGCCTAAATGAGTCCGCCATCGATTCCATAGACCTGACCCGTGATGTACGCGGCATCCTCGCTAGCCAAATACAGCGCGAGTCTTGCGACTTCGCGCGGCGTCCCGGGCTTCCCCATGGGGATGCGAGCGTAGAGTTTTTTTCGCGTAGCTTCATCGATCGACGCCGTCATGTCGGACTCGATAAAACCCGGCGCGATGGCATTGATCCGCACGCCGAACCGCGCCACTTCCTTGGCCAGGGCCTTCGTGAATCCGATGATTCCAGCCTTGGAAGCACTGTAATTGGTCTGGCCCGGCAAACCGCTAATGCCGCTGGCGCTAGTCATGTTGATGATGGCGCCGCCACGGCGCATCATACTGCGGACCATTAACCGGCAATAGTTGAATGTCCCGGTCAGGTTCGTGTCGATGACCTCTTTCCACGCGTCAGCGGGCATGTTGTGAAGCGCCATATCGCGCCGGATGCCGGCATTATTGATCAGCACATCAATCGGCCCAATCTGCTCCTCGCTAGCGCGCACCACTTCTTCGGCGCGAGAAAAGTCGCGAACGTCAGCCCTGTGAGACTTGACCTTCCCACCGCGGGCGGTCAAATCCGCGACGAGGGTATTGGCGGCATCGCAGTTGGCGGAGTAAGTAAATGCCACGTTGTGCCCCGCGCCCGCGAACTCTTCGACGATGGCCTTGCCGATTCCACGGCTGCCGCCGGTAACCAGAACCGCGCTCATTTGGGCCGGTTCCTTCCATACCGCTCATGCGCCGCCACGAACTCATTCGCCGCGATGGCAGCACCCATAGAGATTTCGCCCCCCAGCAGCGCCGCCGCCACAATTTCGGCCAACTTCTTCACCTTGCCGGTTCCGTAACAGCCCATCATTTCGAGTGCTTCACGCTGCGTCGGCAGGCTGGTTCCGCCCCCTACCGTAGCCACCGAAAGGGCCGGCAGCGTGGCGCTCACAAACAGGCCTTCCGGATCCAGCTCGAAACTCGTGATGCCGCAGGCCGAGTTCGCGACGTTCGCCACGTCCTGTCCGGTAGCGATGAAAATCGCGGTCAGCCCGTTGGCGTAGTGGGCGTTATACCCGATGGAGCCTGCGCGCAGATGTCCCAGCACGGTTGAATGCCACACGCGGAATAGCTGTTCCGCTGTGACGTGCAGGTACATCTTGAGGATGGAATGGGGCACCAGTGCTCCGGCAGTCACGCGTTTGCCCTTCCCGTGCGAGATGATGAATCCGCTCGCGCGTTTTTCGGAGCACATTCCGCTGAAAAGGAAATGTCCGCTGCCCGGATATTGCCGCTCAATCCAGCGGCACACGGCGTCGGCGCCCTTGGCAATCATGTTCATGCCCTGCGCATCACCGGTCGAGAAGCGTAATTGCAGGATCACCTGGCGGCCGATCGGAAAACATTGCACGCCAAGCAGCTTTCCGTGGCGTGTGGTGGTTGCGGCTTCGGTCTGCAACGCGCTCAGATGTTCCTGTACCCAGAGGGTAAACGCGTGTGCCAACGATACGCTGGGAAAAAAGAAGCTCGGGGAGATATGGTTCTCATCTCCGATGACCGCCGTCTGGACGCCTCCCGAGTGGGTGAGAGCCACCATTCCCCGCTCATAACTTCGAATCAGCGCACCCTCGCTGGTAGCCATCGGCACATAAAACGTCCCGTTGGCGTGCTGCCCGCGCACCAGCACCGGACCTGCCACGCCCAGCGGAACCTGCGCGACGCCGATCGGGTTCTCGACGTTTCCGCGGAACTGTTCGGAGTCGAATGAAAAACTGCCCGTGTGACGGAGCGAAGCGCCGGTCTTTTCCTCCACCCATGCGCGGCGCCGGGCGACACGCTCCAGATCGTAGCCTTCATCACGCAAGCGAGGGAGGAGGTCGGTCGGGAGCAGACCATCGGCCGGAGGATGGTCGATCTCTATCGGACGCTTGAGAGCAGTTTTACTGGCAAGTGTTTTCCGGTCCATGGCGATTGCAGGCCTATCGGCTAATCCGGCAGCCGCCGCAAGACTAGCGCCGTGTTGTTCCCATCACAGCCGCAGGCATTCACCAGCGCATAATCTCCGGTGAAGGGTTGAGGCTCGGGGGACAGGCGCAACCCCACATCCTGCGTGCTGAATCCCGAGGTCGGCGGAACCGATTGATTCGCCAACGCCATTGCAGCGACCAAAGCGCACATGGCTCCTGATGCGCCGAGCACCTCGCCAATCGCGGCTTTGGGAGCACATATCGGGATTCCCTCGAGGGACTGATCGAACACACCCCGCAGCGCCCGCTCTTCGACCTCATCGCCCGCACGGCTACCGCTGGCCCCCGCCACGATGCAGCTCACTTCTTCGGGCTTCACTCCCGCGCGCGCCAGAGCATGCTCGATGGCCCTTTTCGCGCCGTGGCCGCGCAGGTCATAGCCGTCGATGCTCTGAGCATCATGCGACGCGCCAAAACCAGCAATTTCGACACGGGGCCGCACACCGCGCTCCAAGGCGCTGGTCTCCAGTTCCAACACCAGCAGCGCCGAGCCTTCGCCCGGAATGGTTCCATCCCGGTTCGCCGCAAACGGCAGTACTTTGCCCGATTCCGAAACAGACGCCGACTTGCGGAGACCAG
>QHXW01000472.1 GCA_003223115.1 Acidobacteriota bacterium
ATCTCCCTGGAACCGTGGGCTCTGGCTCCTGCACGGTTCATTTCGATTTCTTCAACAATTCCGGAAACTACTTCTTCAGCTTCTCCAACTTTGGATAGGCATTCACCACTACGTAGCTATTATTGGGATTCCGCCGCACGAACTGCTGATGATATTCCTCAGCCGGGTAAAAACCCTTGAGAGCCGTAACCTCGGTGACGATGGGCTTATGGAATACTTTGGCGTCGTCCAACTGCTTGATGTACGCTTCCGCGACCCGCTTCTGCTCAGCGTCTTTATAGAAGACCACGGAACGATACTGCTTGCCCCAGTCCGGACCCTGGCGGTTCAACGTGATCGGATCGTGCGCCACGGCGAAGAATACCTTGAGCAGTTGTCCGTAGGATATCTTCGACGGGTCGAATGTGATCTGAATCGACTCGGCATGATTTGTTTTTCCTGAGCTCACCATTTCGTAGTGTGCCGATGCCGCATCGCCGCCAGAAAAACCGGAAATCACTTTATGCACCCCAATGAGCTGTTCGAAGACCGCCTCCGTGCACCAGAAACACCCGCCGGCAAAGACCGCTGTCTGAGCGCCTTTGGCTCCGGCGCGATCGATATCGACGGCCGGGTCGGGTAGAGAGACAACGGCGGCCTGCATCAAGCCGGAGGTCGAGACCACGGCCACAAGCGTGGCAACCAGACCAGTCACGATAGAAAACCGCAGATTCTTGAGGGGTCCTATCAAACGCCGCCACCGGGACTTATACTCATTCAGATAGGACGGGTCAGAAGCCTTATCCGTCTCGGGACTCCTCCAGTCCCGTGGTATGTTGATCAACATTACATGTGCTCCAAGCCGTGGATGCGGCACAAACTGCTTTTGTTTCATGCTAGCACGCGTGGGCGGGAGGGCTGGTCAATGGGGCAGGAAGCCATTTGTAAAATCCGGATCGGCAAAAAGACCATCGAAGGCAAGGTTCTGCTGGAATCGGAAGAGCTTATCGTGCGTAGCCCTGATCTCAGGCTGAAGATTCCATTCAAGCTGGTGACCGGCATCGAAGCGGACGGCGGCTGGTTGCTCGTCCAATACGCCAGCGATCGAGCTTCTTTCGAATTGGGCGCTCAGGCCGCCAGGTGGGCGGAAAAGATCAGGCATCCCAAAAGCCGAATCGACAAGCTGGGCGTCAAGCCGGATGCCAGAGTGGGTCTGGCCGGCGTCGAAGACCAGGAGTTCATCCGTGAGCTGCGAGCCCGCACGGGGATCGCTCCCAACAAGCCGCCGGCCAAGGATTCTGACGCCATATTCTTCGCCGCAAATGAACGCAGGGATCTCGATCAACTCCGCGCACTCGAGAAATTTCTCAAACGCGACGGGGCCATCTGGGTGGTGTACCCCAAAGGCGTGAAGCCCATCACGGAGATGGATGTGATCGTCGCCGGGAAAAATTCCCGCCTGGTGGATGTAAAGGTGGCGAGTTTTTCGCCCACGCACACCGCGCTCAAACTGGTTCCGCGCGCGCGCCGATGATTCGCTGCAATACGATCATCCTAGACAAGACTGGTGGCTTTCGCGCTGTTAAACTTGCGCTGCTGACGCGCGCAGGGCCGCAAGCCCGGAATCCCGGTCGTTGAATATAGGAATGACGGTCGATATCCGCGTCAGGTCCAGCACCTCGCGGACGCGGCGGTTCACGGATGCCAGCACGAAGCGGCCGCCCGAATCTTTAACAATTGATACGTAGATTCCCACCAGAAAGGAAACGCCCGTCGAGTCGATATAAGGTACCAAGCTGAAGTCCGCCAGCACTTTGCGGCAGCCGCTGTTTTTAATTTCATCCGCCTTAGAACGCAAGTAGGCTGCGTCGACACCGGTGGCAAAACGGCCGTTGAGCCGGAAAATGCAGATATCTCCCTGGTATTCAAATTCAATGAGCATACGCTGTACGCAACCTGCACCCACCTCTGGTATCGTACTACATGGGATGACCATCCCGAAGCGTATCCTGATCGTGGACGACGATCCGGGCATACATCGACTGCTTGGCGACGCCCTGCATTCGGAGGACCGCCAGATCGACAGTTCTTTTGACGGCGACGACGCTTTAGCGAGAATCAAGAAAGTTCCTTATGCTCTCGTGTTGGCCGACGTGCAAATGCCGGGCCTGAACGGGCTGGCGCTTTTGGAATGTGTTCGCCGGATCTGCCCAGCGACGAAGGTGCTGGTTATGACAGTCGAGAACAGCCCGGAAAACGTCGTTTGGGCAATCCGAAAGCACGCCTTTAGTTTCTTCAGCAAGCCATTTCCCATCAGTTCGCTCTCCGAAATGGTGAAAACCGGACTGAAAAGCATTGAATGGGAAGACGATATCGAGGTAACCTCGGCGCATCCGAACTGGATCGCACTGCGCCTGCGCTGCAAAGTCGACGCGGTTGACCGAATCGTGCAGTTCCTGCGCGAATTGGCTCCGGACCTTTCCCAGGGCGAACAAGAGAATCTAGCGACGGCACTGCGGGAAATCCTGATGAACGCGACCGAGCACGGCGGCGGGTCCGACCCACGTCAAGAGGTCATTGTCACTTACGTGCGCGGATCACGCTCGCTGGTCTATTACGTCCGGGATCCCGGAGCCGGTTTTTCTTTCGAAGACCTCTCCCACGCCGCGGTCTCAAATCCCCCGGACTCGCCGTTCGAGCATGCCGATATTCGCGAGCGGATGGGATTACGTCCCGGCGGCTTTGGCATTCTGCTTACCCGCAAACTGGTGGACGAGCTGATCTACAACGAAACCGGGAATGAAGTGCTGCTGATCAAGTACCTGCCCTAGGCCTAGACTAGCGCATGCAACCAACCACCCCCTTGCTTCCCCACCAACTCCGTGAGATAAATGCGCTGGGAGGGACCAGCATGGCTTGTCCGGATTGCGGTCCAGTAGATCGCCGCGGGTTCTTGAAGACCGCGGCCTTGGGAAGCGTTGCTCTCGCTGCTTCGGCGGCGGCGCGCAAGTTTACGGGTTCGTCTGAAACTCTGGTTGCAAACCTTTACGGCAGCCTGTCATCGAAGCAGAAGGGCAAGATCGCCTTTCCCTTCGATCACCCGCTACGCTCCAAGGTGGACGCCAACTGGATGATCACGCCCTTCAAGATCTCCGAATTTTTTACCGCAGACCAGCAGGGCATGATCGACGAAATTTTCCGCGGGCTGCACAATCCCGAATTCATAGACAAGGTCATGTACCATGTCCAGGAAGACGCGGGCGGCTTGGGAAATTACTCCGTGGCACTGTTCGGTACGCCGGGCACTGGAGCGTTCGAGTTTGTCCTGGCCGGCCGTCACTGCACGGCGCGCTGCGATGGAGATTCCATCCAAGGCGCGGCTTTCGGCGGTCCCATCTTTTACGGACACTCCTCCATGAGCTTCAACGAAGCGCCCGACCATCCGAAGAATGTCTACTGGTATCAAGCCAAGCGTGCGAACGAAGTTTTCCACGCGCTCAATGGGAAGCAGCGCGACGTCGCGTTATTAGGAGATCCGCGTGAGGAAAAAGGCACGGACACCGTCGCCCTGAAAAAGCGCGGAGACCGAATACCAGGGTTACCCGTAAGCGAAATGACCCGCGATCAAAAGGAGCTCGTCGAGAAAGTGCTTGGCGATTTACTACAGCCGTTCCGCAAGAAGGACGCCGATGAAGCCATGAAATACATCCGCGGCAATAACGGCGTGGAGGGGCTGACGATGTCGTTCTATAAAAACCTGGACATCGGGAACGACGGTGTGTGGGACGTCTGGCAGCTCGAAAGCCCCAATATGCTCTGGTATTTCCGCGGGGCGCCGCACGTGCATACCTGGGTCAACGTGGGGCCTGAACCTGACCGAGTGCATTCCTGCCTGTAGCGGCACAGGGCTTTCGCTGTCATGCCGCGACCTTCAGCGAGCCCCTGTCTATCGTCCCAGCTCAATTCGATGGATCGCGCTGTGCGCGTGGTGGCAACTCCCATCATCACTCCCAGGTCCACCAGAATAATCACGCCCACACCAATCCACATGCTAGGCACACGCACCAGATAAGCGCCAAGGGCCAAGCCGACGATGACGATCAGGATAATGAAATCCACCAAATAGATTCCGAATGTCATATCACCACCTCGTTGCGGTATTCGCACCGCCCTGTTGTGAACTAGCTAGCTGAGATCCAAATGAAGAAGTCCCGTTGTGCGATTTAGTACATTGCTAGAGGACCAGGTGGGGTCTACTACGATTATTTGGGCGTGAAGCTGAAATTCGAGATTGTGACCTCGTCGTTCCCAGGTAAGTAAAATCCGAACTTGCCATCGGCCAGGTTATGGCCGGGATCACTGAACGTGTCCACCGTCACCCAGTCACCGGCTTGCTGCACGCTCGTGACGATGCTCTCCGGGGAAATGTCGATCTTGATGCTGTACTGGAGCCCTTCCTTGCTGCTGTTCAGCTTCACCGAGGTCTTTTTCTCCGAGGCTTTGTCTTTTTTTCCATCCACAAATCGAACCCGGTGAAAATCTTTTTTGCCGATTTCAAAAAATACGTAGTTGCGTGCGTCCGTGGCGTCCGCCACCCACTGAATATGACCCGCTCCCAGGAAGCGCGCGCCCCGCATGCTGGTGAACACCATCGTTCCGGCAACGGGCGTAGCCGGATACAACATCATGCCTCCGCCGCGATGGCTGTACCAACCGTTGTCTAATTCCCAACCCGCGGACTTGGCCCACTCTTCCATGGATGGAGGTTTGACTTTTTGCGGGACCACGACTTTTGCGCTGAGCGCCAGATTCACCGTGACTGCCGACCCGGCCACGACTTTGACGGACTGTGTGGCATCTGCGTAGTTGGGCGCTTTCCCGGTAAACGTGTACGCGCCTTCTTCAAGCTCGAAGCTCGGCCCCGATGGCTTTTGTGGCTTGTTATCGGCGGCGGTATAGGTGACTACGGCGCTTGCCGGTGAAACTACCAGATGCACCGTGCCGACGGTCGATTGCACCAGGACGTCGTTGCCAGTGAGCAGCACGGCTTCTCCGGCTTTGAACGCTCGCGGCAGCCGTTTATGATGACCCTTTCCATCGCTCAACTCAACCTGGTGGTTGCCCGGGCCGATATTCGATTGTGAGAAACCGCCGTCCGCGCCCACCGTTCCAATGGCCTTCTGATCCAGCGAGACTTGTGTTCCCGGGGCTGCGCCTTTTATGGTCAGCGCGGCAACCGTGAGCGAGGGCCGCAAATGGAATTCCAGCTTCGCCTCCTCGCCTTTCTTGACGTACGCGCGCTGCTCCGGCTCATCCTGGAATCCGTCTTTCTGCACTTTCACCGCGTAATCTTTAACCGGCAGGTTGGAAAGAACCACCTGTCCACCTTTGGACGGCTTGCCCTTGGGCTTTCCGTTGATGAGCACTTGCACTCCATCTTCGCCTCCGGTGAGCACCAGCATGGTGCCCACTTCGCGATCGGAGTTCAGAAAGATGGATAGCGCCGGGGCAGCCCCGGTCGTGAAGTTGACCGTCTGCCGCTGTTTTCCATCGTTCAACGCAAGTTCCACGTTGCCGGGCGCAAGGCCCGTGACATCCAAGCCGTTAGGACCCAAGTCCTGCTCAGATTGACCATTGACCGACACTTTCGCTGGTCCGTAGGTGGTCAGGATGTGCGCATCACTGGCGTAGCTGGTCACCACCACCGCTTTCATTTCTTTGGCGGAGGGAGCCTCGGTCACCACGGGTTGCTTGCTGGCCGTGGCCTCAAAGCTGATGGTGGCCTTGGCCCGCCCGGAGGTAATTTCAAGCGTGTGCTTGCCCCATCCCGCTGCGTCACTCGCAAACTGGCCTTCCTGCAGATCCACCACCGGCCTGTCGTCCAGTTTGACTTTGCCCGAAGCCAGATCGCTCGACAGCCGAATATTCTGCGGCAGCGGCACGATGGGTGCCGGCGGCGGCACGGGCTTGAGATCCAAACTAACAATGGGCTCCGTCCAGCGCTTCACTACAACCGAGGTTGCACCCGGGAAGTATCCTTCTTTGATGGCGTCAAGCCGGTAGACGCCCGCGGGCAGCTTCAAAACCAGGTTGCTCGTCCCCCGAATCTCGTTGTTGATTCGAACCGTGGCGCCGGCTGGATTGGTCCGGACTGTCACCGTCACCGGCTTGAACGCAACCAGCGCCGCAATCAAGAGACCGACCGCCAACCCGCCGCCAAAGCCGAACAATGTCAACTGGCGACTGATGAGCGGGCCTTTCTTCGCTGTCTTCGGCTGCTTTACCGCGTCGGCAGACGTCGGTGCCGCAACTGCGGTCGGCAGCAGCACGGTCGCTCCCAGTGGATCAGCGCTCAACTCTTCCGGACCTTCGGCATCGGCCACCCACCCCGATCCCGTTCCGCCGGTTGAGACGTTCGAACTCAGCCTCGTCGGCTCATCTTCGGACCCGCGCCCCAGATTGAGCGCGCTCGGTCGTGGCACCGGAGTGTCGCGCGGAGTGCTCCCCCCTGTCGCGCCGGCCAAAGCCGCCGAAGCAGACGGCGGTGCTGTCCCAGGACGTTGTTGGCCGATGGATTGGACGGGTTCTTGCGGAGCCTGCGGCTGATACGGCGTACGGGATCCGGGCGGTGGCGCAGATTTCGGCGCTGAGGTCTTGCCCGTCGCTTCCATTCGGGCTTGCGACTCGGGCGAAGACTTAGTCAACGTTGCCCGCAATTGCATGAGACGCGGTTCTTCCGGATACCTCGAGAGGCCTTCTTCTACGCGTGTCAAAGCGCCCTGCATGTTCCCAGCGGCTTGCAGTTGCCGCGCCTCCGCCACCAGGTCGTTCACCTCCGCTTCCTGCTTGCGGTCAAGCGCCAGGCCGCGGACTCCCTTGGCCAGCGAATGATTAGGATCGAGGTCCAGCGCCTGTTGCGTCAGAGCTTCTGCGGCGCGCCAGTCGCTATCGAGGACCGCGCGCGCTTGTTCCAGCAAGCTTTCCAACAGGAATGTGCGGATGACTTTGTTGTGCTGGTCCGTGCTGTACGCTTTTTGCAGCAGCTCGATGGCCTCGTGATACCGGTGTTCGGTGCAGAGTTGCTGCCCTTGAGCAAAAAGCTGCTGGGCTTCGCCCGCCCGGGTCTGGCTTTGCTTGGCCAGGGCATCGAGCGCCGCCATTTCCTGATCGCCCGGAAATTCCTCGACGGCCTTGCGCACCAGTTCGATGGCTTTCTCGTAGTCACCCGCTTCGAGCTGCCGGTCGATCTGTTCTACCCAACGCGCTTTGGCTTCGTTGCGCGCCTGCTGTTCGCGGCGCTTCATCACGCGCTGAATTTCGAATTCGAGGCCCGGGTACTGCTTGTGAATGGTCTGCAGGATTTCCCACTGTCCTTGCGCCTCGCTGAATTGGCTTCGCTCTTCGTAACCGCGGGCCTTGGCCACAATGGAGTTCACCAGATCGCGCTTGTCGCGCGTTACGCGCAGGGCTCGCTCGAAGTGCGGTTCGCCCGGGTAATTTTCGAGCGCCTCCTTCAAGACGTTGGCGCGCATCTCGAGATCCGGCTCTGCTTCCACACGTCGATCGATCTCGGCGACACGAGAAGACACGTCCTGCCTTTGCCGTTCTTCCACGTCGAACTTGAGCGCCTGGAACAGCGCGTGCCCCGGATATTTCCCCAGATATTGCTGGCAGATCGTCAGAGCCGGGGCAAAATTTCCATCCACCAGGTGCTTGCGCGCCTCCTGGTAGGAACTCTTGATCAGATCGTCCTCGGAGCGGACCTGGTTATAAAAATTCTGGTAAGAGATGCCCCGATCGGGCGCGGACGTATCCGGAATGCGCCGGTCCAGCTCAACCAGCCGCTCGAGCTTGGTCAGCGCTGAACTCATCTCTCCGCTCTGCCAGGCCTCCAGCGCGGCGTTGTAAAGCTGTTCTTTTTCCTGACGCGCCTTGGTGTACTGCTCCTCGCGCCGGTCCACTTCGCTCAGCATTTGCAATGCGTTGGTGTCTTTGGGATTCAATTGCAGCAGGTTCTGCAAGGCGGCGCGCGAGTGAGTGAAAGCGTTGTTCTCCAGATGCTGTCGCGCCAGCTTGATCCATTCTCCCACTTTTTGCTCGTTCCGCCGGGAGTCGATGGTGCTGCGCATCGTAAGGGCCGCGGTGTTGGCGGGTTCGAGTTGCAGGATTTCCTGAATTTTCTGCAGCGCCAGCAGATATTCGTCCTCATCCATGCAAGTGCGCGCGCTCTCGAGCAGGTTGCCGATAGTTTTTTGCCTCACGGCCTGATCCAGTTGGCGCCGCAGCATCGCCATATTGGTTTCGATGTGGCCTTCAGACTCGAGCTCAGTCAGAATCTCGGTGGCAAATTGATAGTTCCCCTGCTCAAAGGCTTTCGTGGCCTTCTGGATACGAGGCTGAATGCGGCTGGTATCGAAAAACTCGATGGCTTCATTGCGCTGCGCCTTCTGCAAGGTCTCGGCAAATTCCTTGGCGCTCGAAAAACGGTTCCAGGACTGCTTCGCCATGGCCTTGTGAATCACGCGGTTGATCACAGCTCCCACGGCCGGGTTGATTTCAGAAACCGGCGGAGGAACCAGGTGTAGAATGGCGTGCGCGGTCTCCTGGTCCGTTGGAAAATCGAAGGGCCGTCGGCGCGTCAGCGTTTCATAAAAAACCACGCCCAGCGAAAAGATATCTGACAGCGGCGTCGCCGGCTTCATCTCCAACTGCTCGGGCGCCATATAAGGCAGCGTGCCGCCCGCAACCGTCATGGTGGCCGTGCGGTCCGCCATGTGAGCTACACCGAAATCGATGATCTTCACCGAATCGTCGGGCATGACGAAAATGTTGCTCGGCTTGAGATCGCGGTGTACCAGCCCGCGCTCGTGCGCAGCGTGCAGACCCTTGCAGGTCTGCAAGATAATTTCTATGGTTCGCTCGACGTTTAGCCGCTGGCTCGCCGTGCGGATCAGATGATCGAGCGTCACCCCTGGCAGCAACGGCATGACGAAGTAGGGTTTGCTGACACCCTCCTCGGTGAATTCGCCAATATCGAAGATCTCGACGATATTGGGATGGCTCATCGACGCCAGAACGCCGCATTCCTTCCGGAATAGATCGAGCGCCATTTTACTGGGCGCGTCGCGCAGCGTCTTGAGGGCCACTTCGCGCTGGACCACGGTGTCATAGGCTTTATAGACCAGGCCCATGCCGCCTTTGCCGATCATGTCCAGCGTTTCGTAACGACCCTTGATCTTTTTGTGGGCGGGCATGATTGTGACGTCAAACCCCGAACGGGAATGTACATTATCATACTGCGCTTTACCACCCCAAAGTAATCAGGGGTTTTTCCCCTGATTGGCAACAACTTATTTTGAGTGCCGCCTCTACTTGCGCCCGTTGATCTCTCTGTAACGCTGGGTTCGCCTGCTGGTGTCAGGCGCCTGGTGGAATAGGCATTCCTGCAGCATTCCTGCAGCATTCCTGCAGCATTCCTGCAGCATTCCTGCCTGTGGTGGCCCTTCCGCAAACAACCACCGCCCTATCAGCCGCCAATTCGCGCCGGCCCATGATTCCGTAATCCCGTCTCGCAGGCAGCTTCGGTCGGCTGCCGCACAGCCGAACCTTGGCGCGACGGTGTGAACGAATAAGTCAGCTTGACCACGAAGCGCTGCTTCCGCAATTCCACGCGGTTTGCCGCCACCAGACTGGCAAGACAGGTGCCCACGTTGTAGACCACGAACAAATCGCTATCGGGCCGGTAATTGTAACGGAGCCGGATGTTGGCGCTCACCGCCTGCGGGTTGGCCGTGTCCATCTGGATCAGCGTGCTGGTGGTGAGGAAGCGTGAAAAGGAATAGTTGGCCTGAATGCTCGCCAGCACTACCGAAAAGCGGCCTTGGGCCAGCGTAAATCGGTTCCAATGCGCCGTAGTGGTAAAGGAAAACCGCGGACTGGGCCGGTAATTCGTGCGCACGCTGGCCTCATTCAGACGCGCCGTGTAATACGTTCCGAAGCGCTCGAACAGGTTGTACTTGAATCGCCGGTCCTGGCCCGAACCATAGGTGATCTGGTGGCGCTCGAAATGGTACATCCCCGCGGGAATGCATATGTTCTTGTAGATGTTGACCGCGTGCTGATGCGCTGCGTGAACACCTCCAAAAGGTCCTCATCCGTGTACCCGCCGCTATGAAAAAGCGTGCGAAAAGTGACCTGCCATTCCTGGGTTTGGAGTACGCCGTGGGTGTCGGGTGCGTGATAGACGAAGGCTTCGAAGTTCAGCTCGCGGATGCCGCGGCCTCGGCGGTCACTTCAAAACCGCCCATAGAGGGTCACTTCAAAACCGGTCAAAACCGGCCATCAACGGATCTTCGGCCGGGGCGAAAGGCTCAAGCCAAGGCTCAAGCCAGCTTCGTCCTGTTTGGCGTCCACACGCTCGATGAATCCGGCTTCGGGAAGGAAATTTGCGCCGACCTTGTTGTGCCGCGCCACGAACCCCAGCCAATTGGTCGTGTAAGTACGTAAGTACCATCGCCGCCGAAATCCGATGTTCCGCTCGTGACCCCCGGAGGGCCACCTTGGCCACATATCCATGCATCACCAGGTTCTTGAAAAACACCAGGCGCGTATCCACGCCGCCCGTGCGATTGTAGCGGTCGAGCGCGCGCTGGATTCCTTATCGATAGCCATGGCCCCCATACGAGTCACCGAAAATCGATCGTTTCACGCGCACCACACTGTAGTCGGTGTACGGATTGGGTCCTTCGGCGCGCGTTTTCACATCCATCACTCCGACTTCGAACTCGCCCAACGATCCCGTGATTTTGCCGCCGCCATCGATGGGCACCACCACTTCTCCCGTGGTAGGGTCGATCCCAATCTGACGGCTGAAAAACAACAGGTCGTTGAAGCCGGCGGAAAAGTAAAAGGCGCTGGCATTCTCCAAAAAGAATGGGCGCTTCTCTGGGAAAAACAACTTGTAAGGCGTCAGGTTGAACTGCTGCTGATCCAAATCGGTGTCCGCGAAATCAGTATTTACCGTGAGATTGGCCACCAGATTCGAGCGCAACCCATACTTGATATCGATGCCGCCCGTATGCAGCGCCTCCGTATTGCCGCTTTTCCCCAGACGGGAATATCCCGCAGCACGTACGGTTTCAAAATGAAGAGCCTGCCGCTGCCGATGTCGCCGATGCCTGCCAGTGCCCGGTACTCCGAAACCTTGGTAATACCGAATGTCCTGCGATAAGCGCTCCAGAGATCCTCGCAAGACATCGCCGCGGTGAGCAAGTTGAAGTTGATTCCCCAGACGACATCCTGCGACTTCGTGAAATTCAGAGTGGTGAAGGGAATGCCGATGGTGGCGGTCCACCCGATGTCGCTGATGCGCGCCGCCGATGTCTACACGCCATCCCACCCGGGATCGAAATCCTGTTCTTCGGCTCTTTTCTCTTCAGTAATCAGTCCGTCAAACTGTGTGCCGAGCGGGTTGAACTGGAATACATAGGCGTTGCGGCGGTCGTGAGTCGCGTCAATCGCGATCGAGAAATAATCATCCAGGTTTTGCTGCAGGTCTCGCCGCAGTTCGGTGGCCACGATGCCCGATGGATTCGCGTCGTAACACGCGATTCCGAAATATACCTGGTGACGGGTATACAGAATGCGAACTTCGGTTTCCCGGTGGACGGCTGGCCCTCGTAGGGCTCACGCTGGCGGAAATCGCCGACAGGCTGCGCCTGCTGCCACAAAGGATCACTCAGCGTTCCGTC
>QHXW01000478.1 GCA_003223115.1 Acidobacteriota bacterium
AGCCTGGCGTCCACATTCAGCACCTGGTTGGTACTCAGGGCAAGTCCGCTTCTTTCATATCGGGCAAAGCCCGTGGCAATGACCGTGACTCGATACGAGCCAACGTCCAAGTTCGGTACATTGAACAACCCGCCCGTGCTGGTGGTTACTGTCCGCTCGATCCCAGTGCCCGCGTTGGTCACAGACACGCTGGCTCCCGGAATAACAGCGCCACTTTGGTCTGTTACAGCGCCAGTAATCGAACCAAAAGTAGTTTGTGCGGCTCCTTGACGAACGAAGAATACAAATATCGTGAAACATACAGCCAGCTTCCTCATTGCTCTCTCCTGTCGACCGAGCTTCAAAAACGCTACACACTGTCGCGAGCGTGCCAAGCCGTTTCAATATTCCAGAAAATGAATTGCCAAGCCTGCAAATAGAATAGCCGTCATTACAATTTGCAGCTCGCCTCGTGCGATTATACGCCGTAAACAGAGGCCCGCAGACCAGCATGCAAACCACGGCCGTCCCACCGTGCCTACAACCCTCACGGCACTTCAAACTAATACCAACCAAAAAAAGTAGAGCAGGATTTCCTAGGAGGTGTACAGCAATATGCGAGAGTTTTATCGGATGGTGATTCATGCCGATGGTTTAGGAATCGACCATCTGTACGCCGCAGCCGAATCGCTGGCCGTGAACTAAATTATCGCTTCCCACCAGTTGACCAGGTTCTGGACAGCGTGCCAATTCCCGAGTAGGCGATTAAGTGCGGTCCACCGAGCGTCAGGCTTATCTGTTTCGCGGCCAACGCAATTCGGTCGGCCGTTGCGTGCAATGTGAGGGCTTTGGTCGCATTGCAAGTGAATACTTGTTGAAGATCTGTAACCGTGCGAATCGCTGTCGCGATTTCCTGCACGCCCTGCGCTGTCTCGGTGTGGATCAGGTAAAACACGCGCACCACATCATCGCTGCCACCTGGCACTCGGTATTCGTGCGCGACCGAATTTTGGCTCTGTTGATCAGCACCCAGCCTCTGCTCCATGGTCTTTACGCCGAACACTGGGACCTGCGGGTCCACCGACTGGATCGCGTCGCGGATCATGGCGAAGCGGTCTTCGGCGCGTCCATCGACCCGGGCCGCGAAGGTCGAGAAAAAACCGCCTGGTAATTGAGCGGGAACAAAGATCTGAGGTGCGTTTGGCTCGTCGGCCATAGAGTCCATCCCCTTGACGACACCGATGATTCTCCAGGAAGGATTGTTGCCTGTCGTAGCTTGGCGGCCCACGGTATCGGCGGTCGAACCGAATTCGCTCGCAAATGGCTCATTGACGACGGCGACCCTAGCGTCGCTTTGTACTTCCGATTCGGTGAATTCGCGTCCCCGCAAATGCGTCCACTCATGGTTCGGAAATAGTCTGGGAATACCGGAACGACCATGGAATTCTCGTTGGCTAGACGATGGCTAGACGGCCATCCATCCCAAATAGCCCTCCCATGAAGCTAGTGGCATAGATCGGGAGGAACTCGGTTGCGCTGGCGCAGCGTACTCCGGGAGTCGCCGGATTCGGGCCAGCGCTTCCTGGAAATAAGCAAACCGGCGATCGTTTGAGTTGATGAGTTGGTTCCTTCCAGCGCTACGTTCACGGTGACCAGGCCGCGAGAGTCAAACCCGCGATCGATGCTCATCAGCTTCACAAACGCGCGGCCCACCGAAATCGACGCCGCCAGAAGGACGATCGTGAGCATCACCTGCGCCGCCACCAACGCTTCGCGAATCAGCCGCGAGCCACGGTTGCCGGTGGCACCACGGGTTCCGAATGTGTGGACGCGACTGGCGTACAACAACGGTAGGACGCCGAAAAGCAACCCGCTGAGGACTGATGCCGCAATGGCAAACGACAGCACGCGACCATCCAGAATGGAGTAAGCCTGTGAGGCAAGTGGGGCGCGCTGGAGTTTTGCAGCGATGGACGTAGTCCAGAAGGCGAGGAAAATTCCGGCGATGGAAGCGCCAAGAGAGAGCAGTACACACTCTGTCAGCAATTGTTGCGAAATCCGCGCGCGGCTTGCCCCCAAGGCCGAGCGTATGGAAGGCTCGGTGGCTCGATCGGTGATGCGCGCCATCAGGAGGTTCGCGACGTTCGTGCAAGCGATCTGGAGGATTAGCACCACGCAGGTCATCAGCACCAGCGAGCTCTTTCCTGCCGGGCCCGCGAGTTCGTCTCTAAGCTCGGTCATGGTCGAAGGGTACTTGATCCTCTGAATATAGCTGCGGTTGGGCCAGAGTCGATCGGCTTCAGCGACGAATGCCTGGCGGGCCAGTGGCCACGTGATGCCGGGTTTCAGCCGCGCGATGGTTTCCCAGCCATTGTTGCCACGGCTGAAGGCTGCCGGCTTCCAAAGAACGGCGTGGCCCGGATAATCGAATCCCGGCGGCGCGACACCAATGACCGTAAGTGGGTTTCCGTCTATTCGGATCGTCGCGCCCAGGACTTTTCGGTCGCCTCCGAAAAGCTGTTGCCAAAGTCCGTCACCGATCACCGCCACTGCGTTGCGGCCGGGCAATCCCCACCCCGTCCCGTCCACATCATCCCCAGGGGCGAACCCACGTCCCAGTACCGGCTGCGTGCCCGGTATCGAGAAAAAATTCCAGGATGCCTGGACGACATGCACCCACCTCCATTCACCAGCTCCACCCAGATTGACATCGAGCTGCTCAATCAGTGCCGCGTCGGCGGGATCCCTTCTCTGATGGCGCTATTCGTGAAATTGCTTCGCGCTGTCGTGGGGCTCAAAAAACCAGCCCAGGTACGCCAGGCGTTCGGCATCGTGAAAAAGGCAGCGAGCGCAGCAGTAGAGCTTTGACGACGCTGAAGACGCCTGTGTTCGAGTCAATGCCGATGGCGAGTGCGAGAATCGCGAAGCCGGTGTGCCAGAGACGGCGGGTCCAAAGCCGAAGCGTGTGCCTTGCATCCTGCGTCACTTCGCAACAGAACCGTAAAGGGACGGAAGCTCCGCTATCACCTGCCGTCTCCCACATCCTTCTGTCCCGCGGCGAGGGCGAACGCCACGGTTACGCGTTGAGGCGAGATCTCTCTGTCCACCTCGTATAATACTAAGCCATTGTGTCGGGAAACGGGGATGTGGTCAACTGGCAGCGAGCAATAATTCAGATGACCGCCAGAGATCCAGTTGCGACGTGACGGAATGATCGATTCCTAAACTGTACGCTGTAGTGCCGGCCATCTGTTTTGACCCGGGGGGCGGGCCGAACTCGCGGTCTAGGATCTAGGAATTGTTTCAACCTGTGTATACCGGCGAGCCCAGAGCTACTGAAAAGCATACTTGTGGGCAACAGTCTCATTGAGATCGTGTCCGAGGCCAGGACGCCGGGACGGAATGATGAACCTCTTTCCATTCGATCGGGTTTTTCAACCTAAATCTGGCAGTTGGGGCCGCCAGATTCCGCCATCTACTTGTTGCCGCAACTCATTGCAGAAAAAGCGGTTGTCACCCAGAAGGTGATCTGCGCCTAGTTGGAACTCGTAGTCGGCAAAAGCGTATCAGAATGCGGCGAAGGCCGAACTGCCGGATTTAGGTTCAATAACTCGGCGTGCAGCCCTCCAAACGTCCCCATGCTCTCCTGGATCAGGAAATTCGGAGTACACACGTCAAGCCGTAAAGACGCCGCCGCGATGATCGGTCCTCCCCATACATGTGGTGAGATCTGCAAATAGTGTGCCTCGGCCATCGCGGCGATCTTCCTTGCCTCAAGAATCCCCCCAACCCGCCCGAGATCAAAATTCAAAATGGCAGCCGCCTTGTTCTCGATCAACCGGGCAAATTCATATTTACTGGTCAGTCTTTCGCCAGTACATATTGGAATGCTCGTCGCACGCACTACGACAGCCATCTCTGCCATGTCTTCCGGGGGTACTGGCTCCTCGAGCCACAGGGGATCGAATTGTTCGAGCCGCTTGGCGAAGCGGATCGCTCCTGCGGCCGTGAACTGGCCGTGAGTTCCGATTAGGATGTCGCACTTAGTGCCAACTGCTTTTCGGACAGCGCCGATGACCTTCTCCGACAAGTCCAGTGCCTCGATCGATTCCTGAGTGGGGTAAACCATTTCAAATTCCGCGATCGCTTTGGAACGGCCTTGCACGGGATCGAGCTTCACGCCGGTGAACCCTTGATCGGCGTAGTACTTCGCACGTTGCGCTGAGGACTCCGGGTTATGCCAAAGAATAGTATTGCCTGGCAGTGGCGGATCGGCGTCTCTGATGTATGTGTACGTGCGGATGCTCTCGCGAACCGGGCCGCCCAGAAGATCGTATACGGGCCTGTTGAGATCCTTGCCGACCACATCCCAACACGCCATTTCTATGGCGCTGAGAATGCCCATCCTCGCAAAATCGGGATGGTGGCTGTAGCCGTAGGCGTATCCCTTTTGGAAGATCGATTCGATGTGGTAGGGATTCTCTCCAACGAACAGTTCCTCGCCGAGATCCTTGATCATCCCCGCAAGAATGGGGGGACCGAAGGGATTCCAAGGGTGTAGACCTCGCCGTAGCCAATCAGGTCCTTCCTATTGGTTAACAGCCTCAGGAAGATCCAGGCGCTTCCAGCGCCCTCAGATTGGGGAACCTTGACCGCAATCGGCTCCACTGCGGTGATTTTCAAACTGCGACCGCTGTCGCGGAGATTTTGCGCCCACGCCGAAATGTTCGTGGCGGCAGTAGCTGCAACCATGCCATTAGGAAACTGCCTTCTGTTCACGCGCACAAATCGCTCCCGAGCCCAAGTTTTCGGGCACAGTCTCAGAGCTGCGCTCGAGGAAAATCCATGCTATCAACACGCGGGATTGAGTTCCAGGCGGCGGTCTGAGCCACGCGTTGGAGGAAGTTTGGCCGCGTGCAGCCTGGCAACCGTGCCGAAACGATTTGGTTTCGGCACAGGCCTGACCACGTGACCAACCGTTTTCAACGTCATCAACTTCGCCGGCTTGTTTTCGGGGACCGCAGTGCGCGCAGTGGCTCCTCAGCCCCGGTTCCCGAACCCGGCG
The DNA here is from genome assembly GCA_003223115.1 of Acidobacteriota bacterium. Taxonomy (GTDB): domain Bacteria; phylum Acidobacteriota; class Terriglobia; order Bryobacterales; family Bryobacteraceae; genus QHXW01. The sequence goes on from QHXW01000478.1 coordinate 5,045, forward strand.
TGCATCCTTCGACGAGGAGCGACTGCACTCATGCTATTGTGATTGCCGGGCGGTGATGAACCCGAGGTACGAGCGAGCTGCGCGCATTCTGTACTGGCTCGTCCCGCCTGTTTGGGGCCTGGCGCTCTACTGGCAGGGCCTCTTCACTTGGTTTCAGGCTGACAATTTCGCCTGGTTGAACCTGCAGGTGCACTCCTGGAACGATCTCTGGAAAGCCCTGTTCACTCCGCAGGCACAGGGCACAGTTCGCATATGGAGCGAGCGTCTGTTCTTCATTGTCTTCAAGAGCCTGTTCGGCATTCACCCCACGCCGTTTCGAATATGGGTATTCCTCGCCCAAATCGCCAACGTGTTCCTGATCGCACAAATCACATGCCATCTGACCGGATCGCGTTTCGCCGCGCTGTCCGCCTCGATTCTATGGATCTCCAATAGCGCGCTGACCGTGGTCATGGGCTGGAATTCCGCCTACAACGAGGCGCTGTGCGCATTCTTTGTTCTGGTTGCGTTTTTTGCTTTGCTGCGATACATCGACACGTCCAATCTCTGGCTTAACCGTTTACAGTGGGTCTTCTATCTGCTTGGTTTCGGCGCGCTCGAAGTCAATACCGTCTACCAGCTTCTGGCGGCGAGTTACACGGCCCTCTTTGCCAAACAGTACTTCCGTAAAAACGCTGCTGCTGTTCGCACCGGCCGCGGTATTCATCTCAATCCATTTCGCGCTGATTCCCAAAGTGTCCGGCGGTCCGTATGGTTTGCACTTTGCCGGGACTGTTCTCGCGACATTTGCAACCTATTGGACATGGGCGGTGGCCTCGCGGCAGATCGGAATCCTCGGCGGCACC
>QHXW01000085.1 GCA_003223115.1 Acidobacteriota bacterium
AGAAACGGAACAGTGCCAGCACACGTGTAGCCGCCGCACTCCGAATGGCGGCGCTCGCGCTGCGTCGCAGCGCAACGGCCTTAGGAGCCTACTATCGGAGGCTGGCGCGGCGGATCGGGGGAGACGTGGCGGTGTTTGCTACCGCCAGGAAATTGGCTACCTTGATTTACCGCTTGCTGCGGTGGGGCCAACCGTACGTCGATGAAGGGGCAGAAGCCTTCGAAAAACGATACCGGCAGCAACACATCAAAGGCCTGGCTGCTCGGGCGAAAGAACTTGGTTTTCAACTGAAGCCGACAACAACCTAGCTAGGAGGAAGTCACAGGGCAGGAAGTTTGTTCTCCGCAACATCCTCGCGCAAAACGGTTGCCTAAGAAATTGATTCGATCCAGTGCGCAAGCGTCACCGAATCCGTAGTGGGCGATTCGCACGCCTGTCGCATCACTGAATCAGCGGCAAGACGATCTGCGAGTCCCGATCTGGTTGATGATAGATCGCATTGTCAGCCACTGCCCAGCGCCGGTTGTCGTTCAAAGGCTCGCCGGTGTTCGGGTTGACATCAAACCTGGGAAAGTTGCTGCTGGAAATATCCAGCCGGATTCGGTGTCCCTTGGCGAATACAAGGGACGTTGGATACATCCGGATCTGGAACCGATAAACCTGCCCCGGCTGCATCGGCGCCGCCTTCTCCAGAGAATCGCGATACCGCGCCCGCACGATGCTATCCGCGATGTTCAACTCGACACCGGCTGGAAAGTCCGCGCTGGGAGGGTAGACATCAATCAGCTTGGCCGTAAAGTCCGTATCGACGGCGCTCGAGGATGCCCAAAGAGTTACGACGGTCGTGCCCGTCACTTCCGTATCGCGTTCGAGCACGGGCGTCAAATAAACCAGCACATCATTGCGCGCGGCCAGCGGGCGCTGGTCCTTGCAGAAGACCAGGTTCGGCCGGCAGCGCTGGTCGAAGGCGCCCGGAAACATCAGGCTCCCGGCGGACGAGATGTTTCCCCCGATGGTCGGCACTGGATCTTTCGGATCGAACAGATAATGCGTTGGGCTGCTCGCCTTTGGCTTCTCTTGAGACAACGTCCCATCTTTGTGAAGGTAATACGTTGTGGGCTGCGCGCGCTTCAAAGGCCATTCCTGCTCGTCGCGCCAATGGCCGCCGACGAAAACGCGGCCCTCGGCGACTCTCTTTCCACCGCCTCCACCCATCACGAAGATACGCACTGGGGGATCGCGCTCCGCCCCATTGTCGACACCTTTCAGCCAATGGTCGAACCAGCGCAAGCGGAAAGCCGGCAAATGGATCACCGATGCGGGCCCGAACTCCGCCTCACCTGCATTGGTATCGCCCTGGCCGCCGTGCACCCACGGGCCGATGATGAGCTTGTGCGGACCCTTCTTTGCCTTCGATAACGCGGCGTAACTCAGATTGGCTACCTGGGCGGTCCAGGAGTCGTACCAGCCGGTGATGTGGTACACCGGCACATCTTCGTATTCGGCGATATGCTCCACGACGCTGTTCGGCATCCCCTTCCACCAGTCGTCGTAATCTCCATGCCGCATCGCCTCCACCAGCCAGGCCTCATAGTCAGGATCCATGTGGATTGGCGTCGTACCCGCACGAAGCGGAAGACCCTTCAAGTATTCCGGAACCATATCGGCCAGCTTCTTCCATTCGGCGTCCTCGAGCGGATTGTCCACGTCCGGCGAGCTGCCGCGGACGAAGATCCAGTTAAAGAAGCGCAGTTCGAAGGCTCCGTTGTGGCGCGTCCCATAGAGGCCCATGTTCGAGGCAGCGTCCGCCGGCACCATGGCCTTGAGATATGGAGCGTTGCCCACCGCCATGGCGTGCTGAGTGCCGCCGGGATATGACGTGCCCATTGTTCCGAAGCCGCCGTCGAACCAGGGTTGCTGACCGAGCCACTTCGCGAGGTCCGCGCCGTCCCGTGCATCGTCCCGGAGCATCGTCCAATGGCCCTCGGAGCCGTAGCGCCCGCGAACGCTCTGAATCACCAACACATAACCACGAGGTACATAGTACTGAGCGTTGAAATCTCCATAAGGCACGTAGGGCGTGCGCTCGACGATTGCGGGAAATTTGCCGTCGGCGGGAGCGCCGTTGCGTCCGGGCCGGTAAATGTCGGTGGCGAGCCTCACGCCATCGCGCATCGGGACCATGATGCGCTTGGAGGCAATTATCTCGTATGGCTGCTGCTGCGCGAACGCGGCAACGAGGGATAGCGATATGAGGAGGGGGCGCATAAGTTCAACCTATCAGATCACGAACGGAACTCACCTAGGCAATGCAGCACCGCTGGCTTTTTAGCATAGGATGTGTGGCGCCGCTCCCGACGAATCCATCGCTAGCTACTTCTTACGATCGGTGCCTCTTGGGTCGATCCTGTTGTTGCTTTACGCTATGAAACTCGCTGGGTTGAACATGCTGCTCAACTTGCGAGATCCCCGTTTGTGAACCGACGGCGGGCACAAGTCATGTTTGGCGTTCTATACGTCCACTTGACGAGCGGTCGCTCCCGCTGTCTTGCCAGCACATCTTACCGGCTATTTGTAACGATTATCTTCGTCCACCATTTCTCCGGCGTCATCCTGAACCAAGCCGGGAGGTTAGGTCCTTACCCGGCCTCGTAATGGCCCAACGTCCGCCTGCTTCCCAGGCCCACCCGCATTCACCGGCAAGGCCGCAGATTTCCGGCCAGGTGAGCGCGTAGGTCACAGTTCGAGTCGGATCATCTAGATTCCAGACATATGCAATTGCAACGATCAGGTCGTGGAACTTCTCGTACTTCCTGTCAAACGCGAACCCAGTTTGCCAATTGGCCTTAAGTTGGATCGGGCGGGCAAGAAACTTCCCGATGGCGCTGTCCAAATCAACGTAAGCAACCAAATCGATGCCGCGATCCCTGACAGGTTCAGCAATTTCAATACCGGCGCGCATGAGCTCGGTAATGAGGTAGTGTCGACCAACAATCTCGACGAATTGGGGGTCTTGTCTTGGTCTTGTCGGCTTTGCTGTGCCGGGTTCATAATAAAGAGGATAACCCGGAGGACTGGGGCAGAGATCCATGCGCGGAAGCGGTCCTTCGTTTTAGTTAGGACTCGTCTAAAGTTGACATGACGCGAATCGCCGACACTTCCTATCTGAACCGCGGGGCATCGCCGGTCGTTCGCAATCCGTGTTTTGGCGACGAACTATCAAGGCCCCGCGTCCACTCTGACTATCGGTTCATTCGTGAGTCTCAAGACGGGTATCCGGGACACCGAAACTCAACACGCGCTGCCGAAGCTCCTGTCGCGTATCCGCGCTGGGAAATGCGAAAAGAAATCATGGGAGACGTAATAGAACGCAAAGAGCCCCGACGCGGCGAGATAACGCATCTTAGTTCGCCTCTGCTCATCGAGCTTGAGTTTGCTGTGCCGATAGTCACTCTGGTCGAAGGTGACAACGGCGCGTGCCGCCTCCTGTCGAAGCTGCCCGCAAATAGTCGCCAGCATGATGTGTTTGCGGCTCTCGCTCTGGTTGCCCTCATCGGGCAGCCGAACACCCGTGTCTGGATCGTTCAAGACGGAGTAGGGCCCCGAAGGGGTTCGGCACAACATCGGAACGCCAGTTAAACAGGTGAACTCTGATTGGATGTCATCTGGAATAAATTGTCGGTTGGCGTAAAGCGGTGCCCATTCCGCGAATACCTGTTGCCATAAGCGTTTCACCGCGTCGTACGAGTCCCCGACGTAAGCGCTCTTCATGTCCGATCACACCTCGCGGAGGTGGATTCGGTTTGGTTATCCAGAAGTCCTTCTGGGACGTTGGCCGTCAGAGTTTCGTTCAACGGACGGCGCAACCGGGGAACGCGATCGGTCTTCCAAGCTCGGGCCCTCCGCTTTGTACGAGTCGCCGACGTCCACCCAGGGCCGCCGGTAAACAGTACGCCGTTAATCACGGGGGATCAACGGAAACTTATGGCCTGAACTCAACTCCGCAAGCCCTTATAGATCGTGGTGACGCCAGCGAGCGCCCGGCTGTTGTCCCAATACAGCGGGAGGTGCATCAACTCCCTCGTTCCGATACTCCTCCCGCAGTTGCTTGTGGAGCCGCATCTCTTCGTCGAGATCGCTCTCGAATAGCTGGCGATGAATGAGAAATCGGAGTCGCCGCGAGAGTTCTTTTGGCCAATCACTCATAACGCAAGGCCACCATCGGATCGACTCTTGAAGCCCGGTGTGCCGGAGCGTACGCCGCGATCAGCGCTACGCCTCCGAGCAACGCGGCGACGGCCGCATAGGTAGGCACATCGCCCGGGCTTACGCCGTAAAGCAAACTCGCGACGAAACGGCTCAAGACCATCGAGCACACAACACCGACGACCAGTCCGATGACGGCTAGCCGAGCACCCTGCCCTAGTGTCGAGCGCAATACCGCCGCTGGCTGCGCTCCCAACGCCATACGAATGCCGATCTCATGTGTTCGCCGGCTCACTGCATAGGCCATCAGACCGTACAGGCCGACGGCTGCGAGCAAGAGTGCGAGAGAGGCAAACG
>QHXW01000479.1 GCA_003223115.1 Acidobacteriota bacterium
GGAGTGACGAATGATATCCGCTACATGACGTACGAGTACAAAAAACCCGTGCGGCCCATGTATTGGTTACCGGAAGCACAGACCGTGCAGTGGGACGACCCCGCTTACCAGGGCGGTGAAACCTGGTCGCAATATCTATACAACATCGTGATTTGGGCGCCAGGGAACCTACCGGTTGTGGAGGAACGTGTACGCAAAGCACTGGCAAGCGTTGACCCCAATTTGGTGCTCTACGGTGTCGACCCGTACACAAAAGTCGTAAGCGCGGACTTCCAGCAGGAAAACATGATTGCGACGCTGACCACGCTCTTCGGCGCGCTTGGGCTCGTTCTGTCAGCCGTAGGGTTATATGGAGTGCTGGCGTACCTGGTGGAGCGGCGGACAAGTGAAATAGGTGTGCGGATGGCGCTCGGCGCGGATCGCGGGTCCGTTATGGGGATGGTGCTTGGCGGCGCTTTCTGGCAGGTAGGGATCGGCCTTGTGCTTGGCCTTCCTGCCGCAATCGGGGCCGGTAAGTTGATGGCGTCTCAGCTATTCGGTGTGGAGCCATGGGATCCAGTCATGCTGATGCTCGCCACGTTGGTACTCGGCTTGGCAGCGCTGGTGGCATCAGTGCTTCCCGCCTGGCGCGCGGCAAGTGTTCAGCCGATGGTGGCACTACGGACCGAGTAAGCATCCAGCAAACGACCCTCTTGCCTTGAAGTACCTGTCCGGAAGACGCCCAAGACGCCGATGTCTAAGTCAACGCGGGCCGGAAGGTCGGGTTCACGTCCATCATCCAGTCGCGGTCACAACGTGTCCGACATCCCCGTTTACGGACCCGAAGGTACAATCCCAACATGCCGAAACCCAGCCAACTGGCACTCTGCAAACAGCAGCCATCTTCGACAAACGCGCTACTCGTTACGCAACGCAGCCATCGGATCGATCCGAGATGCCCGCCGCGCTGGCGCCCAACACGCCACCGCTGCGACCAGAAGTAGCATGACGACCACCGCCGAGATCGCCGCCGGGTCGCGCGGTTCAGTACCGAACAGGAAGCTGCTGATCAACTGTCCCGCCGCCAACGCAGCCGCCACCCCGACCACCAACCCACCAAGCACTGGTTGAATTCCCTGCCGTAACACCAGCATTGAAACTTGCGGGGCTTGCGCGCCCAACGCAATTCGAATCCCAATCTCGTTCGTCCGCCGGGTGACGCTGTACGAGATCACGCCGTAGATCCCTAGGCACGCCATTAGCAGGGCTGCACCAGCGAACACACCTGCCAGTAATGTCTGGAATCGTCGGCTGCCAACCGACTCCGACAGGATCTCCCGCATCGTGAGCACGTTTGCCAACGGCAGCTCCGCGTCCAACTTACGCATTGCGGACCGGACGGCGTTGGCCATCGTCGAAGGATCCTGCGAGGTTCGTATAACATATGTTGCGTTGCCCCAGACGCCTCCCTGCCAGTACGCTCCGTCCCAGTAGGGAACATAAACCATCATCGGAGGCTGCTTATCCAGACTCTCCGTGCGCACATCGGCGACCACACCGATCACCTCGACCCACTCGGGTCTAGGGTCGTTCCGGAGCAGCTTCCCCAGCGGATTCTCGCCCGGCCAAACCTTGCGCGCCGCGCTCTCGGAAACCAGCGCTACTTTGTGAGACCGGTCACGTGAAGTTGGGAAGCGGCCTTGTCGCAACGCAATTCCCATTGTTTCGAAGTAACGCTCACTGACAAAGCGGAAATGAGCTCCTGGCCGCTCTGCCCTGGGCCGTGTGTCGCCTTCCTTGCTGATCGTGTCTCCCCAGACTTGAGCCTTTAATGGCAGCGAGCTTATCAGCCCGGCGGACCGCACGCCTGGTAGCGTCTCGATCTGTTCGAGTGCCCGCTGATGAAACAATATGCGCTGATTGTCCGTTTCATACCGCGAACTCGGAAGCGACAGATCGGCGGTGAGAATGCGATCCACACTATAACCCCGCTCGACATTCGTGACCCGGAAGAAACTCACACCGAGAAGCGCGGCCACCACCAGCAGCACCGTGCTAAGCGCCACTTCCAGGCCGACCAGCCATTCACGCGATCGCTGCCTCACGCGACCTGCGGTAGACGAGCGCGAGCCGGATCGAAGAGCGTCAGCAGGCTCCACTGCAGTTGCGCGGATGGCCGGCCATAAGCCACAAAGGATGCCGCAGCCAGCAGATGCGCAGAAAGCGAAAAGCAGCGTCATAAAGCTGACGTGCACCTCGTCCAGTCGTGGAATGTCGACCGGAGCCGCGTTCACCAGGACCCGTATTCCGCCATACGCCAGCAGAAGCCCGAGCGCTCCGCCACCGAGAGCGATCAGCATGCTCTCGGTGAGAATCGGCCGTAAAAGGTGACCGGCGCCCGCTCCCAATGCCCGGCGAATGGCCGCATCGCGCGCCCGTTCGTTGGCGCGCACCAGCATCAGATTGCCCAGGTTAACGCAGACTATCAACAGAACAGCACCCACGGCCGCCAAGAGAAGCATCAGCGCGCGTCGAGATCCACCCGTCACCTGCTCCTGGAGTGGGACCAGACGAGAACTCAAATTGATCTTCATGTCACGCCCCGCGTCGGCGATAGCGGCCGTCATCTCCGCCTCGGCTCTCGCCGGATCCGCGCTGGCGGGCAACCGGATCAGGGCCGCAAAATTGAACTGGCCGACGCGACTCAATTCTGCCCAGTTGAAGCCCATTGGCTTAAAGATCTCAGTGTGCTTGGGAAATTGATTTAAGGGTCCAAGTCTGTCTCCGGATGGAAATCGGAAGTCGGCCCGTAACACTCCGACCACAATATGCGGCTCGCCATCGAGTTGGATCGGTTTGCCGATCACCGCTGGATCGGCTTTGAGCCGCCGGTGCCAAAGTGAGTCGCTGACCACCACGAACTTGTTTGCACCCGGTTGATCGTCGCCCTCCGCGAATGTCCGCCCGAGCTGCGGCAGGACGCCTAAGACTTCAAAAAGCGACCACGTGCAGATGGCGCCCTCGATCTGCTCGGGCTCCCCCTCACCAGTCAGGTTGAACGACGCGGGGTTCAGCAACGCCGCAGACTCACAGGACCGGCACTGTTCCTGCCACGACCGGAAGTGAGAGGCGTTCACAGGCAACCGCGGATACGTGGTGCCCAGTTGGGGCGCTGACTCCGCAGCCGCATAGAGCCGCCCGGGCTCTTTGTAGACAAGCGGCTTCAGCAACACATCGTCAACGATGGAGAACATCGTCGTAACGGCGCCGATCCCCAACGCCAGAGTCAGGATTGCGAATGCGGCGAATGCTTTCTCACGAGCAAGGATACGGAGCGCATGTCTCATCTTTGATTAACACCTTCGATGTTGATAAAGGTTACAATTATTTTTCACGGAATTGTTCTCGACCCTCCACCCCCTTTAACTTCTTCACCCGCGGAGCTGCTACTCACACCGCCCAAAGGGGCGCTCGTCGGGTTGACATCTAACCCAAACAGACGGATACTCAGGTTGAATGTTAACCCGAGAAGAGGAAGACCGCATTGCGCTACTCCAGGGCACGGTAGACCTGCTCATACTGCGCACGCTGCTATTCGGGCCGCAGCACGGCCAAGGGATCGCACGGGCCATACAGGAACAGTCTGAGGACGTTCTGCTGGTGGATCACGGGGCGCTTTATCCAGCGTTGCAGCGCTTGGAAGTGAAGAGATGGATCTCGGCGAAGTGGGGGACTTCCTCGAATAATCGCAAGGCACGGTTCTACTCATTAACGAAGGGCGGCCGCAAGCAATTGGCACAGGAAACTAGCCGGTGGCGCAAACTGGCCGCTGCCATCGGACGCGTGCTGGGCCCGGAAATCATGGAAGGGTAGAAGTATGTTTCGGCGACGCCACCGGTCTGGCACTGACTTTTCCGAAGAATTGCGCGCGCACTTGGAACTGGAAGCCGACCGGCTGCGCGCGCAGGGATTTAGTGACGAAGATGCGCGCGTGACGGCGCACCGCAACCTGGGGAACATCATGAATATTGAGGAGCGCTTCTACGAGGCCGGGCGCTGGATGTGGCTGGACCATGTATGGCAAGATCTCCGCTACGCATCGCGACAACTGCGCGGGAACAAGGCATTCACGCTGGTCTGCGTGCTCACGCTGGCGCTGGGCATCGGGGCCAACACCGCGGTGTTCACTTTGGTGCACGCGGTGGTGCTGAAATCGTTGCCTGTGACCGATCCGAAAATGCTATACAGTGTGGGCGATGGCAGTAATTGCTGTGTAATCGGAGGGTATCAACGTGATCACAGCATCTTCTCTTACTCGCTGTATCAGTACCTCCGGGACCACACGCCAGAATTCGTCGAAATGGCGGGGTTCCAGGCAAGCCCTGATGTGATGAGCATACGCCAGGGCGGCGCCTCGGCGATCGCTCAGCCTTTCGTCGGCCAGTTTGTTTCCGGCAACTACTTTGCGACATTCGGAGTGCCTGCCTATGCCGGCCGCGTGATACAGCCCGCAGACGACGTGCATGGCGCGCCTCCGGTCGCCGTCATGAGCTACCGGGCGTGGCAGCGGCATCATGCTTTGGACCCGGCTGTGGTCGGTTCCGTTTTTGTGATTGATGGCACTCAGGTCCCGGTAGTCGGAATCGCGCCACCCGGATTTTTCGGGGACACGCTGCGTGCGGACCCTCCGGACTATTGGATCCCACTAGCTAATGAGCCCCACGGGATAGTGAGCAGTGCAGGCGCCCACTGGCTGTATATCATCGGCCGCCTCAGGCCTGGTGTGCGGCCCAATACCCTAGAATCAGAACTCAATGTTGAGCTGAAGCAATGGCTGATGACTCAGGCTGGTTCGAAAATCAGCGCAGAAGACACGAGAGCCATTGCCAGGGAGCGCGTTCGTCTGGTGCCCGGCGGTGGAGGCATTGCGCGCATTCAGCAGGACGCGGCGGACGGCGTCCGGCTAATCATGACCGCTTCCGGTTTGGTGCTGTTGATTGCTTGCGCGAACCTGGCTACGATGCTGCTCGGCCGCAAGGCGGCCAGCCGTGTTCAGAACGCCGTGCGTTTGGCCTTGGGAGCACCGCGGCGACGGCTAATCAATCAAAGCCTGACGGAAAGCGTCCTGCTGGCTCTCTTAGGGGGTCTGGCCGGTTTGGCCGTAGCATTCGCGGGAGCGAGGGTCATGCTAATTCTCGCGTTTCGAGGCGCCAAGTATGTGCCGATCGATTCAACCCCTTCGTGGCCCGTGCTCGGATTCGCGTTTCTGCTTTCGCTCGTGACCGGCGTGGTGTTCGGTTTGCTCCCAGCCTGGATCTCTTCGCGTGGCGATCCGGTAGATGCACTTCGGGGTGGCAGTCGGATCACGGGAAGCCACGCTACGTTTCCGCAGAAGCTCCTGGTAGTAATGCAAGCCACGATGTCTGTGGTTCTGCTGTGTGGTGCTGGCCTGTTGTCTGAAAGTCTGTGGAATCTGGAGCATCAGCGCTTTGGTTTCCAAACGAAAGACCGGCTGATCGTGGCCGTCTCGCCGACTTTCACGGGTTATAAGCAAGAGAAGATCGCTGCTACTTATCGCGAGATACGCGAACGCCTGGAGCAGATCCCCGGCGTCGAAAGCGCCAGTCTTTCAGGATATGCGCCGATGAGTGGGAATAATCAGGGGGATTCGATCGCATTTGAAGGCCGCCCCTTTGCCGCGCGTCAGGAAGACCGGGATAGTTCCTCCTGGGTGCGCGTGAGTCCGCACTACTTCGAAACGATCGGGGCACAATTGGTGCAGGGACGCTTGATTGATGAGCGTGACACGCCGGGTTCACGTCAAATCGCGGTGATCAGCGAGGCTTTTGCGAGAAAGTATTTCAAAAATGAAAACGCGCTCGGCCGTCATTTCGGTCTGGGAGACCCGAAGCACAGTTTGGATTATGAGATTGTAGGAGTCGTCCAGGACGCGAAATGGCGGGAACCGTCCGAGCCCGTGGACCCTATGTTTTTCCTGCCGTTAATGCAAGTATCGACCCAGGAGTGGTCCGAAAGGTCGGGTGAAAACTACATTGGCCATATCGAGTTACACACCCACGGGAGCCTGACCATGGCGCCGCTTGTGCGAAAGGTTATAGCACAGGTTGAGCCCAATCTCACGGTGATAGATATCCTGCCCTTTGAGGAACTCGTCAGCCGGAACTTTAATAACGAACGGCTGATCGCGCGGCTTACATCTGCCTTCGGCGCCCTCGCGTTGTTGCTCGCTTGTATCGGTTTGTACGGCGTCACGGCTTATTCGGTAGCCCGGAGGACCGGCGAAATCGGCATCCGGATTGCTCTGGGTGCCGCGGGCGGCAGAGTTGTAGGCATGGTCCTGCGTGATGCCTTCGTGCTGATCGCCGTGGGATTGGCTATCGGGATACCGGGTGAATTGGCCGTCGGTCGCTTACTGGCCAGCCAGCTCTACGGCATCAAGAGCTACGATCCACTGATCCTTGGCGGTGCGGTATTTCTGCTCGCCGCCTGCGCCATGATTGCCGGATGGATTCCTGCACGCCGCGCGGCCGGCATTGAGCCAATGCAAGCGCTGCGATCGGGATAAGATGACGCGCCGAGCACCGTGACCAAAAATCTTCGGTTATCTTCCCGAGCACTCGGTCACGGCAGCAGGCTGGCACTCCAAACCCCGTCGAGTTGTTGACGTGGGCCAGCGGCAAGGGCCGGTCCGGTTCGAGGAGATCATCTTCGCGGCCGGGATCGGTGACGGGCAACTTACTCGAACCCCGTTTCTGGACAATCGTTAATCCCCGTGTGCGCCATCTGCTCATTCCCAGAGTTCTGCGGCTCCACCGCGACCAGTCGAGCGCCACGATCATTGGT
>QHXW01000481.1 GCA_003223115.1 Acidobacteriota bacterium
ATGGTTTGCACTTTGACGGGACTGTTCTCGCGACGTTTGCAAACCTATTGGACATGGGCGGTGGCCTCGCGGCAGATCGGAATCCTCGGCGGCACCGTGAGTCGGCGCCAACCGGTTGTAGTCGCGATCGTCACCACCACCCTGGTTGGGTTTGCGATTTGGAGGGCGTTGCGGCGGGACTTTCTTCCCGTCTTCTTTCTCGCCTGGTTTGCGATTTTCCTGCTGCCGGTGCTGCCTTTACGAAATCACGTCTCGGACTATTACTTGACTCTGCCGGCCATCGGCCTCGCGATGCTAATGGGCTACGCATTGACAGTCGCCTGGCGACAGCGATTCGCCTGGAAATTAGCCGGCGTCGCGCTCGCTGTCTGCTACCTGACGATCATGTTACCGGTGGACCGCGCTTCCAGCCGCTGGTACTACCAAAGAGGCAGGACGGCGGAGTCGATCCTGACCGGCATCATGAGAGCCAGGGAACTTCACCCTGGGAAAGCTATCCTGCTCGCAGGCTTGACGGACGAGTTGTTTGAACTTACGATCTCACCGAATGCGCTCGGCTCCATGGGCGTGAACGACGTCTATGTGACGCCCGAGTCCAGAACGGTTTTGCACTCGGAACCTGTGCTTGACGACTACTACACTCTGCCGGCGCAATCGGCTCGGGAGGTGCTGGCGCACGGGAGCGCCGTCGTCTACGAAGTGCGCGATGGCGAACTGCGGGACATCACGGCACGTTACTTCGAACAGATCCGGCGTAAGCCGGGAGGCTGACGGCAAGGCCTACAGCTTCATCCCCTCCAACTTTCGGTACAGCTCCTTTGCGCCCAGCCGTCCCGTCAGGGCGTCTGGACAGTGGTTCCGGCCCGGCGCCCGTTGCGCTGAAAAGAAATCGTTTCGGCGCATCATCGACCAAAAAGGATCGCCCTAGTCGGAATACATACCAACGCGACGCACTCCTGGCGTTTTTAGTACCCTGCTACGGTGGAGCTTTGTACACTGACGCAGGTGTGTTCAAAAGACTTCCTTGGAGTACCATCCGCGCGACTCGAACCGTAACTTAACTCACCGCGACCGTGGCGTGTACTCGGCTGAAGTACTTGCTGAAGAGATACGTACCCCCGGGTCCGGCCGGCCCAGTCCCAGAAACACCGGTACTGCGTTTGGATTTGTGAAGCAGTCGGGGATGTTGCACAGGACATCGGGAACTCGCATGTTGATTTGAAGGACGCCCGCCACAATGCCAGGGGCGGCTCCTGCCTAAAGGACCTCGGGACTGCGGCCGTTGAAGTTCACAATCACCGGCAAGGCGGGTTTCGCATTTGCAGCAGTCACGACCTGCCCGTCCGGAATCGCTAGATCTACCTGAGAGTCGGCTCCTGTTTGAAGCAGGCGACGGCGGCTTCTATCTATAGAAGCGATGGTCGCGTTGCCCGCCACTCGCCCGGTAGGGATACGCCGTCAAAAACCTCGACACATAGCTCCCCCACGAGCAGTTGATTCTATCTTGGAATGAAACCGAACGCCTTGACGGCGACGCCCAGGATGCGCGGGTCCGCGCCGGAATGAAAAGGAGGGGTGGTTAGAATTTCGATCGAAACCGGGCCGGGTTTTCCCGGAGGCAGCGGCCAGCGTAAAGTTTGCCACCCGGGTGAGGTGAATTCGTGCCTGCCGATCGGCTTGTCATCCATCAACACCTCGACGCGCAGCGCTCCGCCGGCGCGTATTTGCAGTTCTGTGGCGTTAGCCGCCAATTCAAATTCCTTCGCGGATTTCGGCCTCAGCAGCGTGGCGGAAGCTTTAGGCTGCGTCCAGCGAAAGTTTGCTTCAAGGAGATACCAACCGGCGTCCAATTGAGTCGCCGGCGTAGTTGCCTCCATGGGCAGGTACGAGAGTAAAACATCCTTCCGCTCCTCCGGATAGCGAACTACAAAAAGCTGGGCGTGAGCAGGGTCCCAGTGCAGCCACGCGGCCTCGCCTCTTTGAATGAGTCTCTGGGCGCCGGGAGCGTCAATCTGTAATACCTGAGCGCCCTGAATCCGGAATACGCAGGACACCGCACCCCCGACTCCCCAGTCATGAAAGCCATCTGGCACACTGTCCCAGACAAAAAAGCGCTGCCCGGGAGAGGAGCGGGCGTAATTCTGCAACGAAGTTACGTACGCCCGGTACTGCCACTCCAGTCTTTGGGTCGTCCGCCGCCGCTCACGGAACTGAAGAAAATCCCAGGGAATCCAAACCAGGAAAAGTACCGCGAGCACGATGCGATATGGGCCATTCGCGATGGTTGCCACCGCGATAGCAAGACCGATGAGCGGCAGATACCAGTAGACCGCGTACAACCGGCCCGGCAGCAGCAGTAACGGAAACAGGAAGAGAACCATCGCGGCAAGCCCGAACCACAAGCGGCGGTCACGAATGAGCAGTGGCAGCGCAATCAGGCCCAGCCCTGCGAAAGGTAGCATAAAAAGCTGCGATGAGTAAAAACTGAGAGTCTTCATCTGCGCCAGCACATTGAAATGTAGTGCGTATTCAGTGCCTGTGTGTGTGCCCACGGTAGCCAGAGCTTGAATGCCGAACAGCAGCGACACTGCAAAGAACGGGATAAGCCGTTTCCAGTGCCGCTTTCCCAGCCAGTGCTCGTAACAGAGCAGCACCACCGGCAGCATGATGGCCAACTCTTTCGATTTGAATGCCAGCCACATGGCAATTAAGCTGAGGATCCACCGGTCGTACAAATAAAAAAGCAGGCTAGCCAGACAGAGTGTGGCGCAGAAGACGTCAAAGACATACATCGGTTTCCACCATGCGTCGAACAGGACGGCGTGAAAGCCGAAGAAGAAAGCGCCCCCGGATGCTGCCAGCGCCCCAAGGCCCAACCGGTGCGCGACCATCCACAGCAGCCAGATATTCAGCAGGTGCGCCAGGTGCAGGGGGATGAGATACTTCGGAAAATCCAGCCTGAAATTTCGCACCATCGCGTGATAGTAATAATGGCCGACAGGCCTGAAATTATTGCTGGCGAGACGCGGGCTGATGAGGGTCGTCAGATAAGAA
This sequence comes from Acidobacteriota bacterium, assembly GCA_003223115.1. Classification (GTDB taxonomy): domain Bacteria; phylum Acidobacteriota; class Terriglobia; order Bryobacterales; family Bryobacteraceae; genus QHXW01. The sequence continues at coordinate 3,055 of QHXW01000481.1, forward strand.
GGAGTGTTGGTGAACCAGGACCACCCCATGGTATCCAGGTCGTCATCCTGGAAGTAGCCCTTGTAGGCGGCGCGATTGAGAACGAAAAATATCGCGACAGTCGCAAGGAGAAGAGCCCAACCGGCCCGTTTGCTCGTCCAGAGAATCGAGGAGCAAGAGAGCCAGGCGGACGACCGTGTACGGCCGGGGATTGAAGCCGAACATGTGGAACAGCGGCAGGTAGTACAGGCTGGCCATCGGTCGAATGGTTTGCGCCAGAACAGGACATCCGCCCATATTACTTTCGAGGCGCCAAGCTCCCAGTACCAGTAGATGTTCATCACTTCGTCAGAAGAAAAATGCACGTAGACGGCGTGCCAACTGAACCTCAGGAAAACGATCGCGACGGCCAGACCTGCGGCGGCTGAGGTCCAACGGGAATCAAGCGCAGCCAAAGTGCAGGCTTACGGATCGGAGCCTCAGCTTTGGGCCGAAGCCGCGGCCACGGAACTTGGACAACGGGGTGACATCTCTGTTCTCTTCAGCCGCCGGTTTCGATCTTGAGCCGGACGTTCATGTCGGGGATGCCTGCCGTCATTCGCTGAACAGACTGCGCTGCGGCCTCCGAAATCCAAGGGTCGAGCGGTCGGCTCGCTGGGCTAGAGCGAAACCAGCTTGCCAGGTATTCCTCGGGGGCGGTGCGGCGCTCCACAATGCTGCGGCGTTTCGCTAGCGCGCGAGGTAGACACTGCGCCATGCGCCAGAAGGCCGGCAGCGAGCCTGGTTCACAAAGCAGACAGCCTCCGATCACCAGCAGATCGCGAGCGGTCGCCGGGAGCCAGTGGCGCCGGTATAGATCTCCCGTCATGTTCTTGATACGCATCAGGAATCGGTTCTTGACCGAGTGCATCTTGAGGATCGCTGGCACAGCGAGCCGAGATCCGGGACTCACGTTACGAACATGGTACGCGATGGCTCCTGGGGTGTAGATGCAGCGCCATCCGAGCAACTGTGAACGCCATGCAACGTCGGCGTCTTCGCGGTACGTGAAGAAGTCCGGATCAAAGAAGCCGTCTTCTAGCGACACATCAGCAATCATTTCGCGTCGGTACAAAGCTGCCGCGGCGCAGGCGCCAAAGACGTACTCGGTCTGTGAAAAGCGCCCGTCGTCCGGCTCATTCCAGCCACGGTCGAAGTGTCGCATGCCCGGCGTGAAGTAGATTCCCGTGGAATCGATGCGCGGCTCGCTCGGAATCGTGAAGTCGCGCCCGATGCGTAGCAGCTTGCCACACACTGCGCCCACCCTGGTGTCCAGATTTCCCGCCGCGACCAATCGTTCAACAAAATCAGGCGGTACCAGCACATCGGGATTTAACGTCAACACCCACTGGCCTCGGCTCGCAATAATCGCCTGGTTCTGTCCAGCAGCGAAGCCCGCGTTGCGCTCGTTCTCAATCAGACGGATGCGGTCCGTGTACCAGGCAAGCACAGACTTTGAGCCGTCTTGCGAAGCGTTGTCCACCACCACGACGTCCAGGGGCCGGTATTCTTGCTGAAAGACCGCATCCAGGCAACGAGCGATGAACTTGGCGCTGTTGTGCGTAACCACCGTCACGGTAACCACAGCCGGCTCCTCGATGTCCTACCCAAAAGACCCTGCTAGCCGCTGTTCCACTACACCCGGGGGCAAATGATATTTACCGGTTCGGTGTAGTTGAAAGCACTAGGCCCGGAGTCGTTAGATAGAGAAGTGTCCACTTCGCTGCATGAACAACTCGTAGGCGTTTTCCCCTTGGATAGGCCCCGTGTGAGCTTGCAGGATGACGTGGCACAGTTGTTCGAAGAGATGCGGGAGGGAGTGTATCGCTACGTGTTGAGCCTGGGACTCTATCCACCGCAGGCACAGGAGGCAACCCAGGAGGTTTTCCTGCGACTCTACGCAGCCCTCAAGCGGGACGAACCCATACAAAACCGCCGGGCCTGGGTAATTCGCGTGGCCCACAACCTGGGCCTTCGGCTGCGAGCGCAGCAAAGCTCGCGCGCGCGGTTCGAGCTGGACGTGGAGATGGAGCTGGCAGATCCCGAGCTGAATCCGGAGCAGAGCTTACTGGAGCGGGAACGGCTGCTGTGCTTTCACCGGGCCGTGGAGAGTCTCTCGGAACAGCAGCGACGCTGTCTGCACCTCCGCTTGGAGGGATTGCGCTATCCCGAGATCGCTGCCGTGCTCGGCATCAGTGCATCCGCCGTTGGCGAATTTCTCCGCCGCGCGATCGTACGGCTAAGAAAGGTAAGCCATGAGTAAACTGGGAATGCGGCACCCGACCGACGAGCAACTGCTGCGTTTTGCTGATGGCGAATTGTCAGCACCGGAGGCTGGGGAGGTCCGTGGACACCTGCGGGCCTGTTGGCAGTGCCGTACCGAGCTCGAAGAAATCGAACGGACGATCGGGGAGTGCGTACGCTATCGGAAAATCGTTCTCGAGACCTGCTTGCCGCCTGCGCCGGCGAAGTGGTTTGACATTTACTGGCACTTTGCCGACATTGACGAATCCCAGAGGCGGGGCCGTTGGGCCAACCGTGCATCGGAGTTGCTGAGGGCGGCCCTGCGTAACTGGAGGCTGTGGGTGCCCGCGTTTGTCACTCTGGTGCTGATTGCAGTTGTGGTCCAGCGGTTTCGTCAAACACCGTCCGTGAGTGCCGCTGAACTGCTTCATAAGGCCATGGCGGCGGCCGAGTCACGATCGGGTACGCCGCGGCGCATTCAGATTCGAACGCGCACGCATCGTCTGACGCGCGTCGTCGGAAGCGCTCGGACGGCTGCGATGACGGGCGCCGGGCCAGACTCGCTCGCGAGAATCGAATCGATGTTTCGCGCAGCTCACTACAATTGGGAAGACCCCCTGAGCGCGAAGTCTTATGCCGAATGGCGAAACCAGCTTCCGGACAAGCGCGATGAAGTAACCTCGGAACGGGACCGCTACCAGCTGCGTACGACCACCAGCTCAGGAGAGTTAGTGGAGGCGACCTTGCAACTCAGTTTGCAAGACCTGCGCGCTGTAGAGGGAACGCTTCAGTTTCGCAATCGCGAGTGGGTGGAGATCACCGAATTGCCCAATGTTCCCACGCTCCCTCCACCCGTGCCAGCCGAAGTGGCTGATGCGGCGTCAGCGTTGTCGCCCCGCCCATCGAAGCCGGACCTTCCGGCAGCACGCGTGGCTTCGCTAGGCGATGAACTCAAAGTGCTAGCGGCTCTGCACGAGCTCGGCGCCGATCTGGGCGATCCTATCGAAGTCATGCCCTTGGGCGGCCAGATTCTGGTAACGGGTAGGGGAATCGCTCCCGAACGCCAGCGGGAGATTCGCGATGGACTGGCTGCAATACCGGGGGTCACCGTGCGGTTCTCGGAACCCTCCACTGAAGCTCTCGGGCCTGAGGGGCGCATTCCGAGGAGCATTTCCGTCAGTCCTGGAACGAGTCGCTTGCAAGCTGAGTTGGAGAAACAGCTCGGGGGTCGCGCAGCGCTCGAACAGTTCGCCGATCAGGTCCTGGAGATGACCGAAGCGATGATGTCCCGCGCTCACGCCTTACGCCGGCTCGCCCAGCGCTTCTCC
>QHXW01000004.1 GCA_003223115.1 Acidobacteriota bacterium
GTGACTTTTTCTTCGGCCTGCTTCTCCTGTATCAAGCCCCACGGGGCTGTAGCTTCGAGCCTGTGCTGACCGAAAGCGGTTACGTGCATCGTTCTGAAGATGTCTGTTATCGGGTCCAATGTAGCCTCCCTGTTTGGACGAATAGACAAAAGATTCGGACTCCCGAGCAGTTCTCGTCCACCGCCACAGGAATCTACTTCCCTGTAGTGAATGTTACACAACTACCGAAGGGAGTCATTATGGGAAAGCTTGAAGGAAAAGTTGCAGTCATCACGGGTGGATCGAGCGGCCTGGCGCTGGAGAGCGCCAAGCGCTTCGTTGAAGAAGGTGCCTACGTTTTCATCACGGGTCGGAGGCAGGAGGCGCTCGATGAGGCCGTCAAGCTGATTGGCCGGAACGTGACCGGCGTGCGCGGTGACGCGGCCAATCTCGACGACCTCGACCGCCTGTTCGATACGGTCAAGAGGGAAAAGGGCAAGATCGACGTCCTGTTCGCGAGCGCCGGCAAGGGCGAGGCCGTCAAACTGGGCGAGATTACCGAGCAGCACTTCGATGCGGCCTTCGGCCTGAATGCTCGCGGAACGCTGTTTACCGTTCAGAAGGCGTTGCCGCTGTTCAACGATGGTGGATCGATCATCATGACCGGAACAGTTGCTTCGGTGAAGGGTTTTCCTGGTTTCGGCGTGTATGCGGCGAGCAAGGCGGCATTGCGCTCATTCGCACGCTCGTGGCTAAACGAACTGAAGGGCAGGAATATCCGGGTGAACGTGCTGGGTCCGGGGCCGATTGCCACACCGATGCAGGAAGAAGTTCTCACCAAGGAGGCGAAGGAGATGTTCGAATCCCTGATCCCGCGGGGAAAGATGGGTCGTTCTGAGGAAATCGCGACGGTCGCGCTGTTTCTTGCTTCAGACGATTCGAGCTTCGTGAATGGGGTGGAGTTGTTCGTCGACGGCGGCTTCTCGGCCATCTGAAATCGGCGGATCCCGGTGAGTGCATGATCGCCAAGGCACTCACCGAGATCCGATAGGTAACCAAAAGTCGGCTTGTGAACGTAACCGAAGCCCGTCCGTATCACCGGCCAACCGGACTGAACCCGGTGGCTGGTGAGCGCATGATCAACCCGTGGCGGTGGAGGCCACGGGTCATGAAACACCTTCAGAAACGCAAAGCCAAAGGAAGAGTCGCCAAGTCGGTCCTGCGGTTGCCTGATCTTGAAGTCGCGAAGTCCGCGGTTCTCAGCAGTCTGTCGTGCCCGGATGCGCAGCGGGGGTATCGCCACGCCATCGACGAGTTCGTGGAGTGGTACTGCTCCGAACCGCGGCTGTCCTTCAGCAAGACAGTTGTCGTTCGGTATCGGATGCACCTGGAGTCACGACATCTCGCACCTGGGACTATCAACCTCCGGCTGGGAGCGGTTCGTCGTTTGGCGCACGAGGCCGCCGACTGCGGCCTCCTCAGCGCCGACCTGGCGGCCGGAATCAGGCGCGTCAAGGGCGTGAAGAAACTGGGCGTCAGGCTGGGCAACTGGTTGACAGCCGAACAGGGCATCACGCTCTGGCAGGCTCCGGACCGAGAGCGCCTCAAGGGCAAGCGGGACCGAGCTCTTCTATCAGTCCTGCTCGCGTGTGGGCTCCGGCGTCACGAAGTGGCCGATTTGGCCGTTGATCACCTCCAGCAGCGCGAGGGACATTGGGCGATCGTTAACCTTAGCGGCAAAGGCGGTCACGTCCGGACGGTGCCGGTTCCAGACTGGGTCTATTGCGAACTCAGCACGTGGATGGAAGCTGCGGGAATCACGAGAGGGAGGGTATTCCGTCGCGTAAGTAGCGCTGGCAAATCCTGGGGAGACGGGGTCACCGAGAAGCTTGTCTGGAACGTTGTGAAGGAATTCGCGACAAAAACCGGAGTGGCGAGCCTCGCACCCCACGACCTGCGTCGCACGTGCGCTCGTTTATGTCGGGCGGCTGGAGGTGAACTGGAGCAGATTCAGTTTCTCCTCGGGCATGTGTCGGTCCAAACGACTGAGCGCTACCTCGGCTGCACGCAACGTATTGCCGCCGCCGTAAATGACAAGATCGGAATCGAGCCGGCATCGTGAGCTAATCGGGCGTGTGGACGGGTAGGCGACGAACCGCTCGGAGCCCAATTGACGCACTCCGGGGATATCGATTCATACGGCACCTTGCCCCCAGAAGCGAGTGCTCGAGCGCTACCGAGAGCTTCGTAAAAGGTAAGCGACTCTTGCGCCAGTAATTCCACGCTCACTATGCCTTCGCCTGCACTTGGACGAGATCAAAAAGAGACTGGAACACGTGAAACAATCAGTTGGTGCCGCAGATAAACTCCCAGGAACGCGGATTCGCGCTGGAAGACTAAGATATGCGAAAAGGGTTTACGAGAAGACCGCAAGGTGACGAGCCTGCGACGCGAGGCAAGAACTACATAACCCCGAACGGCCTACAGCGCCTCAAAGATGAGCACCGGTTTCTGCTCACCAGGGAACGCCCGGCCGTGACGGAGGTGGTGGCGTGGGCTGCGAGCAACGGCGATCGCAGTGAAAACGCCGACTATCAGTACGGCAAGCGGCGGCTGCGCCAGATCGATGGGCGGATTCGCTTTCTCACGAAGCGAATCGAGGCTGCGGAAGTGGTTGACCCGGAAACTCCGAGAGCGGGGCAGGCGGCGACGAGGGCATTCTTCGGAGCGACCGTGCGCTATGCGAATGCCGCGGGAACGGAGCGAGTGGTGAGCATCGTAGGCGCCGACGAGGTCGATCTCAACCGCAACCACATCAGTTGGGTGTCGCCTCTGGGGCGCGCGTTGATGAAGTCGGCAGCGGGCGATCGCGTGGTTCTCCACGCCCCGGGCGGCACAGAATACCTGACCGTGCTTGAAGTGTGCTACGAGCGCATTTCGGTGGAACCGTTCCGTGAACCACCTGGAGCCGAGGCCTCGGCAAAGGGATTCCCTCGCCGACGCCAATCCACCTGACGAAGGTTGGCACACGAAAACTCCGTCACCCCGATTTGATTCCCGCCGTGAACCTACTGATGCAATGAGAATCCGGACGGCAAAGTTGCCTCAAGATTGATTTGCTCTCCGGTGATGGGGTGGTGGAATTTCAGAAATTGGGCGTGCAGGAAATATCCTCCATCGCCGGGGAGGCCGGGGAGATTTTCAAGAGGCTGGCCGGTTAGGCCGTACAGAGGATCGCCTACCAGGGGATGGCCGATGGATGCCAGATGGATTCTGATTTGATGAGGGCGGCCCGAATTTAGGCTTACCTCAAATGTTGTGGTGCTGGTGGTGCGTGAGATCACTTTTGCCAATGACTTTGACGGTTTACCACTTGGGTTGGCGGCCCACACGGAACCGATGAGCGGGTGCGGTACGAGGCCGATAGGTGTGAGGATTTCGTAGGCGTCGTGCCGTGCGATGTTTTGAGCCAGCGCCCGGTAGATCTTTCGAATTTTGGGTGTGTTCCAGTTTGCGAATAGATTAGAGGCCGCCTGCGGTGTTTTGGCGAAGAGGACGATGCCGGTGGTGGCTCGGCCCAACCGGTGGACAGGATTTGCGTTGGGGGTTTGCTTTTGCACCAAGCGCAGGAGGGTGTTCTCCATGAAGCCGCCGCCGGGGAGGGTGGGCAGCCCGCTGGGTTTGTTGACGGCCAACAGATGGGGGTCTTCAAACAGGACTTCGAAGTGCTGAGGGGAGTCTGGTTCGATCCAGGGTGGACGGTTCCAGACAAGGGTTTGGCCTAAAGTGACCGATTCGCTTCCGGTGGCGGTGACGCCGTTGAGGGTGACTTCGCCGTTGTTCAGTTTTTGTTGCCAGGCTTGTGGGGTTGAGTGGGGGTAAAGATTTGCCAAGTGGGAGAGCAGGGTTTGTCCATGGTATTTGCTGCTGATGATTGTGGTGCAGGCATAGCCCCGGTTGAGCATGTAGTTTGAGTGTAAGCTATGGCATCTGCGGCGCGGCGGCCAGAGGGGTTTTTGCGATCCAATCGGCGCGAGGGAGCCCAGACTGGCCGAGTGCTTTGATTTCCCTTTCGATGTCATATTCGACGCGGCGAATAGAGAGTGTGGCGCACCGATCAAGAGGTATGATGCAAACTTACCAGCGATGATTTGCGGCAACAGACTCGCGGCCGCCGTGGTCTTCTCGATTGGCTGCGCAGGCTTGCCTGCCGCAACTCATCTGTGTTGCGATCCTTGCGCGGCGGCAACGAGCGAAATATAACCAAGTCACTCGCCGACAGGTTCTGGGCGAGTCACGCGGTACACGGAGAATGGTGAAGCGGGGCCCATCCTGCTTCACCTTCGTACTAATTGCCGACGATCCGCTTTCCGTCTTCGTTGCGCCGCGCTCGACCTATCCGGCAATCGTGACGATCATCAAAACTTCAACTTCTTATTTCGCCTGCGCCAGCCCCGCAACAACTGCTGCAAATTTATCGAGTACCTGGTTCATGCCCTCTAATTGACCGCTCGTTTTTGCGCTCTCCATGGTTTCGTTTCCAATGAAGGTGAGTTTCGTCTGGCCGTTTCCGAGATCCTCAAAGGTAACCACATCGTGCGCACCGTCGATGGCCTCATGTTCGATTCCATATTGCGCAGGCTCAACCTTGTTTCCCTGCGAGTCGGAAAAGTACATGGAGGAAACGATCTTTTCGTGCAGAACGATCTCGTGGTATTCACCAGCATTCCAGAACTCCTGGCCATCCGGCGCTCTCATGCAGCAGAGAAATTTTCCTCCCACGCGAAAATCCATCCGACAAAAAGGCGAAGTAAAACCCTTCGGGCCCCACCACTGCATCACATATTTCGGGTCCGTCCACGCCTTCCAAACCAATTCGCGTGGGGCATCGAAGACTCTTGTGACAACCATCCGCTCTGCGTCGCTAACCGTGTTTTTTGCCATCTCTGAGCTCCATTTTTTTCATTTGATTCACAACCACATCCAGCTTGTCGAAACTCTCTTCCCAGAATCGGCGATAATAAGCCGCCCAGTCGCTGACTTTCTTTATCGCCTCTGGCCTAAGCGTGCACACACTCTCTCGCCCACGCTTCGTCTTGACAACAATCCGCGCCCGCACCAGGTAGGCAACATGTTTTGAAATCATCTGCTGCGAAATTGCAAACGATTCCGTCAATCCATGCACAGAGGCAGGACCATGTGAGAGTCGTTCGATCATCCCCCGCCGGGTTGGATCAGACAAAGCAGCAAATGTAGTACCCAATTGATCCACAACCATATGGTAGTGGATTATCTGTCAATGTCAAGTGTGAATTTTGAGGCTCCCTGATTTCTGTTCCCTGAAGCCTGACCCTGCGCTAATTCATACTTCCCCATGAGCGGCGTCATCGCAGCTGGGTGCATAGTTTGGGAAATAGGCTTCCTCGTGCAATAACTCATTAACCTGAAGATGCGAACCGCAACCTGCGCGGAACGCGAGCCGCAGGGTTGAGGCGCTGGCATCAGGGGCCGGGGGAGTTCAGATTGCCTCTGGAACGTGTTCTGGATGTATCACGCGCCACTCGGAAAAAGCCGCTGCTGAGCGCCCAGAACGGGATCAGAAACGAGAAACGTGGCTGGCTCCGCCGATGTTGAGAACGCAGACTGGCCGGACATTCGAGTAGCCATGCCGAATTCCGAGGATCTATCGCGCTCGAAGCCACTTCGGAGCATAGGCGATTATAACCGGCCATATATGAGAGCGCCCGTCCCCGTCAACCGGTTTTTGCTTCTTTTTTCTTTCGTAGTAGGCCTTCATATGAGCACACCACCACCCCACAACCGAGGTGCCTTTTCCCGGCCGCGGCTGTGTGGCTTTGGCTTCGGGCTAGTAACATCGGCCGTAACGGCTCGGCCATTTCTCGTTTAACGCTCGTTTGGCGCAGCAGGGTTAGCCATCGCGAACATCACGCCTTCCCTTGCTCGGAATCCATTTCTCCGGGAGGGTGAAGGCCGGTCCTCAGATCGGAACTTGGCAGCGACGGTCAGTGGCAGGCCTTCACGCCAGCCGTGATTCTCTTTATCGCACTGCCAGAGGCCGATGACAAGACCGATCCGGGGTGACGGCGTTCCCCCTGCAACTGCTCCCGCGGCGGTGTCCGCTGTGTGGCGACGACTTCGGGCTAGTAACATCGGCCGTAACGGCTCGGCCATTTCTCGTTTAACGCTCGTTTGGCGCAGCAGGGTTAGCCATCGCGAACATCACGCCTTCCCTTGCTCGGAATCCATTTCTCCGGAAGGGTGAAGGCCGGTCCTCAGATCGGAACTTGGCAGCGACGGTCAGTGGCAGGCCTTCACGCCAGCCGTGATTCTCTTTATCGCACTGCCAGAGGCCGATGACAAGACCGATCCGGGGTGACGGCGTTCCCCCTGCAACTGCTCCCGCGGCGGTGTCCGCTGTGTGGCGACGAGACCATCATCGGCCATGGCCAGCGGCGCAAGCAGGCACACGACCCATGCCACGACTGGATCTGGGTGCGACGCGGAATCTGTCATCCGTGCAGCAAGACCTTTACCATCTTGCCCGATTGGCTGGCGCCGGCGGGGCATTTCAGCCTGCGTTGCCGCCAGCAGGCCTGTGAGCACATTGCCGCCGGCGATTCCGTTGATCAAGCGGCCCCGCACTGCAAAGATCCGTCGCGCTCCCCCGATCCCTCCACTCTGCGCCGGTGGGCACGCCGGAGACTGCTCAGCTTGTGTTGCTGGGTGAGGGCTGGCGCCATCGGCGCGCACCTTTTACGGGCGCCATGAGAAGGCTATCAGATCAAGGACGACTTGGCGGCCTTCCTCTTTTTTTTTTGCCCACCGTCGGCGAATTCTCGAGACCGACCGACGGGAGGCGGTACACCGGTGAGGCCATCGAGGGGGATCGCGCAAGGGGGGCGAGCCCCTCTTGCGGGGGGAGCCGCTGCACGAGGCCGTGCCAGCGGTGTTGGCTGGCGCGGAACGTGCGCGGCGTGGGGGGAACCTTCCCCGCCCCGGCTTTCCCCCTTGGGGGAAACGGGAAAGGGGGATCAGATTCCTCGCTGCCGCAGGCAGTTCGAGCTTGCCGTAATTGCATCCACGCTGCTGCTTTCCCATGCGCTCTTTTACCAATCTTCTATAGGTCCCCGCCCAGGGGAGAGACCCTGAGACGGAGTCGCGCGCCCGCACACACAGCCCCCGTGCGTTCACCGCCTCCGGGATCGCGGGTTTAACTGCACCGCAGTAGAGAACTCCACCTTCCATGCTGCCGCCCTACCTGCACTTCCTCTTGCCTCCCTTCCATACGCAGTCGGCTTGCGTCGTTTCACTCGACGCGCTGCTAAGAGAGCTCCTGCTAAAAATGGGTGCTGCCGTCTTGCCTACTTACTGGCTTTCGCCGATAACAGGATGGTCGCAGTCACCCGAACTCGGCGGTTTTTCCGCCGGGGAAGGACAGGCTGCAGTCAGCTGTGCCGGCTTGTTACTCTCCAGCGTTGCGCTTTCTGCCCGCCTACCGAAACTTGTCTCACTTAGGGTAGTGTGCTTGGCTCTATTCCAACTATCAGCGCCTACGTCACAGCGACTACCCCATTGTCACGCACCGGTTCGTATACCTCACCGTTCACCCAAAGTTTGTGCAACAACACCGCCAACCGCCGCGCGATCGCCACTACCGCCCGCTTGCGTGCGTTCTTTCCTCCACGCGCGCATAACTCGAGCCCCTTCCGGCGCAAGTCGCAATCCGGGCCGAACGGCCCCATCACGTATTGCGCGCTCGTCACCAGCAACCGCCGCAAGTAACAGTCCCCCGCTTTGGTAATCCGCAACTGTGGCTTGCTGTCACCAGACTCGTCTTGCCGCGGCACTAGTCCCAGGTAAGGTCCTACGTCCCGGCTGTGCTCAAACCGATACGGGTCCGCCAAGGTCAGCACAAACGCCAGCGAAGTCACCGGACCCACTCCCTTGACTTGCCGCAACAATTTCGTTTGTGAGTATTTCTTCTCCGCCAGTCGTTCGATCTGATCGTCGTAGTGCCGGATCTGAAGGCTCATGCTTCCAATCATCTCCACCAGCGGCCCCACCGCCGCCTGCGCGCCCTCCGGGATCAGTCCCTGCACCCGTTTGGCGAAACTCTCGGCGGAGCATGTTGGCAATCGCTCCCCAGTACCTTTCACCAGACACCGCACCGTGTTGATCAGCTTGGTCCGAACCGCTACCAGGGCATCGCGCGAGCGAATCACTGCCAAATCCATCTGCATCTCCGCGCTGCGATGCCGGATCGGCCCCATCTCATTGGGGTCCAGACGCGCCTGCCGCGCTAACTTCTCCGCATCCACCCGATCATTCTTTTTCACGCTCTTGTAGATCTGCGGCATTTTGCGAGGCTGCCCCACCAGCACGTCTAGCCCGATCTCCTCCAGCAACCGGCTGATCCACCCTGACTGCGTACTGGCCTCCAGAGCTACTCGTGTCTCTGCGGGAAATTTGCTGAACACAGCACGCAAATCCTTTTCTGTCGTGCGGCACTTACCGCGCTCGTGCACCTCGGCTTGTTCATTCAGCACACAGTAGAAGCTGTACCGGTCGCCAATATCCAATCCCACCGTCAGTCCCTCCCACTGCACTTTCCAGCGCCGCCGCCAAATCGCGCCGAGTTCTATGGCGGGCGCTCGACTGGACTGAGTGCTACGGCAGCAGCGGGACTCCTGGGTCTCCCCCGTACGCTTTTTGCTCTTGGGGGAAGCCTTCCGGGCGGATTCCTGAACGTGGGAATCGCCGTCAAGATTGCCATTCGTATTGTTAATGTTTCTCTTAATCATGGTTTGCTCCTTAAACTTCCATTGCACCATTGAATGCGCTCCATCGCAGCAGTCCACGATCAGGACCGCGGCCTTCTCATCATTCTTGCCTGGGATCTGGGCGCGGTCTGCCGTATTCTGCCCGTCGAGGCAAGAAGTCCGTGAACCGTCAGATTCTCGACGAGTTGAAACAGCAGATTCCCCTGATGGGCTATCTGCAGGCCCATGATTGGCAACCGGCGCGGCCCCTCGGTCCCGGCCGATGGATGGGGCTGTGCCCTTTGCACGGAGATCACCAACCAAGCTTCCTGGTGGATGCCAACAAAGATCTCTTCTACTGCTACGGCTGTGGCCGCGGCGGGGACGTGATTCGCTTTGCGGAACTCTATCACCAGGTGAAGTTCTCGCAGGCCTTGGCGTTGCTGCGCCAATGGCGAGGTGCCGAGCCTCTGTTGCAGGAGGTGGCACGTTTCTATCGAATCCAGTTGCATCGCCACAGCGAGGCGGTTGGCCTATCTGCACCAACGCGGAATCCGCTCGCAGGCGCTGATCGAACACATGCGGATCGGCTACGCGCCCGGCGGCTGCCTGCGAGGTTGGCTGACGCAGCTGGGTCACTCTTTGCCAGCTCTGCGTCAGGCCGGTTTGGTGACCGGCGTAGGATACGACGCATACGTCCATCGGATCGTCTTTCCGTTGGACGGCAACCTCTATGGCCGCAGCCTTTCACTTGCGGCGCCGCCTCACCGCTTTTTGCCGGGCTCCAAGGGCGGCTTGTATGCATGGAAGGAAGCCCAATCCCATCCGGCAGTGATTCTGGTCGAGGGCCTGTTCGACTACGCTGCGCTGTGGGAGGCCGGCTTTCACAACGTCACCTGCTCGCTAGGAATCCATCTCAATGCGCACCAGTTGCGGCAGATCTGTGACTGTCCCCGAACCGTCTATATAGCCTTTGATGCCGACGGCAACGGCAGCGGCCAACAGGCCGCTCAGTGCCTCTCACGAAGTCTCCGGGAGCGAGACATCACGGCTCGGGTGGTCTCGCTGCCCGAGGGCCACGATCCGAACAGCTTCTTTGCCCAAGGCGGCGATGCCCGCCAGTTCCAGTCGCTGCTGGAGGCGGCGCAATGATGACATTCCGCGTGGTCCATAAACCCTCCAACAGCCATGTGCGATGCCCGTATCGTGTTGTCGAACAGGCGACCGCTCGCGAGATTGACTGGATCAACAAGTACCTCGACTACGAAACTCTTCGCCGTCTGGCCAACGCAACTCTGCGAACCTATGCGGACGCCTTGTTGCACTTTCTCCGCTGGTGGGAGAGTGTTCACCACACCGATGAGGTCACCAAAGATGGTCTCACCGAATCGACGTTGCTCGACTATGTACGATTCCAGTCCAGCCAGGAACGCGAGTTGACGGGCGCCACGATCAACCAGCGTGTAGCCATCGCCGATCGCGCCTTGCGCATCGCCTTTCCTGGCGCCCCTGGCCAGATCGCCCCCGCGCTCCAGTCGACGTATTGGCAGCGAGCGCCCATGGGTATCGGCAGGCCGCGGCCCGCACTAAGCCGATTGCGCGTCAAGACTGCCAAACGAACCATCGTGCCTTTGTCCGTGGACGAAGTGGCGCGATTCTGGTCCAGCTTTCGGAACTCACGGGACCTGGCCATCGTGGGACTGATGCTGCTGCAGGGCCTCCGGTCGCAAGAGGTCCTGGATCTGCGGCGGGACGACTTGCTGTTATCGGAATCGCAGATCCGGGTGCGCGGCAAAGGCAACAAAACCCGATTCCTGCCGCTGGCCCCGGAGGCAACGGAACTTCTTGACCACTATCTGCGGCTCGAACGGCCGCAGACTTCGACGGACGCTCTGTTTGTCTCGCTCAAAGGCCCCGCTCGTGGCGCCCGTATGACTCCGGCCGGATTGCGCTCTTTGTTTCGATACCATCGCCGCACTACCGGCGTGAAGAAGGCTAACCCACACCGATTTCGTCACACATTTGCTTCAGATATGGTTCGCGCAGGTGTTAGCCTGCCGGCCCTGATGCAGTTGATGGGTCACGCGCGGATTGAAACCACGATGGTCTATGTCGAAGTCACCCCTCTCGATGTCTATCAGCAGTATGCGAAAGCTGTGGCGCAGCACATTAGACCCGCACCAGGGACGCCGTCGTGAAACTCTGCCGCTACGCTCCGCTGGAACATCCGTTGGTGCAGCAGTTCCAGAGAGCGATTGACTCCCTCACGGCAGCCCTCGCTCCGGCCTCTGCCCGTCAGTACCGTGCCGTCGCCCGCTCCTTTTTGATCTATCTTGGTGAGCAGCATCCCGCCATTGATTCGCTGAATCAACTGCGCCGCGATCCCCACGTTCTCGGCTGGTTTGTCGATCTACGTTCCCAGAACTTGGCGCCCGCAGTCTACATCGCTCGCCTGCTGCTTATGCGCTGCATGCTGGAAGAGCTTGCCTGGAGCGCGCAAGTCCCCGACCTTGCCCATATGATCCGTCGAGAGGACATTCCGCGTGCTCCGCAACGGCTGCCACGCGCCCTGACGCCCCAGCAGGATCAGTTAATTCAGCAGGAACTGCTCCGCCGCAATGATCTGCCCTCCAATGTCCTGCTGCTGATGCGCCACACCGGAATGCGCATCGGCGAATGCGCTGATCTTGCGTATGACTGCCTCCATAATGCCGGCCCGGATCGATGGGCGATTCACGTTCCTCTCGGGAAGTTGAAAACCGAGCGCATGGTCCCGATCGACTCCTTTGTTTGTCAGATCGTCCATCGCTTGCGGTTCTTCCGTTCTTTCGACCCACTCCCGTTTGACGGCAGGCTCCTGGCCCGTCCACGCAACAAGCAGACCCTCGTCAAACAACTTCGTTCTTACCTTCCCGATGTTGTCGCTGCGGTCGGCATCCGCACCCGCATCGTTCCGCACCAGCTCAGGCACACATACGCCAGTGAGATGGTACGCGCAGGGGTAGGCCTGCCTGCGCTCATGAAGCTGCTCGGGCACGTCAATCCCGAGATGACGATGCGCTACGTCGACGTTGTTGGAACCGATTTGCAACGGGAGTTCCATCTGGCCCGATCGCAACCCCGGCACCTGGCGCCGCAACCGAAAGCCCCGAACTCCTCGCAGCGCGGCGGTCTGGACGGTGTAATCGATTCGCTGCTGTTCGCTCAACATGCCATCGAGACGTTCCGTCGCTCCCTGCCGAACGGCGCTCCGAAGCATCGCCTCGATCAACTCGCCAATCGACTCGCCAAAATTCTCGCGGAAACCCGCAAGCTCATCCCCGCCGGATAGCGGGCAGAGATTGGCCGCATAAAGGCGACAAATCAGCCAAGTGCTTTCCGTGTGCGGCGTTTCACGGGATCTGGCCGAAATTAGACACCACTCAGCAAGCACAACAACCTGACCAACCTCGGAAGCAATTGCTCCGCGGTGCTACAATCGCCCCAGGTAGGTTCCCTCCATGCGAACCCTTGCCCTCCTCACGGTCCTTTCGTCCTCGGTATTGGCGCAGTCTAGCCGCACGGCCTGTTCGCTCGCTCCCAACATCGAAACGGAGTACCTCGCCTTACCCTCCATGTCCGATTTGACCCTGTCCTGGGAGGAGCGGTATGCGCCCCGCCGCGATTTAGCGAAGAAATACTCCGCTGACTGGCCGCTCCAGTTCATGTTGCAGCGACCCATACTGCAGGGCGTAGACATGCGCCGCGAATTCGATTTAGCCCTCCCATACTACCGGTCTCTCCAAGATCGTCTACTGGGCGAACTCCTCGAAGCCCGCCTTCTTTCGCCTGTATATCGCAAGAAGTCTCGCGCCGCGTTCGACCACGTGCTCGCCCAGGCTGGAGATTCACCCTGGAGCCATCTTGTCGCGCTCGAATGGGCTGCTAACAGACCGAACGGAGATCCGGCACTCGCAGCGCAGGAGTTCGAAGAGTTCCGCCAGCGATGTCCGGGCAGTTTGCTTGCATTTCGATATCTCGGATCGGTGCGCGATCCGCAAAAGCTCAGGGGCCATGTCGTCGCGCTAAGAAAGGCGCTCGAGACGGCAAAGAAGCGAGGGTTGGACGCGAGTGAGGTTGAACTGTTCCGAACAGTCTGGACCTGGGAACTAACCGCATACGGCCCGAATCGCGTCGAAGAATTCAGGCGTGTAGCCCGCGCCGACGTCGAGTTTCTGCGCGAACATTTGAACTACGACTCGTGGCCTTGGATATTTATGGTCTCATTCGGGTATAAACAGATACTGGGGGATGATGCCGCAGTCAAAGCCATCGAAGATGAGACTCTTCTGCGCGCCCCGAATGGTGAGGCCTCCTGGTGGATCGCTCAGGATCGATGGAGAGAGAAAAATCCGCCACCCCAGCGATCGACCCCGGAACCGAATCAGCCCATCCCTCCAAGCGATGTAGCCGCGGACGAAGCATATGGCGCGCGGCACACGGCTTTCATGCTCCCGCTCATCGAACGATTCTGGGGAAAACCGTACGCGGCGTTCGAGGCCGTCAATCTCCTAAACGCGCAAAGCCTGCCAGCTGGGGCGTTCGAGCGCCTGGCTGACCTGGTTCTCTCGAATGCCGAACGATTCCCGGACCAGGGCTCCAGTATTCCCCCCGTGCAGATGCAAGTCGCCGAGGCATATGTAGATCACAAGATCCGGCTTGATCGAGTGCCCGCGCTGGTTCACCAAGGTGTGGAGGACGTCGAGAATGAGGAGAAACACCGCCGTGACAGCGATGCATTCGACAAGATGCCGCGTCCCCCAAACGGCAACATCTCCTTCACCCAGCGTCGAGCCCGCGAGATCCTGATCCGGCATGCGATCGTTACCCAGCAAAAGGAACGGGCTCTCGCGCTGCTGAGGGACTTCCGCCGTGAAATCGAACAGTCAAAGCTGGCCGATACCACGGGCCGCGCCGGGAACTCATGGCGTAACGATCAGATGGTCTATTCGATGCTCGCCAGACAGGCAGGGCTTGACGTTTCTATCGCAGACCTTTCTATTTCTAATCCTGAGCAGCCCGACCGCTACCCTGTCGCAGAATTTGAGGCTAAGGACCTCTCCGGGAAGACTTGGAGCCTTGCCGATCTGCAAGGAAAGGTAACGTTTGTTCTTTTCTGGCGAACCGGATGCGCGTGCAACAACGTGTTAGACGGCATTCAGAAGCTACACGAGCGGTGGAAAGACCGCGTGGACCGTGCTGTGCTGACCATCTCTCAGGACGAGGGCCCGGCTATCGCAGAATCCTTTATGAAAGAGAATGGATACTCGTTCCCTGTGATTTGCAGTGTGGGCGTTTCCGAGAAGTTCGTTCCTGGCGGCGGCTACCCGCGTGTGTTTCTAGTCGACTCCCAAGGACGTCGTTTGCAGCGGCGACCCACCGGCGACCAGACCATTGACAGCATCGAGGAAATGGCCGATCAACTCGCGAAGTGAGTGATGGTTAACCATAGGTCGCCTTAGTTAGCTTTACCCCAGCGCCATCAACTCGCACAAGCGCCCGGTCCGCAGCTGCCAGATGCGCTCGCGCGTGACATCGAAGTCCTGGCCGATCTCTTCGAGGGTGTCCCCGCGTTCGCAGCCGCTCTGGACGCAGGCTTCCGCGCAGGCGGATGGCCGGGCGCTCCGCGCAAAGCGATCGAGGTTTCAATCGCGCGACGCAAAGCCAAGGACGATTTCGTTCATGCTTACCGGATCGCCGAGCTATATGCCGAATTGGGCGACAAGGATCACGCCTTCGAGTGGATCAACACCGCATACCAGGAACACGGCCACTTGCTGTATGGCCACCGGACCGAATTCACGCTCGATTCCCTGCGCTCCGATCCGCGTTACGCCGAACTGGTGCGCAAAATCGGTTTCCCGCAATAGTGACAGTGGCTGTGCTTTTTCCCATAACTCCGCCTTCGCACTCGTGATTGCAGAAATCAGGGTATAGGCAGAAACAAGCGTTTCCATTGACGTGCGCCAACGATTCTGGGTAGTTGACGGGACATCCGGAAGTCGCACTTTGACGGGTAACGCCCCTCTCACCATTTGAAGTAGCCTCGGATAAGGCCGGCCGGCAAAGATCAGCATCGGCGACTACACGTCCGGAGGTTTGTCGTCGGGGCCGACTAACGTTCGGCAATCGACTTTGCGAGCCTGTCGGTTCAGGTTGCGGAGTTAATCGCGAATAACCCATCGTCACTGCGTCGCACATACCACCACACCAATCAACGCGAATCTGCTCAGTGAGTAGGCCCGCGATGCGGTCGAGTGTGGGCGGGGCCAATATCTAGCGCGGTAATGATTTTTCGATCGCGGAGATAGAGTGTCGTCCCCGCGAGTGTGGGGATAGTCCAGGCATTGTGGCTGAGGACGTGCGCCTTTGACAGAGTATCGAGACTGCCGCCCGGATTCGGCCTGGCAATCGCGAGCCAGCCGTCTTCGTCAAGGATGATCAGTTTTCCGTCCGCTCGAAGGAAGTTCGCGTTGGCAAAGCCACGAGAGGACCAGAGGGTTTCGCCGGTCTTGATATCGGCGGACGTCAGTAAGCCCGGACCGTACGATCCTCGGGACATGTAAATCACATCGCCAACGAGCAGCAGGTTGCTGAACACCGTCCGCACTTTGTCACTGCTCCACAGATGCTCTACTGTGGCGCCCACGCGCAGGGCCGTCGAGCCGCCGCTGAATGAGATGACAAGGGTTTGACTTTTTGCATCCCACAAAGGCGTGCTGGCGAAGGCCGAGCCCGGGTCTGTGCCAAGGGACCGTGACCACAAAGAGGCGCCATTACCCGGATCGACGCCGAGGATCTGTTGCGCGCCCAGAACGATAACCTGATCGCGACCCGCGACGTTCACGAGAACAGGGGAGCTGAAAGCATTCCTGAAGGTGTGGGCAGCCCAGAGAATTCGTCCGGATTTTTGATCGAGCGCGGCCACCGCCTTACCCTTTCTGCCGCCGACGACGATGAGTTCATCTCCGTAAAGCAACGGGTGCGACGCGTAGCCGAAGAGATTCGGAGTGACGCCAAGTTCTTCTTGGAGATCCCGCTTCCACATGAGTTCGCCTGTTTCGGGCTTGAGTGCATGCAACATCCCCGTGGCTCCGACGGTGAATAACAGGGCGCCAGCGAGTTGGGGCATCACGTGAGGGCCCGAGCCCTGGTCGGATCGGAACCTGACGTCATATGCAAATTCCCATTTCGTCCGGCCTGTCCTCGCGTCGAGCGCGACCACAACCTCTTGGTCACTGCTAAGAATCTGCCATGCTGCGGCGTCTCGCCGATACATCGTGTACAGAGTGTCGCCGCGAATGGCTATCGCAGAGTAGCCTTCGCTGAGTTTGCGTTCCCACAGTTTCTTTGGCCAGTCGGGCGGCCACGAATCGGCCAAGGGATCCGTAGATTGAACATGAAAATCGCGATGTGGGCCGCCCCAAAGGCTCCAATCCGCAGGACTGGACGGGGAAGCAGCGACGAGAGCGAGAAACACCGCCAAACGCCGGACTGGCAATGGCATTGACATTACAGCCACTCTCTAACGATGGCAGCAGCCTTCCGGGCCGTTGCGGCTCTAGCACTAATCATAAATGAATCGTAGTTCCCGTGAGCAACGATTGCGCGACGTAATGGTGAAAGCAGATCGCGGGTGGCCCTCGGTACCGTCAGCTCCCAAATGAGAAATATGACGCTCGCGTTGGTCCCCAGCGTAGACCTATGCGCCTTCGGAAACTGCGCTATCAGAATGTGTAGAGCCCAGCGCCCGGATTGCGACCGAATCGTGCATCATTCGGAGACAGGCGAGGCGGTCAACTTGACGAGAAACACCCTACCCGCGGATATGGGTTCCATCGCGTCCGCAAGCCGCTTCGCCACTTCCGCAGGGATGCTGGCTGACTTAACAGACCGATCGCGCGCGTATCAGTTGTACACGACAACCGGCGCACCCACGTTGCCCCAGTGGCGAACGACAGTTTGATCCGGACGGCTAAGATAGCAGAGACGACTATGACGCAGCTGACCAATTGCCGCCTCGCCTGGTTCAACGGCAAGTTCATGCCCGAGAATCAGGTACTGATCCCGTTCCGCGACCGGAGCTGGAGGTACGGCGACGGTGTCTTCGACATGACGCGCACCTTTAACGGCCGCGCCTTCCGGCTCAAGGAACACATCGACCGTTTCTATTGCTCCCTACTTTATCTGCGTCTGGATCCAGGAATGAGTCCGCAGGAGATGATCGACGTTTCCGAGCAGATCGTGGCGCGTAACGAACATCTGCGCGGCGCGGCCGGCGATTGGTGGATCGGCCAGCGCGTCAGTCGCGGTGTCGATCCGATCGGTGATGAAGTGCCCGAGCACAGCGGTCCGAACGTCGTTGTGGAATGCACGCCGCTGCCGCTCAAGGCGCGCGCGCGTCAGTTCCGCGACGGTCTCGATGTATGGACGCCCGCGCAGCGCCGCATCGCACCGGACATGCTCAGCCCGCGCGCTAAGACGCACAACTACCTGAACATGATCGTCGCGGAGCAGTCGGTGAAAGCGCACGATCCCGAGGGCTGGGCGGTCCTGCTCGACGTCAACGGAAATCTCGCCGAGGGGATGGGCAGCAACATCTTTGTGGTCCGCGGGGGCACGCTCTATACGCCCAGCGAACGTTACGTCCTTGCAGGCATCAGCCGCCAGATGACGCTCGATCTCGCGCGTAAGCTCGCCATTGCGGCAATTGAAGGCGACATCGATCTCTTCGACGCGGCGAACGCCGAAGAGATGTTCCTGACCTCCACGAGCCTCTGCATCGCCGGTGTGCGCAGCTTCAACGGCGCCAAGATCGGCGATGGCCGCGCCCCGGGTCCGATCACCAAGCGCCTGACCGACGCCTACATCGCCGCCGTAGGCTGCGATTTCGTGAAGCAGTATCTTGATCGGCTGGCGGACGCGACGTGAACCATCAGATCGGCGCTCCTCCCCGCGCCGTTAGTCTCGATGGAGGTTGCTGCCCGCCTGGTCGGGCTCGAGCGATCGTACCGCGCGGAAGCGGACTTTGTTGTCTACTGACGGCGCACCCGGAAGTTACACCGATCCGAAGCCCACTCCCCGTTCCTAGTCCGTCCAACTTCCTCCAACCCCGTTTCTCGGGATCTGAGTCTTACAAGTCGCGTGGAAAGATTCCTAAATCTTAGCGACCGGTGATTGAACGCTGCGTTTGAGGCGACACTCACTCCCTTGACTTCAAGTGCAGTTTTGCTCAATATATGCATAGTTCAGCTATGCAAAGAACGAGTGAACAGAAGCGTACCGATATTCCGCCCGGGACATTGCACAATTGCACCTGCTGATCTTAAAAACCCTCTCGGCGGGACCACTGCACGGTTATGGCATCGCACGGCATATCAAGCGCTTGTCCGAAGAAGTGCTACGCATCGAGGAGGGCTCGCTCTACCCGGCCTTGCAACGGATGCTCGTGAAGGGATGGGTGACCTCCGAGTGGGTTCAGGCGGGTCCCAAGCGACGGGCACGCGTCTACCGCCTTACCGCGTCAGGCCGCAAGCAGCTCGCAACCGAGGTCTCGACATTCACACGTGCCATAGAGGCAATTATGCGCGTTATCCAGCCCGCCTGAAGCGAGCGGTTATGGAATGGGTTTCTGAGATTCGCCGTAGGCTATCGGTCCTCTTCCGGCGCGAACAGCAGCATTGCGACCTTGAGGAAGAAATGCGAACCCATCTGGAGATGCAGTCTGAGGCGAACGTCGAAAACGGGATGAAGGCCGAGGAAGCGCTGTACGCCGCGCGGCGCCAGTTCGGGAGCGTGGCGGCCCTGAAGGAGAAAAGTATGGACGTGTGGGGCTGGGGTTCCTTGGAGCGACTGGAGCAGGACCTGCGCTATGGCGTCCGGATGCTCAAGAAGAGTCCGGGTTTCAGCACCGTGGCGATCGCCACGCTGGCCCTCGGCATCGGCGCTAACACCACGATCTTTAGTGTCGTCAATGCCGTTCTCTTTCGCGCTCTGCCCATCAAGGATGCGGACAGGGTGGTTGTCATCCGGGAGGTTAACCTCAAAAACCACAACCGCTGGAGGGACCTGCGGCTCTCCTCGGCCCTCGAGCTGCAGCGGCGCAGCAAGTCCTTCGAACAGGTGGAAACAGCTGTAGCGTATATCGAGGAAGGCAGGCTGGGGGCGATGGATCGGACGGAAGTGGTCCGGACTCAGTTCGTCAGTCGCGATCTGCTTTCTTTGCTCGGGGTAAAGCCACTGCTGGGGCGCGCCTTTCAAG
>QHXW01000005.1 GCA_003223115.1 Acidobacteriota bacterium
CGGCGACCCCGGCGTGATCGGCAGAACGGTCACCACGTCGGAAGGCGTCAGCACGATTGTTGGCGTCCTTCCCCCGGGTGTTTGGGCTTTCCCGTGGTCCAAGGACGCCGACGTCTGGTCGGCCGTCAACCTGACACACAACAAGCTGACACCCAACACGCGCTGGTTCACCATCTTCGCCCGGCTCAAGCCCGGGGCCTCGCTTGAGCAAGCCCAGGCCGAGATGGACGTATTCGGCCGCAGACTCGCACACGACGAGCCGCAGCTCAACCGCGACTGGACGGTGGCGGTGGCAGGCTTGCGGCAGAACTATTTCGGAGGATGGCGGCAGTCGTTTTCTCTGATGCTAGGGGCGGTCGGCTTCGTCCTTTTGATCAGTTGCGCCAATGTCGCGAACCTGTTGCTTGGCCGGGCGCTCGCACGCGAGAAGGAGATCGCTCTCCGGGCATCGCTCGGGGCGTCGCGTCTCCGGCTTGTCCGCCAGCTATTGACCGAGAGCGTTCTTCTGGCGCTGGTCGGTGGCATTTTGGGTGTCGCCTTGACACTGGTTGGGGTGAGGATCTTTATCGTTTTCGCGCCGGCGTGGTTTCCGCGCGCGCAAGAGATCGGCATCGACGGAACGGTGCTGGGCTTCACGCTCGCGCTGTCGATTCTCACGGGCATACTGTTCGGGCTGGCGCCGGCCTTGCACGTTTCGACTCCCAATCTCAGCGAGGTGATGAAGGAAGCCGGGAACCGGTCCGGAGGGGCATCGCGTCAGATCGGCCGCAGCGTGTTGGTGGTCGTCGAGCTTTCTCTGACACTGATCCTGCTGGTGGGAGCCGGCCTCATGGTCAATAGCTTCCTGCGGCTGCTACAAGTTAATCCGGGATTCAACACGAACAGAATGTTGTGGGCGACGACTCACCTCAGCAGCCCAAAGCACGTGGAGGTCCTGGATAACGACATGAAGCGCATTACGCCGCAAGTGGACACCTTCTATCAGCAGGTGTCTGATCGCCTCGAGAAGGCTCCCGGCGTGGAATCGGTGACCATGGACGGCGAGGGCGGATGCTCCGTCAAGATTCTGGGCCAACCCGATCCGCCGGCCGGCGAACAGCGCGGTGGAATGTTCGCTGCGGTGAGCCCAACTTTCGTCAGAGCTATGCAGGTTCCCCTCCGGAAAGGCCGAGCTTTGACCGCTCGGGATAACGAAAATGCGCCGTGGGTGGCAATGGTGAACGAGGCCATGGTGCGGCGCTATTTCGCCGGAACGGAACCCATTGGCAAACTGCTTTCCGTGACGTTTGGAGATTTATCGGGACGCAGCGTCACCGAGGACCGGCCAAGGGAGATTGTCGGAGTCATTGGAGACATCCGGCACAACGGTTTGGACGAAGGCGCGCCCCCCGCCATCTACGTGCCCGATCGCCAGCACGTTTGGGTTTTACCCGGTGGGATGTCCCAGATTTACCTCTCAAGAAACCTGTTCATTCGGGCGGTTTCGGAACCGACGCGGTTAGCCGATACAGTGCGGAAGATCGTCGCAAGCGTGGACAAGGATGAGACCGTGGGCAATGTCACCACCGTGGAACAAGCCTACTCGAGCTCGGTTGCGCCGTTGTTATTTTTCATGCGCCTGTTCGCGGTGTTCTCAACGCTGGCGATCACCCTGGCCATCGTCGGAATTTACGGCGTGATGTCGTATTCCGTCAGGCGGCGCACGCACGAGATCGCGGTGCGTCTGGCCTTAGGTGCCAGCAAGAGTCATGTGATGGCGCTGGTGCTGCGGCAGGGTCTGAAGCTCACCTTGATCGGTATCGCCGTGGGGATGGCGGGGGCATTCGGCCTGACGCGTCTGATCGCGAATATGCTCTTTGGAGTTAAGCCCACCGATCCGATAACCTTTGCGTTGGTCGGAGTTCTGCTAGCCGTCGTTTCGCTCGCCGCCTGTTACTTCCCCGCTCGCCGCGCCACACGGGTCGATCCTATTCGCGCCTTGAAGTACGAGTGAATCATCGCGGCCGCTCCCGGTGTCGATACCGCCGCGCCAGAAGGACCCTTGGGGCGTCGGGTCAAATTTCACATTCGGCCAACCGCGAGCGATCCGGTCAGACAAGCCGTTAATAGAAATCTCGACCATCAAGAGTCGCGAGCGCTCCGCCGTTTTCATAAACCCCTGTTGAGAAGTGCGGTTTATACGGCATGGCCGTGTCCGCGAAGTCTTAGTACTGTATCAGGAACGATCCGGCGAGGAGAATTTCGGGGAACGCTGGAGGCTGGAGCGCCGGAGCGTTTTCGATACAGGGACTTGGAGGAGCCGTTGTGGAACCTTCGAGCTATGTATTTTGAATTCCGTAAAGAGTCGAGAAAACTGGCGATCGAGAGAATGTATTGCCGATGGGCGTTTGGAGTGGTTGTCGGGACGTGTATTTCTGGAGTCTTTCAGCCCCAGGGCGGGCAACGCGGTCACACGTGTGGCGATAGTGTTGGGACAAGTGCGCAACTCGTGCGTTGTCGGCTTCGTTCAAGTTCTGGGAGGTGAGGCTGCCCGCCCCTACTTCGGGGGCTTGGTCAACCAGATCATCACCCCACCGCCCGAGTCCCTCATGAATCGCTCCACAACATGCCATCCTTCCGTGGAGATCTGATTCTGCAGGTTCTGGAGACCGGTCATGACGATCGCCTGACGCTCCTGGTCCAGAGGTTGCAACTTTTCGCGCGGGGGCAGCGTTCCTTGGAGGCGCGCCGCGTTGATGATCTCGATGCTGCGTTTCTGATTGTCGGCGAGCTTGGCGTTCGTGGCCTCGACAATGTCGCGCCAGACCTCGCTGTCGGACGGGCTTAACAGCACCGCAACTGGGTCGTGCGATGGTAACTGGCCCTCTATGATGGCGCCCGTCTCGGAGTGGTAGTGCGTGACCTGCGTGCGAACCATATCAGCGTGCAATAGCGTGCAATGGTCTACGGTATCAATGGCAACTTTGGCATAATCGGCAACATAGAATCTGTAACTTGCAGATACGCCAAGGCGGTCGTGGCTTCGAATCCCACCCTCACCGCCAGAGTAGAATCAGTAGATTACAGCGAAAACCCCTTTTCATCGGGCACTTGGCCTCGTCCCACTCCCATCGCCCTGTGCTTTGACGGCGAGAGCGGCCAGCGAGCGTTCCGGAAGCAAATATCGGACAGGCACACCGCTTCCAGCCCTTCTTGCGCTCCTCAAACTCCCCTGAGTGAAAGTCCTCTGGATGTCCTGCCTTGCAGTCTCGGCGGTGGCGGCGATACAGATTGAGCGCCATGCCTCATGGTACAACTGTTTGTCCGAACAATAGATCTATTGGAAGCGATGTCGCGAAGCTAAAGCCAT
The DNA here is from genome assembly GCA_003223115.1 of Acidobacteriota bacterium. Taxonomy (GTDB): domain Bacteria; phylum Acidobacteriota; class Terriglobia; order Bryobacterales; family Bryobacteraceae; genus QHXW01. The sequence continues at coordinate 3,350 of QHXW01000005.1, forward strand.
CATCGCCACCGCTCCAAATCGGCTGCAAATAAGAGATGGGAATTGGTAGGATTTGGTGGCAACTGGTGGGAGTCGCTCCGTCTGAAAAGTGCAGTGGGCCCAAGCGCTCATACGTTTAGCAAACACAATATGCGAACTCGGCCCGCTCTTCGGGCTCGTCAATTGCAGACCGTGCCCATGGCGCTAGGGCAGAAAGGTACTGGCTCCCCAGAAAACCTGGTTCCAACCACCTCTCCACTTGTGAGAGCACAGGTCTCCACTTGTGAGAGCACAGGTGAGGTCGGCTCCTCACGCAGGACTGGAACCCACATCCTTCGTTAACGGTCGTAGCGGCTGGTATCACTGCTGGTTACTGCGACGGTCTGTCACTGCCTGAAACCCGGGGAATCTGGCACGAGAATCAGAGCCGATCCGGCGCTTGATCCGTAGTGCCATGTCTACGGAATGGTTGGGCGTGGTTATCGGACGCTGCCCGCCTGGGTGCGTGACCGTTTCCGTACTGATAACTGCTCCCGTAGACGGATTGATCCAATCGGCTTGATAAATGCCAGCGGGCAGCTCGAGAACCAGGCGTTCCTCGTAAGCTCCCGGCACGACAGTGTAGACGTATGGTTTGAGCTTGCTGTGGTGATGGTAGAGGGCATACTGTTCCCCGCGCTCGCTCATACCCCGGTAGTAAGCGCCGGCGGGCAGACCGCTCGCCACAAAGCTGCGGTCCGGTCGCATCTTCAGAAAATTGAAGCTTTCAATAAAGTGTTTCAGGCTCCGCATAGTCTTGAGAACCGGTTCGTTCTCGGCTGCCCTTCCGGCCGGGTCCCGAACCGTGTACACACCGTTCAGATTGTTGAAACTCGAGCCTCCGCCGACCATGAACTCCCAGGCTTCCACGCGGACGTCGCCAGCCTTGTCTCCCTCGTACCACGACGAGAGCGGGTAATAGCCCGTCTCATTGAGGTCGATCGGCTTGTTCCGGTCGTACAGTTCGTCGAGGGCCTTCATCCCACCCACCTGTTCGTCTGGTGTTTGCCAGACATATTGCGTCACGATCACCGAGACGTCCGGATGGGAAGTGAAATCGACGGGTCCGCCGATCGCCCCCTGGATCTGCTGGCCGAGCAGATGCTTCTTCGGGAGCGTGCTCTCAGTTTGCCTGACTACATCCACCAGGTGTCCGATCCACGGGCCGGCCAGGGCTCGCGGCGTCCCATAGGAAAAGGGTTCATCGCAGATCTCGAGGATCACGTTATCGAATGAATTCACTTCCTGCACAATCCGGCGCACGAGCTCCTCCTGGCGGCGCACCACGTCCGGATGCTTGAGCGTTTGCACTCCGTTGTAGTCGATACGGCCTTCACCCTGGATGTTGTTCTTCCAGTACAGCGGAGACATGGGCCAACTTCCTCGATTCTGTGCGTTGAAGAAACAGACCTCGACCACAATGCCACGCGCGTCGGCTTGTGCAACGAAATCCTTGAGTCGCCGGAAGTACTCCGGATCCCATTTGTCCAGGTCGAAGCGGTTGCCGCCCGACCGGTAGCCCGGCGTCTGACTGCGGGCCCAAGGCTGGATCAGGTCTCCGGGTTTGGGCGCCAGCGTATTTTCGAGGTGAAATGTGCCCTCCGGCTCGATGAACGCCGCCGGGTAGATGCGCGTATAGTTCAGCGTGTAGGATTTCAGCGCGTCAAAGTAGGCATTGTAGTCGAAGGTCCGGTTGATCACCCCGCCATAATGCTCGGCAGAGGTGATCAGAACCGTGGGTTTGCAGCGAAACAAATAGTAATGACGGTTCGCGGGATGCTCGCGGATCGGCTCGGCGCGTCCTGCAACAACCGTACTCAGGAGCATCAGAGCCCAACACGTCTTCATCATCATAAACTCCTTTCCACAAGTTCTACGGTGTGAACACTGCAAACTTGCAACAGCTGAAGATGGGATGGTAATGTCCCGATCAAGTCGCTACTTCAAGTGCAGCGCGGTGGCGCGCGCGAAGAAATGCTGGCTGCGTGCGCGGATGGAGCCGGGTTCGAGGAGATTTGAAATCCGTCAACTTGGCCAAGCGAGATTTGTCGTTGGCCCTACCCATCATGCATGTGGACGACACGGCAGCGCACGTTGACTCCACAGGCCGTCTCACTTAACGCGTTTAACGCGCAATGCGATGTCAACATCATGAACGGGAGTTTTCAGTGACCGGCCTCCGCCCTCGTGAACGAACTTCTGGGTGTGGATTGCGGATCCGCTCGCGGTGTCGACCCATTCCGCGTGATATGTCCCGGCGGGCAGATGCAGCATGAAGGTCTCTTCGTACTTCCCGGGCGTCACCTTAAAAGAAGCCGCGTTTCTTCCGAACGCGCTGTGATGGTGATAGAACGCATATTGCTCGCCGGGCTCACTCATACCTCTGGCCCAGGCGCCGAGCGGTACCCCATCTCGTACAAAGGTTCGGTCCGGCCGCATCTTGAGGAAATCGAAACTGTACATGAAATCATGCAGGCCCTTAAGCGCGCGAAGCAGCTGGCGATTTTCTTCCGTGTTGCCAGCCGGATCGCGAATGGTGTACAGCCCATTTAACTGGTTGAAACTTCCGCCGCCACCGACGATGAATTCCCACGCTTCGACGCGTGAGGCCGCGATTCTGTCACCCTGGTACCACGCCGGATAATAGTCGGTCTCATTGAAATCGATCGGCTTGTTCTTGTCGTACTCGTAATCAAGCGCCTTCAGTCCGCCCATCTGCTCGTGGCCGCCCTCCCAGGCGTACTGCGCCACGATGACAGATATATCGGGATGCGCCGTGAAGTCACACGGCCCGCCAATAGGCCCCTCGATTTGCTGTGCGATCAAGTGCTTTTTTGGCAGCGTGTTCTCGGTTTTCTTAATCACTTCGATGTTGTGGGCGATCCAAGGGCCGGCGAGTTCAATCGGCGTACCGGTTAGATATGGTTCATCGCAAATCTCGAGAATCACGTTATCGAATTTGTTGACTTCCTCGGTGATTTTATGGACGTACTCGTCCTCCCGTCGCACGAGGTCCGCGTGCTTCAGCGTTTGGGCATCCTCGTAATCGCACCGTCCTTCGCTTTGTATGTTGTTCTCGTAATATAGCGGGGACATCGGCCACGTATCTCCGTACTGCGCATTGTAGAAACAGATTTCGACGACGATACCACGCTCCCCTGCCTTCGCCACAAAATCCTTAAGCCGCCTGAAAAACTCCGGATCCCACTTGTCCAGATCGAACAGGTTGCCGCCGAGTGCGTATCCGGTCTTCTGGCTGCGCGCCCAAGGCAGGATCAGGCTTGTGGGCTTCACGCCGAGTGTGTTGCCCTTCATAAACTTTCCCATTGGCTCAAACAGGAAGCCAGGATAGATTCGCGTGTAATTGAGTCCGTAAGCTCTTAGTGCGTCGAAATACGCGATGTAATCGAAATCCTTGTTCACGACTGCGCCGTAGTGCTCGGCTGAAGTGATGAGGATGGTGGGCTTGCCATTGAACGAGTAGTAGTGAGGATTAAGGGGGTGCAGCTTGATCGGTTCTGCGCGCGAGCCGAGGGCGGCGGTCAGGAAAAGGAATGCGAGCGTCCTCATAAGATGACTGGGGCAGGCGTAACCACTGCCCTCGACTTGTGTCGATGATTAGGTTCTTCAGAATTCCAGCCGCAGCGAGAATTGAATCACACGCGGCGCGCGCGTCGACACAATCTGGCCGAACTGGCCGTTGATCTGAGTGCCGTCCGGATCGAAAACCGCGCCACTATCCACTGCTGCGAAGTGAGTGTGGTTGAACACGTTGTAGAACTCCGTTCGGAATTGGATCGACCGCCGGTCACTCCATAATGGGAATTTCTTCATGAGCGTCATGTCGAAGTTGTTTTGGCCTGGGTTGTAAATGGGGGCCACCGGCGCATTGCCTGGGGTCCCTTGAGCGGGCCGGGCAAAAGCAGATTGGTTGAACCAGTGGTAGAAACCACCGCCGCCAGCGGTTGCGTTGGCCACTAGGTCGGCCCGGCAGCAATCGCCGCCGCCGGTGATGTCGCCGCCGTCGGATGTACCAAAGAAGACAGGCCGTGGCAATCCCGTCGCAAACGTTGTCACACCTGAGAGTTGCCAGTTGTCGAGAATAAACTTCACCGCGGGGTTTGGCGCCACCTTGCTGGCCTTCGGCAAATCCCAAACGTAAGTGATCGTCAGGACCTGGCGCTGGTCGAAATTGGGCGGCCCATAGTTCCAGACCCTCCACGAACGGTATCTCGCAAGCCCGTCCGTGTCGGTCGAGCCGGTCCCTAACGAATGCGCCCATGTATAGGAGAAACCGAGTTGAAGGCCTCGAGAATAGCGCTTGTTGACTCCCACTTGCAGTGAGTTGAAATTTGACCACCCGAAGTTGCCGATCTCGAAGATCCCTTCATATCCTGGATAGGGCCGGTAAAAGTCGTCCGGCAGCGCCGCGCCGGTCAAAGGATCCTGGTTTTGCGGCAGGAATCGCGCGCCGTAGGGAAGTTCGTTGAGATCCGTACCCTGAATCAAGTGACGTCCTACGTTGCCGACGTAGGAAGCGTCAATCGATGTTTGCCACGGAAGTTCCCGCTGAATCCCGAAGCTGTACTTGTAAACACTCGGAACCTTATCTTTCAACTGCAGTGCGCTGGAGCCGACCGGGAACAGCAACCCCTGTCTTTGCAGCAGCGTGTTCAGGGCGCCGTAAAAGATGTGCGGCTCGATCTGCACCGGCGGGTTGGAGACCATCGACCAGGCATAGCCGTTATAGGTCGGCACGGTTTCCTTGATCATGCCGAATCCGGTACGGATCGCTGTCTTGCCGTCACCGAACGGATCCCAGGCAATTCCGAACCGCGGCGCAAGCTGCGGGGCGTGCTGTTCGCGGAAACCACGGGGGTAACTCTTGTCGGTGCTAAGGATCGTTCCGGAGAAATCAAAGGGACCGGTAAACGCGCCAATGTAAGCCGCCGGGGCGTACGCCCCGGTTACTGGATTTTGAGCGATTTCGCTTCCCGGCGATCCGTTGGGATCCTGAACGGGCCGGTACAACGGCGGCGCCTGAGACGGGTCGTACCTACTCGGGATGAACTCGGCTCCCAGACCTTTGCCTACATACCAGGGCGTAAACCACGAGAAGCGCACGCCGATGTCGATGGTCAGTTTCCGCGTGACCTTAAACGTATCCTGAGCAAACCACTCGGCGACATTGTTCTGCATCTGGTATTCCTGCCGCGAATTGGATTCCGAGTACTCGCGGAAGTTACCGATCAGCGCGTTGGCGAAGTCCCAGCCCGTGTCCAGCGGATTGTAGATGTCGTGAGTGAAATCGAAGCATCCATCGAAACAATCCGCATGCGGGCCATCCGTCGCCCAATTGCGCTCGAAGTAGATGCCGAATTTAAACGTGTGCTTGTTGCGGATCAGCGAGAAATTGTCCAGGAAGTGGAAACGCTCGTACCCTTGATGATCCGGATAACGCGCATTAGCCCCAATACTCGGGCCGGACGGAACGTAGCCGAAATTCGCACCCGGCATGATGTCGTATTGGTTGGCGGCTGGATAGAACTGTCCTAACGTGAACCCATTGGTGCTACGTTTGACGGGGTCGAAGTAGTTTTCCACGGTACGGCCAAACAGGTTGTCGGCCGGACCCCTCTCCTTTTCACCGGTGAAGCCGATGCCGAACTCGTTGATCATGGTCGGGCTGAAGGTGTGGGTCCAGTTGATGACGGCGCTATTGGTCAGGTACTTGTAGTGGTCCTTAAGAATCGGCACGTTGCCACCGTAGCTGAGGACGTTGCACTGGTACGCGCGCGTATCCGACCACCAGGAACGCGGATGAATCGAGACAAGATCTTTTTCCCGCGGGTAATAGTCGACCTTTAAGGAATCCAGACGCTTCGGAATATCACAGCTATCCTGCCACTCGAAATTGTAATTACGGTTCGGATCCACCGTGTTCGGTAGGGGCATGAGATTCAGCAACACCAGCCCGTTGGAATTGAACCGGCTATCTGGAATCCTATTGTTCGGGAAGGGAGTGCCGTTTGTTGGATCCGTGATGATACGGAGCGCGCCCGCCTGGTCCAGCGTCTGCGAAAAGTCTCCGGCCCGCTCGGCGGCCGTGGGCACGGTCACGTGGGTAATGCCTTGCGGCAGCTTGGTCCACCACTGCTCATGAGAGTAGAAGAAGAAGAGTTTCTTTCTATCGCTATTGAAGTGGCCCGGGATAAAAATCGGCCCGCCCACTGCGCCTCCAAGTGTTCCGAACCTGTAGATCGGCTTGGGCAGCCCGTCACGGTTGTTGAAGAAGTCGTTGGCGTTGAATCCCTCGTGACGCTTGTAGGCATAAACTGCTCCGTGGTATTCGCTGGTGCCGGACTTCGTCACCAGGCTGATTGTCGGACCCGGATTACGACCATACTCGGAAGTGTAATTGTGGGAAATGATCTTCGCCTCGGCCACCGCATCCATGCTCATGGCCGCCATGAACAGTCCTGGGAAGTCAGGGTTCGAGCCGACCTGGCCGTCGACCATCACCGTGTTCCAGAACAGGCGGGCGCCGCCAACATTGGGCGTAAAGCTGCCGAACTGGCCGCCGTTGGAAGCAGCGCTGCCCGCCGGATCGCTGGGGCCCATCTCGCCGCCCCAGGGGTTGACGGCAAGGCTCCCGACGCCGGGCAGGACGCGCAGCAGGTTCATCACGTCGCGAGCGGCGATGGGGATGTTGGCCAGTTGAACTTGATTCAGCGCGGGGGCCGTGTCGGAGCCTTCGGTGTTAATCGGGGGAGCCTGTGCGCTAATCGTGACCGACTCGGTGGATTGGCCTACGGTCAACCGGATCGTTCCCAGGGCCAGCCGCTCAATGCTGGCGAGCACAATACCTGTCTGACGATAACCTTGAAACCCGGCTTTCTCCACCAGGATGGTGTACGTGGACGGCCGCAGCGCCGCGAAGACGAACTCGCCCGATTCGGCGCCCGTAGATTCTCGCGTATCTCTCGTCGCCTCATCGGTCAGAATAATTTTGGCGTTGGGTACGATCGCCCCCGACTGATCGGTGACCGTACCCGTGATAGTGCCGGACGTTGTCTGCGCGCACACCGAACCTGTCAAAACTGCGACAAGGATGGACAAAATCGTAAAGCTAGAGAGATAGCGCCGCCTGCCGTGCATAGACAGTCCCCCTCGAGTTAACAACATGATAAGAGGAACTTTAAACTGGACCTGGTCAGCGGTCTAGAGGATTCCCACTATTGTTTATCGTAAAACTATGAGGGACAGGACCCCGGTACCTTGAGACCTCGTTCGCTGACCCAAATGCATTTGTTATGATTCCGTTTGTTGAAACTGCATCGCCATGCCTGCTTTTGGGTCGCAACAGTTGCAACAACTAGATTGTTTTTTTCTTCCGATCCTTTGGCTGCGCACGGCCCTTCGCAGGCATCCAACGACCAATTCGCCTGCGGCGTGCAATTGCAGCAAACAGGAGATCTGACCGGGGCCCGCCGTGCCTATGAGGCTGCGCTGAAACTTTCGCCACGGCGTATCGATGCTCTCTCCAACCTCGGCTTGGTCTATAGCGGGTTGCGGGAATTCGACCGCGCAGTTCAGACGTTTGAAAAAGCTCTCGAAATCGACCCGAGGCAGCCGGCCGTGCTGTTTAACGCAGGCCTTGCGTACCTTCAAGCCGGACAAAACGAGAAGGCGCGCCGTACTTTGGCGTTGCTTGCCGGCCTGCAGAAGGATAATTTCCTGGCGCGGCATTACCTGGGTGTTTCCCTGTTGAAGTTGAATCGCATAGCGGAAGGTGTTGCGGAGCTGGATGTCGTGGTGATGGGGCACCCGGACAACCTTGATGCCGCCTACACGCTCGCATCGGCCTACATTAAAACCAATCAACTCGAGAAAGCCCGCCGGCTCATTGACATAGTGATTGAGAGCCACAATACGGCCGAGGCTCACTTGATCGCCGGGTCGTACTGGATGGCGACGCAGAACTACAGGCGAGCGGTAGTCGAACTGCGCCGCGCCCAGGAGTTGAACCCAGCCCTTCCGGAACTGGGCACGAGCCTGGGAGGAGCGTATGCCATGACAGGCAGCCAGGAGATGGCGAGACAATTATTCGAAGAGTACCTGCGGAAGAACCCGGCTGATTTCGACACGCTTGCAATCCTGGGTTGGCTCTACTTGGAATCGGATCGGATGATCGATGCGGAGAAGGTGCTCACAAAAGCTCGTGAGATGAGATCGACCGATATCGAAGTGCTATTTCAACTTGCACGCATCGCCCGTGCGAAGGGACAGTTTCAGGAGTCAGCTGTCCTGCTGGAGCGCGTTATCGCTGCCAAACCCCGCCACTTGAGGGCGCACGTATTGCTGGCGCAGACATACTTCCGCCTAAGGAGAAATGCAGAAGGAAATAGGGAGCGGGAAATTGTTAACCGCTTGAATGCAGAGGACAGCGCGACACGGCGGTAAATCAGCGATTTGGCCGGGCTTCGCTGGCGTTAGGCTCCCGCTGGACCTCGTCGAGCATCCGCACTGTCCGGAGTTCCGCATCCGCGGCGGGATCGTCGAGAAGTTTGAGAACCAGTCCGAGCCCGAGGTGTGCCGCGCTAAGTCCGGGGCGCAGCCGGATAGCCGTGCGGAACATTTCCGCCGCCTCTCCCATCGCACCCTTCTGCGTCAGCACGACACCCACGTTGTACGCTGCTAGGGCGAATTTGGGATCACTTTTGAGCGCACTTCTGAAGGCGTTAAGCGCGTCATCCAGATGGCCATCAGCCATGTAGCGGACACCCTGAGTATTTAGATCGTTTGCCTGGCTGGATTCAGCCGAGTGCGCTTTCAGTTCTCGTATCATCGCGAACAACGCGTTGGAGCTCTGCTGATCTTTTGCGCCTCGTGCCAGCCCGTAAAGTGCCGAGACTTGATCAGGTTTCATCTCAATGGCCTTGCGAAATGCGGCGTTGGCTTCTTGCTGCCGGCCTTGCGCCCGGTACAGGCGGCCGATCTCGGCATAAGCCTCCGGCATATTGGGTTGCAGTCGCAATGCTTCCTCGAAATGCGCCATTGCTTCCGGATGTCGGCCCTGCCGCTCCAGAACCGAACCCAGCTCAAAATGAACGAGCGGGTCGCCCGGGGTCGTGCGCGCTAGGGCGTCAAGTTCCTGGGCAGCGTCATCGAACCTGCGCAGATGTTTCAACGCTATGCCGAGTCCAAACTTCGCGCGCGGCAGCTGCCGGCCCGACTGCAGAGCCTTGCGGAATGATTCAACCGCATCCGGATAGTGCCCGGCCTTGTCCTGCTTCTGGCCAAGCATGACGTAGAGTTCGCTCTGCTCAGACGCCAGGGCGACGGCCTTTTGCATTGTCGTAACGGATGCGTTGACGTCGCCACCTTCCTCGAGCAGGTTGCTGATATTGACCAGCGCATCGACATCATTCGGATGAAGGCGTAACACCTCCAGGAAATGCTGCATAGCTTCGGCGTATCCCTGCTTGCCCTGTCGAGCCAGGAGAACGGCGAGCGAGAAGTGAGCTTCCGTCAAATCGGGATTAAGCTCGACAGCCTTGCGAAATGCCTCGATGGCCTCGGAATTTTTCCCCTCCCGCGCGAGAGAGAAGCCTGATTCGAACTTCTGCTGAGCACGCGCTTTCGTGCGCTGCGGGGCTGGCGCCTCAGCGGTTTCCCTGATCTTCAAAATCCGATTGGCCTCTGGACCATTGACTATCTGTGCGATCCCGCTGGGCCACTTGATTTGAATTTCACGAATTGCGTGTTCGTGCCCGAGTCCAAAGTGCACGCGCCGGTCGCTGGCCGAAAGATAACTGCCGGCCGTCGACACCATCGCGTACTGCACCTTTCCTTCCGCGCTGGTAAGCCGTATTTGTGCACCGATAGCATCGTGATTGCTCTTGGTGCCCCGCAGGTCGAGGCCGACCCAGTTATTCCTGTGCCCGCCTTCATTGCGCAGCAAGTGGGCCGGACCGTGGAGGTCGCTAACCACGATGTCGATATCGCCGTCGTTGTCAAGATCACCGAAAGCTGCGCCGCGGGCCGCCCATGCCTGATTAAAAACGTCACCGGCGATTGCCGAGATATCTGTGAATTTACCGGCTGTATACTTCAGCAGCAGTGGCGGTTCGAGCGTCCGCAAATGCGGCTGCGTGAACTCGATGTTATCCATCACATGCCCATTTGCTACGAAAATCTCCTTTCCTGTGTCGTTGTCATAATCAAATGACTGAATGCCCCAGCCGCTGAAAGGTCGGGTGGCTATCGCCAGACCCGTGCTCACGGAGGCATAATTGAATTGCCCCTTGCCGATATTCCGAAAAAAAGCATAGTACTCATAGGGCAGAGCCGTGGTCAGAATATCGGGCAGCCCATCGCGATCAATATCCGCAAACACGGTGCCCATACCAGAAAAGTTCTTACCGTCTTCGGTGTAAGCCACTCCAGCGAGGAGGGCAACGTCAGTAAACGTGCCGTCGCCGTTGTTGCGGAACAGCATCTGAGGCATAGAGTCGTTGGCAATGTACAGGTCGAGCCAGCCGTCGTTGTTGTAATCGCCAAAAGCCAACCCCAGCGCTTTTCCCTTGGCTGATCCAATGCGGCTTGCCTCGCTTACGTCTGCGAATGTCCCATCGCAGTTGCTGCGAAATAGATAGTTGGAAGCAGGCTCGAACTCGTCCGGATGGCAGTAGGCGCGTCCGCCGGGAATATTGAGGCCGCAAAAGGCCCCTCCCTTGCCAAAATCCCATTCCATGTATCGGGACACCACGAGGTCGAGGCAGCCGTCTTTGTTGTAGTCGAAGAAACCAGCGCCAGTGGTCCAGCCGGATGTCTTGATGTGCGACTGTGCCGTGACATCGGTGAAAGTGCCGTCGCCATTGTTCTTATAGAGGATCGCGCCGCCGAAGGTGGTGATGAGCAGATCCGTAAATCCGTTGTTATCGTAGTCCCCCGTCGCAACGCCCATCCCATATCCGGATCCTTTGAGGCCCGCTTTCGAGGTAACGTCGGCGAACGTGCCGTCGTGGTTGTTTCGGAAGAGCCGGTTCCAAAAATCCGGCGTGGATTTGTCGGGTCGTTCTCCACCCGGCTGCGGGTCCTTCAGCGCCGCTCCATTCACGAAGAAAACATCAGGCCAACCGTCGTTATCGTAATCAAAAATGGCCACACCGCCACCCATGGTCTCGATCAGATACTTCCGCGAGGTCGCTGAATTGCGGAAACGGAAATTGAGACCAGCGGCGGGTGCGGCGTCGATGAATTTGACAGTCGGAACCGGTGCGTGTGTTTGGAGCACGCCGGCAGTGGTTCCCACAGCAACGGCGAGGACGAGGTTGGCCGCACTCTTCATAACCCAGCCGGAACGGTTGCTATGATAGCAGTTGCGCGGAATAGGCCGAAATGTGGTCGGTTTGCCTTTTCTTACTCTTGTCGCAGACACTCGCGTCAGAGGGCGGGTTTGAATCTTGGTCTAAGCCAATCGAGGCACTCATCGCTTCAGGAAATCTGGTGAGCGCGCGGGAACAGCTTGCGCGGCAGACGGCAGCTAGACGCGAAGCTCCTACCGGCCTATATCTCGAAGCGAGAATTCTGTTCGCGGAAAAGCGATACGCCGAAGTGCTGAAGGTTGTGCAGCAATCGATCGTCAAGGCGCCCTCTGATGCGGAACTTTATAAGCTGGCTGCGCTCAGTGCTATTCGCCTGGAACGGTTAGACGTTGCCGCGCCCGCGTTGGAAACAGCGAAGCGGCTGGCGCCGAACGACTACCTTGTCCGCTTCCATCTCGGAGCCCTCTACTACGCCAAGAGCCTGTTCCTCAAGGCTCGACCTGAGCTCAAAAAAGCAGCGGAGTTGAACCCCGCCTACATGCCCGCTCTCTTGTTCCTCGGTCTGACACTCGAGGAAGTGGGCGATGAAAAGAGCACCATCGAAACCTATCGCAAAGCCATCGTCTTGGCTGGAGAAGGAAATGAGATCCCTTACGTATATCTTGGCCGCTATTGTTACCGCCTGAACAGGTTTGATGACGCTCTCCCCGTACTGCAAAGGGCCGTACAGCTCAACCCGCGTTCCGGTGATGCGTGGCTTCAGCTGGGAAAAACGCTGACGGCCTTGAAGCGGAACACTGACGCTATTGCGGCTCTCGGTAGCTCCGCCACCGCAGACTCGCAGAACTCGGAACCGCACTATCTGCTCTTCCGAATTTTTCAGGCGGAAGGGCGGGAGCAGGCGGCGCAGGAAGAGTTGAAGCACTTCCAACAATTGAAGCCGAAAGCGGCGGAGGAACCGGGAAGACGGAGGCTGCAGGGTGCCGTGGCGCAGTAAGCGCGACACGCATAACGTTGCCACAACCATCACTCATGCGCGCTGGTTCGTACTTTTTCTCGTGATGCAGCCGCTTGAGGCGCGGCCGGTCACCTTTACCAAGCACGTCGCTCCTCTCGTTTTTCAATTTTGCTCGCCATGCCACCGACCGGGCGAAGCGGCGCCGTTCTCCCTGCTCACATATCAGGACGTCCGCCAGCACGCCTCGCAAATTGCTGCGGCGACGGCTCGGAGATACATGCCCCCATGGCTGCCGGAGCCAGGTTACGGTGACTTCAATGGAGAGCGCCGCCTTACTGCGGAGCAACTGCGCCTCTTCTCTGACTGGGTGAAGCAAGGCGCACTCGAAGGGGATCCCGCTGATGTACCGCCGTCTCCGCATTTTGTCGAAGGCTGGCAAATGGGCCCGCCCGATCTGGTTGTGCAAATGGCGGAACAGTATCGACTTACGGCTTCGGGGGGCGATGTCTTCCGGAATTTCATCGTTCCCGTCGACTTAAAAGAAACGAAGTATGTGCGTGCCATTGAATTGCGGCCTGGCAACAAACGCATCGTGCACCACGCTAATATCTGGATCGATCACCGGCAATCCCTGCGCCGGCGCGATGGCCAGGATGGCCAGCCGGGCTTTCCCGGTATGGATGTTTCGACTGAAGCGCGCTCGGATACATTTGATCCAGACTCGCACTTCCTGTTTTGGAAACCCGGGAGCGTGATTGAGCTGGAACCTGACGATCTCTCCTGGCAGCTCGATCCCGGAACGGACCTGGTGCTCAATCTGCATTTGCAACCTTCGGGAAAAGAGGAGAGTATTCAGCCAGTGATCGGCTTTTACTTCAGCCCTCAGGCGCCAACACGCCACCCGATGCTGGTTCAGCTCGAGCATGATGGCGCGATCGACATCCCGGCTGGTTCCCGTGATTTCGCGGTAACCGATCGCCTGATTCTGCCGACGAGTGTGGACGTGCTGGCTATCTACCCTCACGCGCACTATCTAGGCAAGCAAGTTGAGGCTTGGGCCACCCTTCCAGACGGCACGCTAAGGTGGCTCATCAAGATCGCTGGCTGGGACATGAACTGGCAGGCGGTTTATACATACAAGAAACCTGTCCAGCTGCCTAGAGGCTCAACCGTCGAGATGCGCATTACCTACGACAATTCGACTGATAACCCGCGCGCAAGCAATCCTCCGAAGCGGGTGCGCACAGGTCCACGTAGCGAAGACGAGATGGGCCACGTGTGGCTGCAGGTTCTGCCCAAAAAAGGATCGACTGAGGATCCCCGTGCAGGGTTGCAAGAAGCGCTCATGCGGAGGCGTCTAGAAAAGTATCCCGGTGACTTCGTGGCGCACTGCAACCTGGGAGCGCTTTACGCTACGCGCGGTCGTTACGACGCTGCCATTGAAAACTTCGAGCATGCTCTGCGCGTTCAGCCTGCGAGCGCCACTGCGCGCAACGGTCTAGGCGCAGGATTTCTGGCTGCGGGCCGCGTCGATGATGCCATTCGTGAACTCCGCGAAGCACTACGCATCGATCCCGGGCATCTCAACGCGCGCTGGAACCTGGCCAAGACTCTCCTGCGGAAAAATGATCCGTCCGGCGCTGCTGCGGAATTAGAAACCTATCTGCGACGAAAGCCGGACAACGCCGATGCGCAGGTAGGGCTGGCGATGATTTACTTCATGCAGCGACGCTACCACGACGCACTTCCACATTTTCAGGAGGCCATCCGGCTGAAACCTGAAGACTCTGATATCCGCACCGACCTCGGTGCACTACTCGCAAGCAGCGGCGATCTGCCGGGAGCGATCCAGGCCTTTGAAGAAGCGCTCAAGCTGAACCCGTCAGACAAGGTTGCGCGCGACTATCTGGCGCGTGCGCGCGCGCAGCTTGCAGGCAAGCCGTGACGAATTCAAGACCTGTAAAACAGAATTGTGCTGTCCCGGAGCGCTGAGTTGCCGCGAGGCATTATCCAGATCGAATTTCTAGTCGCCCTCCGCTGGCGGATAAACTGGCGCTTGTTTCCCACCGCTGACGACTCTACAGGGTTAACCAATGCGAAGCCCGTCTATGGAAAAATCTACAAATGATTCTCGAAATTCTATGATCCGTTGCGAGAGGGCCTGGCGCCATTTGCTGCCGTGGCACTCGCCAGGAGGCCCTCGCCTGGACAGTTCGGATCCAGATGCTGAACGGCCGGATCGGGACGATATTTTCGGCGGTATGCAGCCGGCGTCATCCCCACCAGCCGGCGGAATACGGTGCCGAAATAGCTCTGATCGCAGAAGCCTGTTTCCTGGCTGATCGCCGACATCGGTCTTTCCGTCGTGACCAGCAAGGCCTGAGCTCGTTCGATCCGGCAGTGATTCAGGTATGCCATGAACGATTGGCCAGTCACGCGCTTGAAGAAGCTCATGAAATGTGATTCGCTCATACCGCAGGTACGCGCCGCTCCCTGCACCTGGATCGACTCGCCATAGTGGTTTTCCAAGTGATCGAACAACGGTTGCAACCGTTCGAGCGCCCGCTGCTGGCGCTGAAAGGTCTCCACAGTGCCCGCATACGAGGAATACTGGTTCACCAACAGGATAAGAATCATCTTCAGATACGTCTTCACCGATAACCGTGCCAGCACCGATCTCGCCGGTAGTTCGGTGCGGATACGCTGCATGAGACCAAAAACCTGGTTGGGAATTC
Source organism: Acidobacteriota bacterium (assembly GCA_003223115.1). Classification (GTDB taxonomy): domain Bacteria; phylum Acidobacteriota; class Terriglobia; order Bryobacterales; family Bryobacteraceae; genus QHXW01. The sequence continues at coordinate 18,391 of QHXW01000005.1, forward strand.
CGGTCTTGGCCGGAATTATATGCGGGAACTGCGAGTCCTGTAGAAGGAACGGCGTGAGGTACTCGGCGCTTTCGGCACCGCCGTCTGCCCGAATCAGATCCGGCTGGAAGAACAGCACAGCAACGGTAAAGGGCCATGTTCGGCCTTCCAAGCGATGATATAGCGTGCTGCCGACGACGCTGAGCTCGCCTTCATGAAACGGTAAGCAGCGGTCATGAATATCGAGATCGGCCGCGCCCGCGCACAGATACATCACTTCGAAATAGTCGTGTCGGTTCATGCGGACGTTCTGTCGCAGGCCCCCCGTCATAAAGCGCACATCGACTGGAAAGGACGGGTCGAAGGGCCAGACGTGGACGCCTTCCGCATTGATCTGCGGTTCGACGAGGCGAAAATGATCCTCGCAGATATGCGTCGGAATCCGCATGCGGCACATTATTCCATCCGATCCGGGCACAGTCAATCCGTTCCGGCGCTTTCACATTCGCATCGATCCATCTCGCAGACTTTCCTCGTAGTTGGCAGGGTCGGGCGATACAATTCGCTGCCGGAAGCCTCGTGTGTGCGCAGCCAATACGACCACACCGATGGCAAACCAGATTCCGCCAGCGATTTTGGCAGGGGCACCCAGACCAAGCCAGATGATCGCGCAGAATATGAACCCGAGGGCAGGCAGGACGATATCCGCGAAGATTTCCCTTCGCTGACCTTCGGTCTGGCGCACCCAAAACTGCCAGACAACGGCAAGATTCACTCCCATGAATCCGAGAAACGCACCGAAGTTGAGGATTTCCGCTGTTAGTTCGTAGCTCATAACGAGCGCGCCCGCGTATGCCAGGATTCCGATAAGCCAAATATTCCGATTGGGCGTGTTCCTGGAAGGATGAAGGTGGGCGAAAAATCGCCGGGGAATCACGTCATCGCGGCCCATGCCGAACAGGAGTCGAGCCGCGCCCACCTGGGCGGTCATTCCTGCGCCGATGTTGGCGACTACAAGCATCGCCGCCATGGCCTGAAACAGAACCGTTCCTCCAACGCGGCTGGAGACCTCGATGAACGCAGTCTCTATATTTGAAAACGTACGGTAATCCGGCCACACTAGATGGCCGAGGTAAACCAACAGACCGCCGAATACACCAGTAAACGCGCAAACTGCAACGGCCGCCAGTATCACGTTACGACGCGGATTCTTTACGTCCTCGGCAAGGGTTGTGACGGCATCGAAGCCGAGGTAGGTAAGGGCCGCGAACGACGTGGCCCCCGCGATCTTGTGAATATCGAAGGTGGCCGGATCGTAAAACGGTTTGGCTGAGAGCAGCGCTCCAAGGCCCTGATGTACCAAGAGGTATCGGATCGCCATGAGGATGTAGCTCAGCAGCACTAGGAACATGAAGCATAGTAAGATCTTGTTGGCGCGTGCGGTCGAACGGATGCCGCTGAGATTGAGGAAAGTGATGCCGCTCGCGAAGAGCGCGGCTCCCACAGGATACGGCAGGGCTGGAAAGGCGCGCGTCAGAACCAGTGTTCCGTAAACTACGCAAAAGAGCGGGCTGACTACATAATCCAGCAGCATCGCCCAACCAGAGACAAAACCGAGATACGGATGCAAACCGCGGCCGACGTACGTATATGCCGATCCGGCGGATGGGTACAGCGCCGCCATCCGCCCGTAACTGATGGCCGTGAGCACCATAGCAATCATTGCGGCCAGGATGGTCACAACGGCATACCCTTGAGACTTGAGCTCCGCCAAGCCGAAAACCGTTGCGGGCGCGCTCGGCGTCACCGCTACGATCCCATAAAAGATCAGATCCCAAACCGACAGCACTCGCCTCAACCGAGGGACCTCGCCGCCCGTCTGTACTTGCGCTGCAGGAAGGCTCATTGAACCGCCGCGCTCCCGCTCATTTCAGCCTCGGTCCCTCGCCGGCGAAGACTTCAGCAGTGGTACGGCTCATTCCTGAACATCTCCAGTAATCACGGCAACTTTGTTCTTGAGGGGTCATTGACAATCTGCCAGACCGAATGAACACACTACCACCTAACTACGACGTCTATGGTTCTAAGCCAATAAATCGTGCTACCGACCCCGGCGGCCTGGCTATAAGAAAACTACGAAAGAGTCTTGAAATACCACGGGCACGAAACCTCGCAGTTGGACCGTGCTGCTGCAACAAAAAATTGGGGGATACTTACAGACTCGCCGAGTTCAGGCTCCTAACTTAATGGAGATGGGGAAACGAATCGATGGGCGAAGGCAATAACGGGGCGGTGCGCTTCGACGACCAGGTGGCGCTGGTAGTAGGGGGCGCACAAGGAATCGGAAAAGCGATTGCCATCCGTCTGGGACGTGAAAAGGCTCGCGTTATCATTGCCGACATCGACGGTCCCATGATGGACGCGACTGTTCGCGAGATGTGTTCGGAGGGTTCCGACGCCAGGCGCGTCGAATGCGACGTCCGTGATTCTGCCCAAGTTCAAGCTATGGTCAAGCAAGCGATCGAGTGGCACCGCCGTATCGACGTCTTGATGTACGTCGCCGGAATCGCGCCGGCCGTACCTTTCCTGGAAATGAATGAGAAAACGTGGGACAACACATTAGACACGAACCTGCGCGGGGCGTTTCTGGTTTCCAGGGCCGTTTCGCCGCACATGGTGGCGCGTAAGCAAGGCAGGCTTGTCTTCATGGCATCAACGAACTGCTTGGATGCGGAGGCGCAGTTGGGTCACTATAATGCTTCCAAGGCCGGCTTGTACCTGCTTGCCAAAACGCTGGCTAGGGAACTCGGCGTTCACGGCATTACTTCCAATGCCCTAGGCCCGGGCTTCATCAAGACGCGCCTGACCGAGCCCATTCTGCATGACCAGGACTTCATGAAAAAATACGACGTCACAAGAGGGTTGATCCCGCTCGGCAGGCTGGGAACGCCTGAGGACGTCGCAGGCCCAGCATTATTTCTTGCGTCGGCCGACGCGAACTACGTCAACGGCGTGCTGCTATTCGTTGACGGCGGGCAGCTGGCGTAGAGGGAGCAGAATGCATCGTCGCGAGTTTCTCAAAAAAACCACTAACATGCTTGCTGCCGCCGCCGCGCTCAGCCCGAGCCAGTGTGCTGCGCAATTGGTGCAGCCGGCCACGGGGCCGTTGAAAGTTCACCCGCAAAACCCGCGTTACTTCACCAATGGCAACTCCCGCGCCATTTTCCTGACGGGCTCGCACACCTGGGCCACCCTCCAGGACACGGGAGTAACGCCTGTCCCGACCTTTGATTGGCAAGGCTACCTGGCCATGATGAAGACCCACAATCACAATTTCATGCGACTGTGGGCGTGGCAACAGGCAGCCTGGGCGCCGTGGACGCCGGACAAGATCCTGTTCGAGCCTGTCCTGTATGTGCGCGCCGGTCCTGGAACGGCGCTCGACGATGCTCCGAAATTCGATTTAAAGAAATTCAATCCCGTCTATTTCGATCGCCTGCGCGCACGCGTGACCGAGTGCAGAGACCGCGGGATCTATTGCGCGATTCAGCTGTTTCAGGGCTTCAGCTCGAACAAAGGTCATCACTGCGGTATCCAAACCTGGTCCGGGCATCCCTACAACGTCCAAAACAATGTCAACAGCATCAATGGCGATAAGAACGGCGATAATAGCGTCGATATCGACGACCCCGCAGTGCGGGAGCTGCATGCGGCCTACCTCAAGAAAGTCGTGGATACCCTAGCCGATCTCGACAACGTGCTATATGAAGTCATCAACGAGGGCGGTGGCAAGGACTGGGACTGGTGGGTGGTCGACACGGTGCATAAGTTGGAAACCGAGAAAGGTAAGCGCCATCCAGTGGGTCTGACCGGCGCGGGTGTCGAACGAATGAATGAAATGATGGCGAGTCCCGCGGATTGGGTTTCGCCATTCGGTCGCGCGTTCCTGTACGATCCGCCCGCATGGGATGGAAGCAAGGTCAGCGTCAATGACACGGACCATCTTTGGGGACACGGAGGTACGGCAGCGTGGGCGTGGAAGAGCTTTACCCGCGGTCATAACACCTTGTTGATGGACGCGTGGGATCCCATAGCTGGCTCACCATGCCCCGAAGTCAACTGGGGACCACGACCGGGGAATCCTCTTCGTGATCTAAACCGCCGCGATGATCCAACCTGGGAGCCTGTGCGGCGTGCACTCGGATTCACACGGCAATACGCGAATCGGATGGATCTTGCTTCGATGGCACCGCATGACGATCTGGCCTCAACGAGCTACTGCCTGGCCAATCCCGAACGGGAGTTTCTGGTCTACCTGCCGGAAGGCGATGGGGTCACAGTGGATCTATCACGTGCTTCGGGCGTGCTCGTGTCCGAATGGATGCATCCCACCGAAGGGACGATCACGTTCGGCGGGACCGTCGTCGGCGGAAAGAAGCAGTCGTTCGCTGTGCCGTTCGTTGGTCCAGCGGTCCTTTACATTCGGAAAGAGCGTGCATGAGGGCCGCTGTCTGGCATGAGCGGCAGGACATCTGCAACTGATCCCGCGAGCCGCAGCCGACCCGCGCCTTCGATCAAGATCCAAACGAAGCCGGTCAACACTTTGATGATCCTGTCACGTTCACTTGGCTCGGCAGGTTTTCATGTCTTGGCGGTTGACCTTCGCGGTATGGGTGAGACCCGGCCGCCGGCCTGGGATACGAGATTACCCGCACGAATTCCAGTGCTGCACAAGCCAAAACGATGTGATTTCGGCACAGCTCGCAAGGCCACCGGACAACCATCTGGAATCAGCATCATACCCGTGTTGCCATCGCAACCCTTTTCGGCCGCGATTCGAGTTTGGCATTAAATGCTGGCAAAGCGTATAGACTAGATAACATTCGATTGGGACTCGACGTTCTGGAGGGTACATGATGGACACACTCTGGCGCGATTTGCATTATGGGCTCCGGCGCGTCGCAGCAGACCGGAGACTGGCCGTAATGGTTGTGGTCATTCTATCGCTGGGTATAGGGCCAAATGCGCTGATATTCAGTTTCTTGAGGGCGACGCTCTTGTCTCCACTCCCTTTCCCGGACGCAGAGCAGCTTGCGGTGATATCCAACGTCGCGGCAGATTGTGCAGATTGTGGAGTGGCGCTTGGGCAAGTTGAACAATGGCAGACCCAGCGCGAGCTTTTTGCCGGGGTCGCAGGCCTTAAGCTCACACCACGGGTGGTGCTCGCCGGCGTGACAGAACCGCAGCGGCTGCAAGCTGCGGGTGTCTCCCGAAAGTTGTTTGAGGTGCTCGGCGTGCATACTGCTTTGGGCCGCGTGTTCTCTCAATTTGACACCGCTGATGACCAGGTAGTCATCAGCCACGATCTTTGGCGCCGTGCGTTCAACGCTGATGGCGGATTGATCGGGAGGCGGATTCTGTTGAGTGGCCGCGGCTACACCGTTGTCGGGGTCATGCCAGAAGCGTTTGATTTCCCACGCCTTCTCATGCCTCGGTGGGGCGCCGTTGACGTTTGGCTGCCCCTTCGGCTTCCGCCGCCGGAGCTGCTCGATATGACGCTAACAGTCGTCGCTCGCCTTCAGCCCAGTATTTCACCGCAAATTGCCAGCCGCCGGTTGACCGCGCTGATGACTCCGGAAACGCGCAAAAACGTGAGGGCAGTCAATGTGGTCAACATGCGCACCGCGGTTTTTGGGAAAGCGGGTTCAGGCTTACTTTTGCTTGCCGGCGTGGTGGCCTTTGTGCTCTTACTGGCGTGCGCGAATATCACGAACCTGCTGTTGGCTAGAGCAGACGCTCGCAGGGCAGACATCGCAATTCGGTTTGCGCTCGGGGCGACGCGGGTACGCGTCACGCGCCAGCTCCTCACTGAAACAGTACTGCAGGCAGTCGGCGGAGCGGCGTTGGGTTTGCTCCTGGCCCTTTGGGGCACACGTCTGGTTCCCGCAATGCTGCCTATCGACCTCCCGCAAGTGCAACAGCCGCGCGTGGATTTCGTGGTGATGGCGATCACACTAGTGGGCACGGTCGCTGCGACACTGCTCTCCGGCCTGGCTCCTGCTTTAACAGCCACAACCGAGCATCTGGCAACTACCTTGTCCGGCGCGGCCCGCACGTTTACCGGCTCCAGGCGCCACCACCTTCGGGACATGCTCGTCGCCGTGGAGATCGCGCTGGCTATCGTACTCACTGTGGCGGCAGGACTCACGCTGCGTGGCTTTTGGAGACTTGTCCTCATTCGGCCAGGCTTTGAACCCGGTCAGGTGTTTCTGGCGCCAGTGTCTATTCCGCAGAGCAACTCGCAAAACGAGACGCAGAGCGCCCGATTCCTTGACTCATTCTTGCGGCAGCTTGGCGACGAGCCGGCAACCAAGGCTGTGGCCGCTGCGTCCGGAATTCCGGGCGTTTATTCGGCGGCTGCTGCAAGCGTCAGCCTCCCTGGAGCCGGTTCCGCCATCGGCCCAAAAGCGGATCTCGACTATGTTACGAGCGGATATTTCAATGCGATGGGGATTCCCCTCCTCATGGGCCGTACTTTCAGCGTACAGGATAGCGCGGGTGCCCCGCGTGTGGCCATCGTCGATACCGAAGTGGCCCGAAGGCTGGGGCCTGGCCCAATCCTACACCGGCAGATTTTACTGGATATTCCTACACCACTTACGAAACACGAGATCATCGGTATTGTAGGCAGAGTGCACCTGTTTGGCGCACCAGATGATACCGCTCCACACATTTATACATCGCTGAGCCAAAACGGCCTGTCTTCGATCATGCTGGTCGTGCGGAGTCGGCAGTCAGCCGAAGCCGTAGCGGCAGCGCTGAGGCGCGTCGTGCAGACCGTGAATCCCCACCAACCGATTACCATCACTGCCCTTCGACAACGCATTGCTGTTGAGACCAGCGGCCCTCGTTTTCATCTGATAATGCTCGGCTCGTTCGGTCTGCTAGCGCTGACGCTGGCTGCGTTCGGTGTCTTCAGCGTTACAGAGTACGTAGTGTCGCTCCGGAGGCACGAGATGGCCGTCCGAAGCTCGCTCGGCGCCAGCCCGGCCGCGCTGTTGTTTCTCATGCTAGGCGCGGGAACGAAGCT
>QHXW01000480.1 GCA_003223115.1 Acidobacteriota bacterium
GATTCGCTGCGCAACTCGATCAGCAGTTGGATCGACTGGAGAGCGAACTGACGGAGGAGGGCTATCTTCCTCAACCGGTGCGGCAGGTGCAGATCCCGAAGGCGGGAAAGCCGGGCGAGTTTCGCACGTTGGGAATCCCTACTATTTACGACAGGGTATGCCAACAGACGCTGCTCAACCGGTTGGAGCCAATCTTCGAGCCGGTGTTCGATGACGCCAACTTCGGATACCGGCGAGGGCGATCGACGAAGGATGCCATGCGCAAAGTGTGGAAGGAGATTCAAGGCGGGCGGGAGTGGATCGTGGACGCGGATTTAAAAGACTTTTTGGATACGGCTTCATACTGCCCCCTGATTCATGAAAGTTGTTCAAACAGCGCCGGCTGATCGACCACTTTGATTCGCAAGCCCTTACGCCGGCCCTGCCTCACCCTTAGCCAAGCCGTGCACTATGCGTTCGGCACCGGCGTGGGGGCTGCATACGGTGCTCTGGCCGAATGGAAACCGGCGTTCGCGAGAGCAGCAGGCGCGCCGTTCGGAGCCGCAGTCTGGGTTGGCGCGCATGACGTCACCGTGCCTGCCTTGGGTTGGTCCCAGCCGCCCACCAAAGAGCCGCTCCCAATGCACGCGCTCGAGTTGGCATCGCACGTCGTCTACGGCGTCACGGTAGAGTCTGTGCGTCGTCTGGTCCGCAGACTTCTGTAGTTATCCGGAACTCCACTTTCCGCACGCCTTGTCCCGCCGTTCCGGCCAGCAGGTCACGCATGGTGTGTCGGCTCGCCGGATCACGCAGCTCCGGCGCCAATTCCACCATGGGCGCAAGCACGAAGCGCCGCTCGGAAAAACGTGGGTGAGGAATGGTCAGCTCTGGCGTATCGACAGTGAAGTTGCCATAAAACAGAATGTCGATATCAATGGTCCGCGGCCCTTTCGCAACTACGCGCCTGCGTCCGAGTTGCTGCTCGATCTTGGCGATGCGCGCCAGCAGTTGCCGTGGAAACAGGTCCGTCTCGGCCTCCACCACCAGGTTCAAAAACCAGCGCTGATTGCGCTGCTCCTGCGGCTCGGTCTCGTAAACGGAGGAAACGCGAGTGATGCGAACCTGGCTTGAATTCAGCAGATCAATTGCCGCCTGCAGCATCTGCTCGCGATCCCCGACATTCGAACCGAGCGAAAGGTAAACGGTCTTCGCGGCCATCTAGAATAATTGCGGCTGGTCAGCCCCGCGCAAGCGGCGGTCCACCTTAAAATAGTCAAAAGCGCTATCGGTCGCGACACGCCCGCGTGGTGTTCGCTTCAGGAAACCAAGCTGAATCAAGTACGGCTCGTAAACTTCTTCAATGGTCTCCGGTTCCTCGCCAATCGAAGCGCCAATGGTATTCACGCCCACTGGGCCGCCGCTGTGATTCTTGAGGACCGTGAGCATGATCTTTTGATCGATCTCGTCCAACCCGAAGCGGTCTACTTCGAGCAAATCGAGCGCGGTGTCGGCCACTTGGCGCGTGATACGGCCATCGGCCCGCACTTGCGCGTAGTCTCGCACACGGCGCAGCAGACGGTTGGCAATGCGCGGCGTGCCACGGCTGCGGCGCGCGATCTCTTCTGCGCCCTCATCATCCATTTCGACGGAGAGCAGCTTGGCCGAGCGCTCTACGATCTTTTTCAGCTCCGCGGCATCATAATGATTAAGTCTCAGCACCAGGCCGAATCGTCCGCGCAGCGGGCCGCTCACCAGTCCCTGGCGCGTAGTCGCCCCGATGGCTGTGAACTTGGGGATGTTCAGCGAATGCGTGCGCGCCCCCGGCCCGGCGCCGATCAGAATATCCACACGAAAATCTTCAAGCGCGGAGTACAGCATTTCCTCGACGTCCGGCAGCAAACGGTGAATTTCGTCGATGAAGAAAACCTGTCGCAGGCGGACGTTGCTCAGGATGCCGGTGAGGTCCAGCTTCTTTTGCAGAATGGGACCGGAGGTCTGCTCGAAATCCACTTCCAGCTCTTGAGCGATGATCGCGGCCAGCGTGGTCTTGCCCAAGCTCGGCGGGCCGTAAAGCAGGACATGGTCCATGGCCTCGCCGCGTTTCCGCGCCGCATCGATGGCGATCGCCAGGTTTTCTTTGAGTTTTGTCTGACCGGTGAAATCGGAAAGTTTACGTGGGCGCAGTCCGGCTTCAAACTGAGCCTCATCCGCGAGCGGCGCGGCGGAAACTATCCGGCTGTCAGCCATGTGTTTCTAGCTTACCTGAAGCTCGCAGATCCGGCCGCTGGCACTCAAGGCTGCATGGACAAGCCGGATGGCCTGTCCTACGCTAAGAAGAATGATCGCAGCGGAAAGCCCTATCGAAACGTTGAAATTCTTTGTGAACGGGCAATGGGTCGAGTCGCCTGGCTCGCGATTGCATCCGATCACCAATCCGGCTACCGGCCGGCCGATCGCGCGAGTTCCGTACGCCACGAAAGACGACGTCGATCGGGCTGTTCGCGCGGCGCATGAAGCGTTTCTCAAGTGGCGGAAAGTTCCGGTTGTCGATCGCGTCCAGGTGCTCTATCGCTATAAGGATCTGCTGGAGAAGCACGCCGAAGAACTGGCTCGCACGCTGACCACGGAAAACGGCAAAACGCTCGAAGATGCCCGCGCCGAAATACGCCGCGCCATCCAGATGGTGGAGGTGAGTTGCGGCATGCCGAGCCTGATGATGGGCCAATCGCTCGAAAATGTTGCGAGCGGCATCGATTGCCAGACTATCCGCCAGTCGCTTGGAGTGTGTGCCGGCATCACACCCTTCAATTTCCCCGCGATGGTGCCGTCATGGATGTACCCGTTCGCCATCGCCTGTGGGAACAGTTTTGTCCTCAAGCCTTCGGAAAAGGTTCCGCTCACTCCCACGCGCATGGCGGAACTGCTGGACCAAGCTGGCCTGCCGGCAGGCGTCTTCAACCTGGTACATGGCGACAAAGAATCCGTGGACGCGCTCCTCGGCCACGCGCTGGTGCGCGCCGTTTCGTTCGTCGGTTCCACCCCCATTGCCAAATACATTTACGAGAACGCAGCCAAAAACGGAAAACGTGTACAGGCGCTCGGCGGCGCAAAGAACCATCTGGTGGTCATGCCCGACGCGGAACTCGACAAAAGCGTGGACGCTATCATGGCCTCGGCGTTCGGCGCGGCCGGAGAGCGTTGCCTGGCGGGAAGCGTCCTGGTAGCCGTTGGCGAAGTGGCCCAGCCGCTCGTCGATCTTCTGCTCGAGAAGGCGCGTGGCTTACGTGTCGGCGATGGATCTGAGGCAGACACGCAGATGGGGCCGCTCGTAACCGCCGCGCATCGCCAGCGCGTGGAGGGCTATATCGAAAAAGGTGTCGCTGAAGGAGCCAGAACGGTGTGCGACGGCCGTGAGCTTTCTGGAACATTCAGCCGCGAGCGTCGGGCCGATGGCGACGGATACTTTCTCGGACCCACCATTTTTGATCATGTTTCGCCCCTGATGACCATTGCGCGCGAGGAGATTTTTGGGCCGGTGCTATCAGTGATCCGCGTCAAGGATTTGGATGGAGCGATCGAGCTGGTGAATAGCTCGGCATTCGGCAACACGACCTCGATATTTACCTCGAGCGGCAAAACGGCGCGCGAATATACGTCGCGCATCGAAGTGGGCATGGTGGGTGTGAATGTGGGGGTGGCCGCCCCCATGGCGTTTTTTCCGTTCTCGGGCTGGAAGCAGTCGTTCTTCGGCGACTTACATGCCCATGGCCGCGACGCCATCGCTTTCTACACCGAGCAGAAGGTGATCATGAGCCGCTGGTTCTAGCGATCCGTCGCAGTTGCCCTTCAAACGCCAAGACGCCGAGATTCCTGACATCTTCTGTCTCCCGACTTCTGACTCCGGTCTTCTGATCTGACTCCTGCCTCCCGACTTCTGATATCTTGTCCGACATGCACCGCAGAACTTTTCTCTCGTCACTGGGCGCACGCGCCGCGCTGGCGATCGCCGGGCCGCGCAGGCTTCAGGCCGACGTCCCCAAGATGAAAATCAAGCGCGTCCGTTTCTACCGCAATCCGCATTCGCGGCCCATGTTCAATCAGAGCTTCGACATCGTTACTGTCGAAACCGACCAGGGCATCACCGGCATTGGCGAAGGTGGCTCGCGCGACACCATTCGAGAGTGCGCCGAGATGCTCATCGGCGACGATCCATCGAAGATCGATTACCTTTGGCAGCTCAATCTTCGCGGCCGTTTTTATCCCGCCGGTCGCGAAAAGCTGGATGCCATGGGCGCGCTCGATATGGCGCTGTGGGACATCAAAGGCAAGGCGCTGGGCGTCCCTGTCTACGATTTACTGGGAGGACAGGCTCGCGAGTACATCGAGTGCTACTCCACCAGCTTTCCCCGCCAGGGCAGCATCAAAGAGACGGCGCGCGCCTGCATTGAAACAGGCTTTCGTTGTTTCCGCACCTCCGTGGCCGATCCGCCCGATGGAAAAACATTCAACTCCCATCAGATTGTGCGGGAGACACACGAAGAGTGCATCCAGATTCGTGAGGGCGTCGGTAAAGACGGCGACTGGGCCATCGACTATCACACGCGCCTGGATCTCTCCGATGCCATCCGTCTGAGCACTCTGATCGAGCCGCTCGAGCCTTATTTTTGCGAAGATCTGCTGCGCTCGGAGAATACCGACGTCTACCGGCAATTGCGCGCGCAGGTCAAAGTGCCCATTGCCGTGGGTGAACAATTCGGTTACCGCTGGGATGTCAACCGCCTCATCGAAGAGCGCCTCATCGATTACTCGCGCGTTTCCATTCCCAACGATGGTGGCATCACCGAGTACAGCAAGATTGCCACGCTTTGCGAGACACACTACGTCGGCTTGATCCCGCACTTCACAGGACCCGTGGCCGAGGCCGCGCTCGCCCATGTGTGCGCCACTTTCTCCGGTCCCGTATTGATGGAGATGCTGGGCGCAGGGCCCGCGAAGGAACCGCATTTGCCGGTAATTTACGATTTCCGCAATGGTAAAGTCTGGCCCAACCGGCGGCCGGGCCTGGGCGTGGAATTCGATCCCAAGCCATTGCAAATGGTTCTGGAGGTTACCGAAGGCAGCCGGCCCATCCCGTTGTTCCACCGGCCTGACGGCTCGCTAACGAACTGGTAAACGCAGATCTCGCAGCCGGTACGTGCCCGCGCCATTCTAAGGCTTTCGTCCGATACCCAAACCAGAGTGTCTCTGCCACCATTTCATTGGGACGGCAAAGGGGCCTCTCCTAGGCAATGGTGCAACAAGGTGAGAGCGCGCTCCTCGATATGGATCAGCTGAAAAGCATCACCATGGATGATCCGGAACTGATGCACGAGCTAATCACCGCGCTCGTGGAAGACACAAGCAAGCAGATCGCAGAGATCAGTCAAGCCATCGCAAGCTCCGATGGCTCGCGCTGCAGCCGCCTGACGCATCATGTAAAGGGAGCCTGTGCCAACGTCGGCGCTGCGTCCATGGCAGCCATCCTGAAGAATATGGAAGCCAAAGCCACCCAGGGCGACTTTGACGCCTGCCGCACTTCACTCGACCACCTGTCTACCGAACTCAGGAAGTTCTCTTCCGAAACGGCTGCCATCTAGATCGTGAGTGGACCGGTGTCGCACCGGCGTTGTATCCGGGATTCCGCCGGTCGTTCCAACGGCTAGTCCGTCAGAACCGGCTTCGCGGCGCGGATGAACGCGCTCATGAATTTTCCATCCGCCTCCGGCGCAAAGGCGTCTACATCGATTCCTTTGCCGGAAAGAAACTCCCGGGCATCTTCAACCCGGTAGATACGCGTAGGTTCCACCTCAATGCTCTCGAATCCGGCCGCATCCAGCTTGCTCCGATACTCGTTCTCATCGAGCGCCCCCGCGATACATCCAACCCATAGAAGAACGCCGTTCCTGATCGCGGGAAGAATTTCTCCGCGCGTCACCACATCGGATACGGCGAACCGGCCGCCCGGTTTCAGTACCCGGAAGGCCTCGTGGAGCACACGGTCTTTGTTGGCCGAAAGATTGATCACGCAGTTGCTGATGATTACGTCCACACTGCCGTCTGGGAGCGGAATACTTTCGATTTCCCCTTTCAGAAACTCGACATTCTGGATGCCGGCCTTGCGCTTATTCTCCTCGGCCAGAGCCAGCATTTCGTCGGTCATGTCCAGGCCATAAGCTTTTCCGGTCGGTCCCACGCGCTTTGCGGAGAGCAGAACGTCGATGCCGCCGCCTGATCCGAGATCGAGCACGATCTCACCGGCGTGGATCTGCGCCAGCGCCGTCGGATTACCGCAGCCGAGCGACGCCTTCACAGCTTCCTCCGGCAAGCTGCCGGTCTCCGCGGCATCGTAGAGACTACTGGTGATCGGATCACAGCACCCGTCGCCAGCGGCTGAAGCTCCACAGCAGGAACTGCCGCCGGTTTTTGCACGGAGCGCCGCCTCTCCGTATTTCGTCTTGACAACTTCCTTCATGTCTTGTGTGCTCACGGTGCCTCCCTATTTTGAGACTTGAATGATTGTCTGGGGCTTGATGGCCCGGTTTCGCGTGCAACATTCGGAGTACAGAAATGTCAGCAGCTCCCCCAACGCGTCTGTATTCGCCGAATACCAAAGAAATGTTCCGTCGCGCCGTACATTTACCAAACCTTCGTTCTTTAGCTTGCCCAGGTGGTGGGACAGCGTGGAATTCGGAATCTCCAGCTCGGTCTGGATTTCATTGACCACCATGCCCTCGGGGTGGGCCACAAGAAGCAGCCTCAAGATCCGCAGCCTGGGCTCATTCCCGATAGCCGCGAACATGTCTGCGTAGCGGGCCACATCTTGAGGCTTCAATCCGTTTCGATGGGATTTGCTCTCGGCCATATTTCGATTATATTGGAAATACGGAAACTGTCAAGACCCCGCCGAGCTGCCACCGTCAGCGAGCGGTGCCCTGGATTATCCGGGAGCGCCGCCGCTCAGCTCACTTTCGCCGGACCCGGCGCTTCCCAGGGTTTCTTGCTGATGCCGCGATCGCGGTTCTCCACACGATCGTAGAGATAAAGCGTCGACACAGTGCCCAGCGCCTCGTTGTACAGGCTGATCTGGCCGAGCGCCTCGCGCAGGTCCTCTTCAAACTCGTGCAGCGTTTTGAGGTCCGAGGCCAGCGCGGGTTTGCGCTTGCCGCTGGGCGTGAGGAAAAATTTCTGGAACCCGCCGTCCACCAGTGCTCCGATTTCGTTGCCCATTAAAATTCCGGCGCGCTGCACAATTCTGGCCGATCCGTCGGCCGTTTTTTCGATTACCGCGGCACAGCAGTCGCGGATGATGCGGAAACGTCCGTTCGCGAGCGTCCCCACCTGGAAGCCTGCCTGCCTCACTCGCTCCATGCGTTCGTCGAACGTCAGGAGGTGTGGGTGTGGACGACGGAAGAACATACGTCCATTATAATTCCACCATGCCATTCATCCTCTCGCTCGACGAAGGCACTACCAGCGCGCGCTCCGCTCTTTACGATGAACGCGGCTGCCGCGTGGGCATGGAATCGGTGGGGTTCGACTGCCGGTATCCACAGCCTGGCTGGGTCGAGCAGGATGCCCGCGAAATCTGGCGCGCTCAGATGGAGTCGGCGCGTACACTCCTCGCCTGCGCCAAAATCGGCGCCTCCGCGATCGCGGGAATCGGCATCACTAACCAGCGCGAAACCACCGTGGTCTGGGACCGGGCCACGGGCGAGCCGGTATCACCCGCCATCGTCTGGCAGTGCCGGCGTACGGCGGATTTCTGTTCAGACCTGGCTGCTTCGCGCGAGGCGCCGGAGATTACGCGAAAGACCGGCCTCGTCATCGATGCCTACTTTTCCGGCAGCAAGATCCGCTGGATTCTGAATCATGTTTCGGACGCCCGCCGCCGCGCCCAGAATGGCGAACTGCTGTTCGGCAACGTCGACACCTGGCTCATCTGGAACCTGACCAAGGGAGGGGTGCATGCAACCGACCCCTCCAACGCCTCGCGCACCATGCTCATGAATCTGGCGACGGGCGAGTGGGACGACGATCTGCTGCGCATCTTCGATGTGCCACGTGCCATGCTGCCGCGCATCGTTCCCTCGAGCGGCGTGGTGGGTGAAACGGCCCCCGAACATTTCGGCGCGCGAATTCCGATAGCGGGCATCGCGGGCGACCAGCAGGCGGCGCTTGCAGGCCAAGCCTGCTTCTGCGCAGGTTTGTCGAAAAATACCTATGGCACGGGTTGCTTCGCCTTGCTCCATACCGGCCGGCGCCTGCCGGTTTCGAACAACCGCCTGCTCGGCACGCGCGCGGCGTCGCCTGATGACACCGCGCAGTACGCCATCGAAGGCAGCGTGTTCATTGCCGGCGCTGCCATTCAGTGGGTGCGCGACGAGCTCAAGGCGGTGACTAGCGCGGCTGAGTCGGAAGCGCTGGCGACGTCCATTCCAGACAATGGCGGCGTGTATTTTGTTCCGGCGTTTGTCGGCCTCGGCGCTCCACATTGGGATCCCGCGGCACGCGGCTTGATCACCGGCCTGACGCGCTCCACCGGTCGCGCGCACATTGTCAGGGCCGCGCTTGAAAGCATTGCCTACCAGACGCGCGAGCTGGTGGACGCCATGCAGGATGATGCCGGCGAGCCTTTGCGCGAGTTGCGCGTGGATGGCGGCGCGGCCGTGAATAATTTGCTTATGCAGTTCCAGGCCGATATCCTCGGCCGGCCCATCGTCCGCCCGGTAGACGTCGAGACCACGGCTTTGGGCGCGGCGTATCTCGCCGGGCTGGCCACCGGCTTCTGGAAAAACGTCGAGGAGGTGGAGAGTTTCTGGCGCGCCGAGCGGCGCTTCGATCCGCAAATGCCGGCGGGCGTGCGCGAGTGTCTGTTCGGCGAGTGGAAGGCGGCGGTTGCGCGCTGCCGGGCGTAGCCAAACGATCCGGTGTGCCACTCGAGCCTTCCTTTTTTCTGTTCACTTCAGTAAACAGTTTGTCTAAGCTCGTTAGATCTTCACGTTCCGCGGCACTTTGTGGCAAGCCTGAATTATATTCTGAACCTGCCGAGTGGCATTCCTATGAAAACCAACACCTGCTTTCACACGCTATGGCTGTCTCTGCTCGCTGCACTTCCTATTTCGCTGCGGGCCAATAACGCTTGCCTGATGCGCAATCTTGTTTCGGACATCCCCAATCTCGCCGATTACGCCGACGCGAGCCTCAAGGGGGCGTGGGGCATCTCCGAGTCTGGTGGCAGTCCTTCTTGGATTGCGGACGCGGCCACTAGCCTCTCAACTCTCTATTCAAGTAGCGGCAGCGTGATTCCGCTCAAGGTCACCATACCAGGCGGCACCACTGCTCAAGGGATACCCACAGGCACCTTGTTCAATTTCGACTCGCCCGCCTTCGCCAGTGCCGCGGGGAAGCCGGCATTCTTCCTGTTCGATACTCTAGACGGCACAATTTCAGGATGGAATCCACAAGTCGACGGCATGCACGCCATCGTGAAGGTGAACAACTCGAGCGCCGGTGCGGGCTAACAGGTCTTGCAATCGGGACCAGCAATTCCAATCCATATCTCTACTTAACCGGCCAATTTGTGCCCGTTCTAATGCGGCGGCGCGACAAGTCACTTCAGACCCACGAAGTACATTCTGCACAATGAAGACGCGGACATCAAGTGATTTTTTCCGACTGATTAGTAACGGTCAAGTCTGTCGCCAGATTAGCCTTCTTGGATGCTTTCAGGTAAGGCAGCTCGAACGAAAAGAAGAAATGAAAGCCTGACAAGGACACGTTGAGCATCCCTCTATGGGAACGCCCCAACCAACTGTTGGCCGGTATAAAAGGACTTAAAGGCGGCACCATCGACGTGTTCGACGGTAATTTCAGCGCCGTCGTTCTGAGTCCCAATGTTTTCCAGGATCCCAACCTTCTGTCAACATCCAAAATTTTGGCGGCAAGCTTTATGTGGCCTACGCCAAGCAGAATCCCACGAAGACCTTCGCGGTACCGGGCGGTACCGGGGGCGGGGCTTGGTAATGTGGATTTTTTGATACCGTCGGCAATCTGTTCCAGCGGCTGGTTCTGGCGGGATCCCTCAACGCTCCCTGGGGACTCGCGATTGCGCCCGCCGGCTTCGGGGATTTCGCGAATGACTTGCTCGTGGGAAATTTCGGTGATGGCAAGATCCAAGATCAATGTGTTTCACCCCACCACCGGCAGTTATCTCGGCACGTTGAACGACCTGTTGGGCACGTCCATCGTGGTTCCGAACCTGTGGGCTCTTCAGTCAGGGAACGGCGGCTCGGGAGGCTATTCCAGTGTCATCTATTTCACAGCCGGAATTTCCGGGTCCCGATGGGGGCCCGCATGGCCTTTTCGGCCGGTTGCAGGCCGCTCCGCAGACTGGCACCAACTAGGTGCTGAATGGGTCGAGCTTCCAGCCCGGCGTCATTGCCCCGAATACGTGGGTCACTATTCAATTCAAGGAGTCAACCTCGCTTCGACAACTCGAACTTGGGATGGTGGAGACTTCGTGAATGGCGCGGTCCCAACCGAGATCGATGGTGTGACCGCAGGCTTAATGGGAAGCCGGTCTTTATCGAGTTCGTGAGCCCGAAACAGCTCAATATCCTCATTCCTGCCGATACGTTGCCGGGCCCGGCGCAATTGCAATTGATCAGTAACGGCCTGACGAGTGCCACGATGACAGTCCAGGTGCAGGCTTTAGCGCAATGCCACTTACTTTGCAAAACAAAGTTGGGGAGTGCAGCGGTGTTGGGTGTGGAGACCGCAGTTTTCGCTGGACAAAACAAAAGGAATGGTTTATGTTTTGATGAGTGAGAACACCCAAAGCGTCGGTTTTGTTTGGCCTATTTGGCAAAGCAGTTCCGCCGGAATTTTTCGACCAACTGCGAGCGCGCCTGAGCTTGCCTGCTCGGGGTATCGACTCACTGGCAGTTGTGGTCTGGTGGATGATGTGGCAGCGGCTGGACGGCCGAGGGAGTTTGGCAACGGCGGTCAGCAGGTGGTGCAAGGGGCGTTGGGGGATCTGGTGCCGCCGGAGAAACGGGTGGTCGAGAAGCGCGTGTCGAGCCATACCGGCGCGCTGAGTCGCGCGCGCACCCGCTTGCCGCTGGAGGCGGCGGAAGCGGTGTGCGAC
>QHXW01000482.1 GCA_003223115.1 Acidobacteriota bacterium
AGTCACAATATAGTACAGGCAGTCTGCTGGCGGCTAGTGGCCTGTCGCAGCCAGAACGTTAGTACCGCTTCCTTCGGTCGCGGCTCAGTGAAGCCCGTCCGGGACCGAGCCGTGACCAAATCGAGCGGTTGCGTCAAGCTAACGAGTACTCTGCGACAGGGCTACTAGTCCGGCGCGGAGGCGGGCGGGTGTAGACTATTTCTCAGCAGCGGGGGGAGCACACGATGAAACTGATAGTGCCTTTGCTTACTGCGGCATGTGCGCCACTGATTTGGGCGGCGGATGCCTCGAAGGCGACTCAGCCTGTCCGGATCGGCCGCAATCCCATCGTTCGCGTGGTTACGGTCAGCCAGGCGGAGCTGCGTCGCGGAAATGACGACCTGCTGGATGAAACGATGTCGCGTTTGCAGCAGGCCGCGGCATTTCGCCCGGACATCGCCTGCTTGCCCGAGCTGTTCTCTCGCAGGGCTCCGGAGTCAGTGCCCGGGCCGGTGACCGAGCGGCTTTCTGCGTGGGCGCGCGAACATTCTTCGTATGTTGTGTACGGACTGAAAACGATAGCCGGCGGGAAAGTATATAACTCCGCTGTGCTGGTCGACCGGAAGGGGCAGATCGTTGGCCAGTTCAACAAAATGCACCCGACCGAGAACGAACTGGCCGAAGGCACCAACCCGGGCGACACCGAGCCGTCCGTGTTCGAAACCGATTTCGGGACGATCGGCATTCAGATCTGCTTCGACATCAACTGGTGGGACAACTGGAAGCGTCTGAAGCAGAAGGGCGCGAAGATTGTGTTCTTCCCGTCGGCATATCCGGCGGCGCGGCAACTTTCGGCGCTCGCGCTCATGACGCAGACGTACGTGGTTTCTTCTGCCATTCGCGGTACATCGCAGGTTTACGATATCACCGGCCAAGTGCTGGCTTCTTCCGGGCACCATCAGCCCTGGGCGGCGGCCGCGCTGCCTATCGGCAAACGCCTTTTCGAGATCGACTTCCACACCGACAAAGCGCGCGTGATCCAGAAGAAGTACGGATCGAAAGTGGAGCTCGTCTTTCTGCACGATGACGACTGGTTCACGCTGGCGTCGCTCGACCCCGACGTGGCCACCGAGGACATCATTGCCGAATTCGGCCTGACGCCGCTCGATGACTACCGCGTGCGGGCGGGGAAGGCGGTGGAGAAAGCGCGTGCGGCGGCGGGCGAGAAGACGGGGAACTAGATTCGGCCGGAGAGGCGCTGCCTCAACGGCGTCTCCCCAGTAAGACAAACACCTTTTGAACAGCAGTTGATCGCCGATATCCACAACTTACCCTGGCTGGCATGCGAGGCTCTACTACAATAGTCGGTCAAGAATGTTCCGCTTGCTCATGTTCTGCTGGTTGGTCGCGGTATTCATTTCATTGGCTGTGGCCTAGCTTGCTAGCCTAGTTTCAAGTGATGAGGTAGCGAAGGTCAGATCACCTACTGGCCGCCTTGAGGCTGTAGTGATCGAAACCAATGGAGGTGCGACCACATCGTTCGGATATGAGGTGTATGTTTGTTCCCGCACGCTCGGGGACCCGGCGTGGTAAAGAAGTGGCATCCCTGCACGGGGCCACCCGCAACATCCGGTGGCTTACGGGCAATTCGCTCGCAATCGAGTATCTGAAGGCTCCCTCGAAAATAAAATGCTGAAGCGTTGGAAGGGCTTGGGTTAATGGCCAGGGGCATAGGTGGCACTGCGCAACTCGCCCTGTCCGCCGGCGAACATTCCAGTTCAGGCGCATGTCTGAGCATCTCCCAAACATTCTAATACAAAAATGTATTAATGCAATTAAGCACTAGACGGCAAGAACTTGAGATGGCAGACGCGGAGGTGACTGGTGAGCACGTCAAGGATTGCTCTCATAGACGGTATTTCGAACCGCACTGCGCCAGCAGGCGGGATGCTATACGACCGGCAGCTGTCCGGTCGCGCCGAATAATGCGTGGCGAATTACCTTGGTGAGATTGGCAAGTCATTGACACCACTCGCCGCCGCTGTGGTGCGCCAGCTCCGCGGACCACACTTGAGCACTTGGCCGCGACCGCCACGGGGCCCTAGCGTTCCGCCTTTGTTTGTTGACATCCGACAACAACTCGCCTATGTTGGTGTAGAGAATCGACACCAATGGCACAGCAATCCCGACTCGACCTTTTGCAAGGCACGCTCGACCTGCTCATTCTCCGAACGCTGCAAACCGGCGCGCTGCACGGGTGGGCGATCTCGGAGCGGATTCAGCAGATCTCGCAGGATACGCTGCAAGTGAATCAGGGGTCACTGTACCCGGCGCTGCACCGCCTCGAACACCAGGGGTGGATCAAATCCGAGTGGGGCGTTTCGGAGCTGGGACGGCGCGCGCGATTTTACCGGCTGACGGCTTCCGGCCGCAAGCAACTGGAGCTGGAAACGGAAAACTGGGCAAGGCTCGCCGCGGCCATCGGGCGGGTGCTGGAGATGGCGTGAGATGAAATGGCGCGACTTGTTATTGCGGCTGCGCGCGCTGCTGGTGTGGCGCCGGGTGGAACACGAACTCGACGATGAGCTGCGGTTCCACATCGAGATGCAGACCCGAAAGAACCGGGCGGCCGGGATGGACGCGCGTGAGGCGGCGCGACGGGCGCGTGTGCAGTTTGGCGGCGTCGAGCAGGCGAAAGAGGAATGCCGTGATGCCCGCGGAATCGGGTGGATCGAAACACTGCTGCAAGACGTTCGCTATGCGCTCCGCGGTTTCCGCCGAACGCCGGGCTTCGCGCTGACGGTGGTCGCGACTATCGCGCTCGGCTTGGGGCTCAACACCACGCTGTTTACGATTTTCAACGCTTACGTGCTGCGGCCGGTGGCGGTGCGCGATCCTTAAACAGCCTGTATTTATTCTACTGGACGATCAAGAGTGGCGAGGGGCAGCGGCTCACCTGGCGCGAGTTCGAGGACTTCCGCAAGCAGAACCCGGCGTTTTCCGAGGTGATGGGCGCCCATTTTCTGTTGCGCGTGGAAGGCCACCCCCTCCTGGGTGAAATCGTAACCGGGAACTATTTCCGCATGCTCGGAGCCGGCGCGGCTTTTGGGAGAACGCTGCTTCCCGGGGATGATGCGGCGCCTGGAAGCGAACCAGTCATCGTGCTCAGTTACGCGGCGTGGCGGAGGAAATTCGGCGGCGACCCGGACATGATCGGAAGGAAACTCGTTTTTCACGGTTACCCGCTGCGCGTCGCTGGCATCGCGAGAGAAGGGTTTTCAGGGCTGGGGGACGTCCCACGGGATTTCTGGACGCCCATGAGCCTGTCGGGCCAACTCGAGGACGGGCCGAACTTGTTTGGACCGGAGCAGCCCCGGCGGATCGCCGTGGTCGGCAGGCTGAAGCGGGAATTGAGCGCGCGACAATCTACCGCAGCCTTGACGACCTGGACGCAGCAGATTACGGCGGGCCGTCCGGAGTCCGAGAGAGCGATCGGGGCGCAGCTCCGGTCGCAGGCCACTGCAATTCCGTTGAGCAAACAGGCGCTTCTAATGTTCGCGCCGATCGTGGCGGCGTTTGGCCTCGTACTGCTCATCGCCTGCGCCAACGTGGCCAGCATGATGCTGGCCCGCGCGATGGCCCGCCAACGGGAGATTGGCATCCGGCTGTCGCTGGGCGCGGTGCGCTCGCGGCTGATCCGGCACTTGCTCACGGAGAGCGTGCTGCTGGCGCTCCCCGCGGCGGCGGCCGGTTTCGCGCTCTCGCAAGTGACCATCCAGGATGGCGAGCGCCTGATGTTCGCGACCATGCCGGCTGAATTCGCCGAATTCATTACCGTGATCCCGCTTCCGCCGGACGCGCGCGTCTTCGGATTCATGCTGGCGGCGGCGGTGGTTTCGGCGGTGCTGTTCGGCCTCGCTCCGGCCATCCAGGCGACGCGCCCTAACGTGATGCAGGCGGCGCGAGGCGATTTCTCGAGCGATTTCCGGCCGGCGCCGCTGCGCAACGCGCTGGTAGCCGGGCAAATCACCATGTGCGCGCTGCTTCTGATTTGCGCGGGCGTTCTGCTGCGCGGCGCGCGGCGTCTGGCCAACTTCGATGTCGGGCTGAAGACCGCCGGCATGGTGGAAATAGAAATCCAGGACAAATTCCGAGCGCGGATTCTGGCGCGGCTCGCATCTGACCCAATGGTCCAGACGGTGGTCGCGGTGCAGTCGCCGCCGCTCGATGGAGCGCTCCCAACCGTGCCGGTGGTGGCCGGCGATAGCGCGAGCGCGGTGGGCGCCTGGTACAACTTCGTGTCGCCGGAATACTTCCCGGTGCTCGAGATCCCGATTCTGCGCGGCCGGAATTTCACGCGCGACGAAGCCGCGTTGGGCGCGCCCGTAGCCATTATCACCCTTGCGACGGCGCGTCTGTTTTGGCGGAACCGGGACGCGCTGGGGCAATCGATTCACATGGTGCGAGAGCCGCAGGACCACTCGCAAAGCCGCGTGTTGCGCCATGAGTCCATCCGCGTCATCGGCATTGCCCGCGATGTGGTGAGCTGCTGCGCGATCCAGGGACTCGACAAAACGTGTATCTACCTTCCCACAACGCTCGCGGAGAATGGCGACGCGCTGCTGGTGCGTGTCCATGGCGACGCCGAAGTGGCACGCCGGAAGCTGGACGCGGAGATCGACGCCATCAATCCCGGTGCCATCGACCAGATCCACCGCATGGACGAGATGCGTGCCGTCGGCCTCTACCCGTTCCAGGCGGCATCATGGGTCTGCGCCGGCATAGGAGGGCTCGCGCTGCTGCTCACGCTATCGGGGATTTACGGCGTGCTCTCCTATTTAGTGACGCAGCGCACCAAGGAGATCGGCATACGGGTGGCGTTGGGCGCGTCCACGGGCAGCGTGACATTTCGTGTTGCGGCAGTCGATGCGGCTCGCAGGCTTCGGGGTCGCGCTTGGGAGCGTTCTGGCGCTGGGCGTGTCCCGCCTTTTCGCGGCGCACCTGGTGGGCATCAACATGTTCGACAAACTGGCCTATGGTGGCGGAGTGCTGCTGGTGATCGCAGCTTCGGCGGCCGCGGCCTATTTCCCCTCGCGCCGCGCGGCGCGCATCGATCCGACAACCACTCTGCGCTACGATTGAACACGCGCGAAGAGTTACCCTAGCAGTAGTAATGGCAGTCCTCATTCTGATACTGCTTGCCCAGGGGAGCGCTGAGCGTTCGAAGCAGATCGCGAGTGATGCTCAGCCGCGAGTGCGGTCTAAACTCGCGATAAGGCAGTCCTTACAGCGGCCGCCTCGACCCTGAGATGCTTCGATCGGCTAGAGTGAATTCCGCATTTCTCTGCGCCTCGGCGTTGAACGGTCAGGCTCTTCACTGGAATCGGAAGCCGCCGATCACAATCCAAGAAAATTTAAAAAGCGCCTGAATTGCCAGCATGTTCTCTGCGCGCCGATCTTCCACGGATGCTCCCTCTCCCTCTGCTATTTTATTTATCAAAACGGTGCCCAGCACTCATGAAGAACGGAAAACGCTCTACAGTTGAAGTCAATTTCTAAATTTGAAACAAAGCCAAATCCCGATTCCGGACAGTCCGTCCCTCCAGCGCGCGAGCATGGAGTATTTTCTGCTATTGGCACTCTGTGTGCTTGGGTGGGAACAATCTTTTCGATCACGGGCCAACGTTCAACGCCGAGGCGCAATCTTAATGCCGCCTCAGTTTGCGGCGTGTTTACGCGCCACCTGGGCCAGTGCTTCGAGAATGGGCTTGACCGCGGCCTGCGCCTCGCCGAAGGTGTGCAGGTAATCCTGAAATTTACGATTGAGCTCGAGAGCCTGGTCGGGTGATAGGCGGGAGCGTACGATCATGTCGCGTACGTGCACCGGGTGCGGCAGTAGGGCGTCGTCGGTGAGTTCCTCGAGAGCAGTAGCAGGGTCATAGTGATACATGCCTCACATATTACCGCTGTGCGACGGCCTGGGTTAGTGGTAAGCGACTCGTGTGAGGAACAAGCCTTTGGCCGGTGCGGTGGGTCCGGCTCGGGCCGTTAGTCCAGGAACCAGCAGCGCTTGCAACCGGGCTTCATCCAGATTGTTCTTTCCAGCCTGCAGGAGCGTGCCCATGATATTGCGCACCATGTGTTTCAAAAACCCGCCGCCGGTGACGCGGTAAATCATGCGCTCGTCCACGAGCTCCAGCCGCGAGGAAAACACGGTCCGCACGGTGGATACATGCTCGCGATCATCGGCCGCCGCAAAAGCCGCGAAATCGTATTCGCCTTCAATGACCGGGGCGAGCAGAATCATCCTTTCGACATCCAGCGGATACGGATAATGGTGGACGTAGCGCCACTCCATGGGCGCGCAGACCTCGCCGCGAAAGACGCGGTACTCGTAGGTTTTTGACACGGCGTCATGACGGGGATTGAATTTCTCGGCCACTTCCTGGGCTGAAAGCACGCGAATGGAAGGCGGCAGCAGGCGATTGGCGGCCTTGCGCAGATTGTAAAGCGGGATCGGATTGGAAAGCGACACGGCAGCTACCTGAGCCAGCGCATGAACGCCGGCATCGGTCCGGCCCGATCCGGCAACGTGCACGGCATTCCCCTCGATGCCGGTAAATACCTGTTCGAGCGTGCCTTGGATAGTCGGGAGATCCGGCTGCACCTGCCACCCGTGGAAATCGGTGCCGTCATACGCGATGGTGAGCTTGATGCGACGCATAAGGCGGATCAGCGATCGAGCGTCGTTCGTGGGAAAAGCGTTTCGCCTCAAGTTGCGGCATTGTAAAGGCCTACTATACCATTGAAGAACTGAGGAACAGTTCGGCGTTTGTCTTCGTAAGTTCAGCTATATAAGGAAGATCTATGCATCGCATGCAGCCGTTCATCGCCGTAGTTTGTTCGCTACTGTTGCTGGCCCCGGTGGCAGGCGCGCAGACCGCCAGCCAGAGCCCCACGAACCAACTGAATCCGCCCAAGATTGAGTCGGGACGCGGCCCGTTTTCCTGGCTCACGCGTAACTATCGCGCGACCGAGGTTCCGCCCATCAATCTGGCGAACTCGAACCGCCTGGAATCGCTTTTGCGGGCAGGGAAGCTCCACCTGTCGCTTCAGGATGCGATTGCGATGGCGCTCGAGAATAACCTCGATATCGAATTGCAACGCTACGGACCGCAGATCGCGGACGCTAACATTTTGCGCGCCAAAGCCGGCGGATTCCTGCGCGGTGTTTCCACTTCTGTGACCGCCGGTCCCTCGAGCGCTACGTCACAAAGCGCGGCGCAGACGGGCATCAACGGAAGCGCTGCCTCGCAAGCACAGAGCGCGCAGCAAGGCGCGGGCAACGTGTTGATCAGCCAGACCGGGAGTGCGATTCCCCAGCTCGATCCCGCCATCCAGGGGTTCATGCGCTGGCAGCACCAAACCACGCCGCAATCGAGCTCCTTCATCACCGGAACCAACGCCTACATTCAGCGAAACGACATTGGTAACTTTCAATACACGCAGGGTTTTCTGACGGGGACCACCCTCGGTGTGGGCTATAGCGGGACGAACTTGAGTTCCAACAACCGGAGCGCGGACTTCAATCCATCGACCCTGGGCACCGCCAGTTTGAATTTCACACAGCATCTACTGCAAGGCTTTGGGATCGCGGTGAACTCGCGCCAGATCCACATTGCGAAGAACCAGCGGGAACTCTCGGACCTGGTTTTCAAGCAGCAGGTGATCACCACCGTCTCCGCGATCATGACCCTGTATTGGGACCTGGTGGCTTTCAACGAAAACGTGCGCGTAAAGCAGCAGGCCATGGGTGCAAGCCAGAAACTTTATGAGGACAACAAGAAGCAGGTGGAGATTGGAACGCTGGCGCCCATTGAGATCGTGCGCGCGGAAGCCGAAGTGGCCAGCCGCCAGCAGGATTTGACTATCGCTGAGACGCAGGTTCTGCAGCAAGAAACCATCATCAAGAACGCTTTGAGCAAGAACGGCATTTCCAGTCCCACCGTGGCTGAGGCTCGCATTATTCCCACCGACATGATGCAGATACCAGGCGTCGAGGCCATACAGCCTTTGCAGGACATGATGGCCGCGGCGATCCATGCACGGCCCGAACTGGCGCAGACCCGCATCAACGTCGAAGACCAGAAGATCAGTATCAGGGGTTCGAAAAGCGCTTTGCTGCCGACGCTCGACCTGGTGGCCAACCTGAACAACAACGGATTGGTTGGGCAGCCGAGTACACTGCCGCCAAATGTACCGGGCACCACCCACACCGGCAACCCGTTCTTTATCGGCGGTACGTCCACGTTACTCACGCAATTGCTCAGCCGGAATTTCCCGGACTACGGCATCGGTTTCAACTTGAACATTCCGCTTAGAAATCGGGCTGCCCACGCCGACATGATGACGGATGAGCTGAACCTACGACAGCAGGAGCTCGGCCTGCAACGGCTGGAAAATCAGGTGAGAGTGGATGTTCAAAACGCGGTCATCGGCGTACGGCAGGCACGTGCTCAGTACGATTCGGCGACCAAGGCGCGGGTTCTCGAGGAGCAGACGCTGGATGCCGAGCAGAAGAAGTTTGAGCTTGGAGCGTCGACGCTATATAATGTCATCCTGGTGCAGCGCGACCTGGTACAAGCACAATCGAACGAGGTGACGGCCCTGGGCACTTATGCCAAGGCACGCGTAGAATTGGATCGCTCCCTGGGCCAGACACTGGATGTAAATAATATCTCACTCGACGAGGCTTACGGCGGTAAGGTATCGCGCCCAGCGAGCCAGATTCCGGCCGTATCCCAGCCTTAGTGTTTCACTCTCCGGGTGTGCCGTTACGAAACACACCTGGTCCTTCCGCGTACGAAATCTTGACACCGCCACCCCAATTTTGCTCGGCGATGGCGTGTGGACACGCTGTTTTGGCTGAAAAAAGAACATTATAGGTTTTGGCGAGGCGATTGCTCTATATAGAAACGTGAAAACTGAAGCGCAGGCTCAGGGTGAGACGATTGAATCCGCGTTGTTGCCTCGCCAAACAACTTCCTCTAAAGTTCCTCAAAGTTTCCTCTAAATCCCACCAATCGCCCCTTGAGCCTGAATCGCTTTCCGCAGTTGCGTGCTTAAAGCTCGCGCTGCGAACTGCCGATTCTGATTCTGTGAACCAAAATACAATCAACGACTTATTTCGGCTTGGACCTGTTTCGCATGGCCGCTGCATTATCGCGTGAGACCTCAACGGCCGATCACAAAGCCAAGGCATTCGAACAACTGCAAGGCACGGCCGGAATTCCTGCAGACGGTGGTAGCCGGCACAGTCGAGAACCCCGGAAAGTGATGCGCTTTTGCTACGGTACTATGGGCAGCAGGACGTGTGAAGGATGGGCGCGGTCGTGGTAAATGGTCTGGTTAGCCTTGCGGAGCTCGGTTTCGTCGGCGATCGTACGTCCGGTATTCGGATTGCGGTCGAAACGCGGGAAGTTGCTGCTGGAAATTTCGACGCGGATGCGATGGCCTTTTAGGAAAACATTACTCGTGACGCCGGCGTCGATGGCGAGGTTGTAAATTTCCCCAGGAAAGGCGAGCTCGGCTTGTTCGATCGAGTGTCGATAGCGCATGCGCAGCACACCGTCCGTCAAATTTCTGGCCTCGCCATTCGGAAGGACATCCACCAGTTTGGCTGTGAAGTCCGTATCACGGGCGGAGGTGGACGCGTAGAGCACCACGCGCACCGGTCCGGTCACTTCCAAATCCTGCGAGAGCGGCTTCGAGGTAAAGACCAGAACGTCGGGCCGGCGCTCGATTGGCCGTTGGTCCATGGGTCCCCAGGGAAAGACTTTCGGGTCACAGCAGATGGCGCCTCCTGCGGTCGGGACCGGGTTGCGCGGATCGAACTGGAAACGATCGGGTGGCGACGCCTTGCCGGGACGCACTGCCAAACTCCCGTCACCATTCAAAGTATTAGCGCCGCCCTTACTCGTGAAGTAGAACGACGTGAGCCGCGTCCGAGCCAGCGGCCATTCATGTTCTTCGCGCCAGCGGTTTGCGCCCATCACGAAAATGCGCACGGGCCGCCGGGACATGATGGGAGTGTCTTTGGATTTGAGCCACTGATCGAACCACTCGATCTGCAGGCGGCGGATTGGCGCTCCCGATTCTCTGCCAAAATCGATGCCGTGAAACTTGATGGACATGTTATGCGGCCAGGGCCCGATCACGATGCGGTTCAGGCCCGAGTTGTGCTGCAATGCGGCGAACGCATTGAGGTCGCTCTCGACGAAGCTGTCGTACCAGCCGCCGACCGAAAAAACGGGAACATGAATATGATCCAGACGGGTTCGTGTGCTGAGCGAGCGCCAGAACGCGTCGTAGGTGGGATGATCGAGTGCCTTCTGATACATGTCACTGCGCTGGCCGGTGGCGGCGAAGTCGGCGCGGCGCAACGGTATGGTACGCACGTAGCGATTGAAATCAGGTGGCGCAAAACCGTCCGCGAGTACGTTCTCGGCCATCCACAGGAGCCGGTGCCCCAGCCGCATGGCGCCTCCGGGCGAATAGAAGCGGTCCAGATAATCGTCATAACCGGAGACTGTGGGTGAAATGGCCTTGAGGTGTGGATTGTTGAGAAGCGCGGTTTTCCATTGCGCGATGCCGAGATAGGATCCGCCGATCATGCCGATCTTGCCGTCGCACCAGGTCTGGCGCGCGATCCAGTTGAGCGTGTCATCGCCGTCTCCGGGCTCCTGCCAGAGCGGATCGAAGATTCCCTCGGATTCATAGCGGCCGCGTACGTCCTGAATCACCAGGGCATAACCGTGATCCAGAAACAGGCGATAGCCAGGCAGCAAAGTGGTTCCCTTGTCGTAAGGGGTCCGCACCAGAATCGTGGGAAAGCGGCCGGGCTCAGGAGGCAGGAAGACGTTCGCTGCGAGCTGCACGCCGTCACGCATGGGAACGCGTGCGTGAAACAGCCGGATAGGTTCAGTGGAAGCCGCGAATAGAGAAGTAACTACGCAGAGGACCGAAATCAACAGCAAGTGGCGCACAGGGTATCCCAGTACAATCCGGCGACGCGATCCAGCGAATGATAGTGGCGCACGTAGTCGGCCGCCCGGCGACCGATCTCACGCGGGATCTGCGGAAACGAGGCCGCCAAAATACTATGTTCCTCTAAAGACGATTTTTCGGCAACTCCGGGCGGAATCCGGAGACACGTTAGTTCGGGAAAATCGGCGGCATCTCCCTCGGTGAGCGCCACCGGTTTGCCCAGGCCCATCATTCGCAAGGCAATTGCAGAGGTTTCACCCGCTGCGGGATACCGCAAATTCAGGCAGAGGTCCACGGCTGAAGCTGCCAGCCAGAAACTGCGGTCGTCGAGATGGCCCAGGCGTACCACCCCTGGCTGGTTCAGGTATGGTTCGGCGGCACGAGCCAGATCCCGAGAGACAAACTCGCCGGCGACCAACAGAGCGGTCTCCGGACGCGCTCGATGGATTCTATCAAACGCGCGTATCACATTGAGCACGCGTTTCGATTCCCGAAGATATCCAAAGAGACCAAAGACATAATTTCGTGACGAAAGGCCCAAGCGATCCCGGAAGCGCAATGTGCCGGCTAATTCCGGCAGTTCAGGCGCCTGGAAGAGAAGAGGAATCTGGATTACGCGGGCCCCCGGGGCATGCTCCAGCACCATGCGCGCGGCGGCGGTGTTGTGCACGACGATGGCTCGAGAGACTTCAGCGATGCGGCGCAGCATGGGATACGCGAAATAGCACTGATTGAAAGCCGACCCGGCACGTCCCCGCCACATTTCGCGCGCCAGAAGGCGATGCCACTCGCCGTAGTTGTAAACAAATTCTTCGACGTATTCCTGTTCGTTGAGCGCTCCCAGGAAAAAATGCTGCAACACCGCATCGTGTAATACCACGACGCCAGGCTTGCGAAGGGAGCGCGAATAGATGTCCCGATGCAATTGGTTATTGCCCATATGGTAGAGCCGGATGTCGGCGCGCCGCGGAGTTACCTGGACCGGTCCGCGACGTCGCAGGCCTCCAAGCAGCGCCGCGGCATAGTCAGCGACGCCCGTACGCGCGGGCGGCAGCGGCGAATCGAAGCCCACTTTCATGGCTTCTTGCGTTTTCCGAACAGCGCCGTGCCCACGCGGATGTGGGTCGCGCCTTCTTCTATGGCCGCTTCAAAATCGTGCGACATGCCCATTGAAAGATGCGGCAGGGCAAACGGGGCGGCCAGTTCGTGCAAACGGCGAAAGTAAGGGCGCGATTGTTCCGCATCATCTGACCAGGGCGGCATAGTCATCAGGCCGAGCAGCTTCAGGTTTTTCGAAGCGCGCAACGCGCGCACAAGCTCGGGCAACTCCCGCGGATCGGCTCCGGCTTTGGCTTGCTCCGCCGACAGTTTCACTTCGATCATGACATCGAGCTGCCGCCCAACGGCAATGGAGCCTTGAGCTTCCTCCAGCCGGCGTGCCAGTTTGAGCGAATCGACTGTTTGAATGACCTGAAACAACTCGGCGGCGCGCCGGGCTTTGTTGGATTGAAGATGACCGATCAGATGGAACCGCGCGTCCGTAAGATCGCTCACCTCGGGCGCCTTAGATTCGAACTCCTGAACATAGTTTTCTCCGAATTCACGCAGTCCGGCTTCATAGGCTTCGCGAATGGCGGCCGCGGAGAAGATTTTGGTTACGGCCACCAGGGTGACGGACTCCGGATTACGGCCGGACCGCTCGGCGGCGCGCTCGATGCGGCTCCTGATGTCCGCCAATCGCTCGCGCACGCTCACGGCGATTGCGGATCCTTCTACTGGCGCGCGGCTTTCCAATCGCCCGCGTCCACGTCAGAACCGTCTGCAAGAGCCTTGGTGTGGTACTCGCCCCTCAGCGCGTTTTCCTTCAGATCGCCATGAATGGTTGACTGCAGATGATTGCCGCCCAGCTCAAAATCGTACTGCGCATCGAGTTGCGTCGCTTCGACCTTGCACAGTGTGACGTTGGTTTTGACTTCCTCGCCCGCGAACGTGAAACTCACGGTGCATTTCGGCTTCCCGTCCGCCGGTTCAACCAGGAGCCTGAAGGTTCCACTGCCGCCGGAAGAACCACTCCATTGCCCTACAAAACTGCCTTTGATGGCGTCATCCGCCCAGCCGCAAAGGGACGAGAAGAGCAGGAGAAGACAAGAAACGGCGAGCTTTCGCATGCCAGCCAACATAGCAGCCGTGACACGCTGGTGCAACCCGCGGGCGCAACCCGCAGCAACCCGCGCCTAGTGCGCTACAACTTTTCGCGCTATCTGGAAATGCGGTGGGCGACAATGTCGAACTTGGGAGCGGCGGCTTGCAGCAACTCGACCTTAAGTAGGACTTCAAAATATGGAAACCGGGCTTGCTTGCTCAGGTTCATTCTTGAGGCGAGCTGCTGCATCCATCGTTCGCTGGTGACGAATTCCCCACCTGCCTTGGTGCCGCGGTGGAAGCCATATTGGTTCCGGAAATCACCAGGATGTTGCCGCTCCGCGTCAGATTCGGAAGGAACGCCACCCGGCAGTACCCCTCTCGTTCCCAGGACGTGCCCCGGTAAGTGGCGCTTTCTCCGGGCAAAGGGGCATGGTTTTCAAAGTAAGCGATCGGGGGCTTCTCTTGGAAGCCACTCCGGAAGTTGAGCTGATTCTCGAACAATTCCAGCCATGGATTGGCGCGCCTGCTGCCCAGCAGAATGACATTGTGCGACTGCAGATACGATACTGCGAAATCTCGGGCGAACACGACATCGGTGGGAACTTGATACGCAGCGTTGAGCATGCCGATCTTCCAGGCCACATTCGCATCGGCAATGTGGGTAAAGAACTTAGTCATGAGGGTCTTTGCCATCGCCCGCTGTTCCCGGCTGGTCGGCGCCTGGTCGGCCAACTCGGCGATCTCCCTCTTCTCGTATTCGTTGAGATCGATTTTGACGATGCAACAGATCCTGCAGCATCGTCAGGGTTGAGTCCGAAAGCACCAGGCAGGTTTGCCGGCCATTCACGAATATCTGTTGCCATAAGCGTCCACGGTTGGCCGCAGCTCGGGGCTTGTGCGCAGAGGCGTACTGGAGTGCGCGCGCGTGAAGGATAAAAACACGATCAGTGCGATCACACACACGGCGAGCAGGCCAAAGAGCGCTTTCAACCGGTTGGGCCTAGGCGATGTCTCCCGGAAATGGCGCCTGATCGATCTCGGAGAACAGAGACTCGCGGAATTGGAACACTGGAGTGTAGCCGCCCTTCGGGATTTCGATGACGATCGGTTCGTGCTGGCCGTCGGTCAAAAAGTACTGCTGAATTTTCTTCCGCAGCCGGGAGGCATGGACGCGAACCAGCGTGTCCTTACTGGTGTCGTAATCCGGACTGGTGTCGTAATCCGGCGAACGGCCGAAAACCTTGATTCCTACCTCCTGCTCGTGAATCACTACGCCAGGTTCGGATAGGGCGTGCTCGCAGAGAAACAGAAACAGTTCCCGCAAACGTGGGCGCGGGAAGGCTTTCGGTAACTCGATGGGCCGGGTTATGGACGCTCTGGTGGGCGGCTGGAAGATTAATAGTTTCGTCACGTTCCAGACTGGGCGACCACTTGCAGTTTGGGAAAATCGCAATCGCCTGACCGATGGGCGCCAGCGTCCCAATCTCAGCGGGCATGCTTGCAGCTCACCAGAAACCTCGGTGCAAGTCGTTGGAAACAAATTCGCCGAAGTTCGCGGTGAGTTCTTCAACTCCCTGAACACGGTTCGTTTTGCGGCTCCCGGCAAGGCGTTCGGAAGCGGCGCCTTCGGCATCATCGGCAGCCAGGCCAATAGCCCGCGTCACGGACAGTTCGGCGTTCGCCTTATGTTCTGAGTATTCCGAGCTGCGCGGGCCCGTCAAATCTTGTGCGCACCGCGCGACCTGCCGTCCGCGCGATCAGACTGTGGCCGCCACGGCGCGGCTGCGTCCGATTATTCCAACATCGCAGAGGCATAGGTGGAACGCATGAGATGTAGAATGGCCGCGCTAACTACTGCTTTGGTACGGCGTGCCGAGTCTGGCAATGGGAGCGTTGAGCGCGGGAGCGTTCCAGATCGACATCACTCCGGCTGCGGATGCGCACTTGCCCATGAGCGGCTATGGGGATCGTACGCAGGGACACGAGGGAATCCACGATGCGCTGTACGTTCGGGATTTGGTTGTAGACGACGGCTTCCAACGGGCGGCCGTAGTGGCGTGCGAGACCATTTCAATTCCGGACTTGCTCTGGGAGATCGTGTCAGAGCGCATAAGCCAGAAGGAACGCATTCCGGCTGAGAACCTGCTGCTCACGTCCGTCCACACTCATGGAGCGCCAGTTCTCGAAACCGCGGATGGCGGCAAAAAAGCACTGACCGCATACGGCGGCTCCGTAAGGGACGCGACCGTAGAGGCCGTTCGGCAGGCGGCGGCGCATCTAAGACCGGCGCGGATCGGTTTTGGCGCCGGCAGAGCGAATCTCAATATCAACCGGCGGGCGCGCATGGCCGACGGCGGCTACTGGCTCGGCTACAATCCGGACGGCCCGTCCGACAAGACTGTCGGAATTGTGAGGGTGGAAGATCTTTCTGCGCATCCCATCGCGGTCCTGATTAACTACTCCGTACACGGGACGATCATGGGCAGCCACAACCTCCAGATCACCGGCGATTTGCCCGGGGCCACCTCGCGGTTTGTCGAATCACGTTTGGGCGACGGCGCGGTGGCATTGTGGACGTCCGGAGACCAGAATCCGATTCACCGGGCGCAGGGGTCGGACTTTGAGCCCGTGGCGGCACTTGGAATCATCCTCGGTGAAGAAGCAGACAGAGTGGCGCGTGCCGTACGGACGTCGGAGTACGCGCACATTCGAAGTGCACAAAAGGTATTCAGTTGCCCGGGACAACAGGTGATCCCCGGCCCGCTACGCGTGCGACCTACGAATTCAAAGCCGCCGACCCCGTGCCGATTCGCCTCTCGTTGCTTATGATTGGCCACGTCGCCCTGGCCGGAGTCTCGGGAGAGGTCCTGACAAAGATAGCGGAGCGCTTGAAGAGCGAATCCCCGTTTTCCCTGACCCTGATGCTCACGCACTGCAACGGCTCGAGCGGTTATCTGCCCGACGACGATGCTTACAAGCAAATTAGCTACGAGATCGCCGTGACCCAGGTACAAAAAGGATGCGCGGGGGGCGGAATCGTGTATGGGATTCTCGACATGATGGATCACGAATGACGCCGTGCGCCGCTGTTTAAGTAGTGGTTGTGCCGGCGCTCGTGCGCGTCGTTACTTGCGGCGGGCTCAGCCCTAGTCCCAGCCGCGGTCACTCGTCCTCCTGCAAAGCCCGTTTCAGATCTTCCGCGGGAATGATCTCGACCTGGGCCGTGGCGCGGCCGTCCTCTTCCAGATCGACTCGCGTTCCGCGCCCTTCGAAGGCTTTAAGGATTTGTGTGTTTTGCTGAAGAGCCCAGGGCTCCACTCCAAAGACAGCGTAGAGGCGGTAGGCTCCGGGTTCCACGCCGCCGACCTCGAAATGGCCATCGGAATTAACGTTCCATACGCGCGCCGCGGAGGCTCTTGCCGGATCTTCAGGCATCAGGATTACCCAAACGTTATTCACGGCGGGCCTGAAGCCGGAGACCGCAATCGCCTCGGGCCGGAAGCCGGAGACTGCGCCGTCCACTTTTGCCGTCTTGGTGCTGACCATGACGCGTAGCGTGCCGCTTGCGCCCGGAGCAACATTGAAATCGTAGGGAGACACTTGCTGGTCGCCAAGCGACAGGCTTTTCACATATCCGGGGAGACCGTCGACCGTGAGGCGCCAACGGCCCGGCATTACGCCCGCCAGGGAGAAGGTCCCGTCTTTTTCTACCTTGGCGTTGGGCCACTGGCCCGTGAAATCTGGATCGAGCGGAGATAAGCGTACTTGTAGGTTCTCGAGCGCCGGGGGTGGATCACCGCCAATCTCGATCGAGCCGCTCCACTCGGCTCCCTTGACCAGGGCAAGTTCAATAGGCTCCGGCGGCCGCGTCCCAATATCAACGGGCGCCTTTGCAAGGTGCGCGAGATTATTGTCTTGCGCTGTGGCTACTAGGGTGTAAGCACCCGGCGGCACTCTGCCGATGCGAAACGTTCGGGTCTGCTGATTCAACTCGCCGCCGTATCGAAGGATGTTACTCAAGGATGCATCGCGGGAGATGAGTTGGACATTCAAATTGTGATTCAGCGCTTCTGAATCCCCGGTCAAACTGCCATGCACCGCGACCGCGGAAATCACGCGCATTTGAAAATCAAATCCTCGCAAGTCCGCGCCCGCGTTGAGCATCACTCTCGCCGCCCCTGAGAGATTCGGGCTGCCCGGATAAAATGCCGGCGCATAGATCAGCTCGGGCACGTCTGTGTGCGATCCGCGGCGGACGAACGGGTGAGGACCAGGGATCTCGCGTTGGCACTGAGTGAAAAAATAATAGTGTCCTTTCGACAAGCCGTAAAGACGATAGTGTCCGCGGTCGTCGGCCGAAACACCACGCTGGCTGTTCAGCCTTTTGCCCGCCGGACCAGCCTGGGAGTACAGCGCTTCAATAAAGCAACCCGCCAGAGGCTTGCCATCTTCGTCTAGTACGCGCCCGCTGACCGACGCTCCAGGTGATAGAGGAATTACGATGTCGCGCTTCTGCTCATCCTCCGCCAATGCGACCATGACCGCAGGCGGCGGAGAAGACATCGGCTGCGGGAATTCCGGATGCTGGGCCTGTACCTGATAATTGCCTGGAGGCAGATTCCGGAAGACAAAGCGGCCACTCGCGTCCGTTACCGCGGGCGTGACGCCGCCAAAAGTTAATGTCACCTGCGCCTTGCGAACCGGTTCATGAGTTAGCTCGTTAATGACAACACCTTCAACGGCACCCTTGCCGGTGGGCAGGGGTGGCTGCTGATTCGGGAGCGGATCCACGACGATTTGGGCCGCGAGACTGGCGCCGCAGAGCATCGTGAAGACCAAGAGTGTCCCGCGTCTCATGGTTGGCTCCGGGCAACGGAGATGAGATTGAGTTGCTTCGAGGGATTTGCTCCTTCGTCGATCTCGAGCGCCTGTCCCAGGGTCTGATAAGGCTTTAAGAATTCAGGGTCCTGCCAGCTCCCCCACTCCAGTTTGTCAAATACATAAATCTTGTATTTTCCAGGGGTAAGGCCGACTAATTTGAAGTGTCCCTTCTGGTCAGTGAAGACCACACTGAAGAAGCTGAGCACCTGACTGTATTTTCCGTCCGGGGCAAGCAGGACGAAGGCGCGCGGGGTTTCAACGCCCGCATCAGTTTTTACGTCACCTTCAAGCGTGCCGCCGCGGGTGCTCAGAACGATCTGCAAGGCAGCGGTTGTCTCGGGCGTGATCGCCATCTCCTCGGTCAATACATCCTGATCGCCGAGTCTCATCGACTTGAGATAGCCTCCGTGTGGGATGGGAGTGACACCGATGTCCCAGATACCGGCAACGACATTCTTGAGCACAAATGTTCCATCAGGTTTGGCGAGGGCCGCAGCAGGGCTGCCAAAAAGCGGAATTTCGTCGCCCGGTGACAACTGAATTTGATACTTGGTGGCGCTTGCGCCGGTGTCCCCTTCAACCTTGAGAGTGCCGTAGAGATCGATCCCGGCGTCGAGTTTGATCGTCACGTTGTTATCGGCGCCTGCATTGAGGTGTACTCGCGCGACGCCGCGATACGGTCGATCGCCTGCGGAGACATTGGCCACCAACAGGTAGTCACCGGGAATAAGCCCCCCGTTTTCAAAAGTGTAATTGGGCGGCCCGGCGCTCGCGCCGTACGTTATCTGATTTTGAGTGAGCGCATCTTGCGGGATGATCGATACCTGGATTTGGAAATCGGCTGGAAGGTCAGGAGGCGGAATGACGCTGCCGCGGAGCAGGACGGCAGAATTAGCCGGCAGTCGAAAATTAATTCCTTCGATTTCTTTGCCTGACGCGACTGTCAGCACAGAGGCGTCGGTAATGCGGTCGGTTCCCGAGTAGAACTGCGCGCCGTATTGTGGCTGGGGCTGCGGTCCCGGCGGCTGGCTTGTTGCGATCACTTCAGACTGAATCCGGAACGCTGGCCGATTGGCGGCCGTTGCCTTGACGATATAACGGCCCGGCAAGACATTGGTGATGCGGTATTCGCCCCGGTCATTGGTCTGCGCGCCGCTTGTCTGTGAGTACTTTCGCTTTCCGCGCGAGAACGAGTGTTCCCATAGCGCGACCGATGCTTGCTCCACCGGATCTCCGTCCTGGTCAACAACCACGCCGGATATCGCGGCGACTGCGTCGAGGCGAAGGACAAAATTGTGACGCTGTTCTCCCGGTTCGAGCGTGATGATACCGGGCAGATGTTCCGGCGTGGCCGCGCCGTACCAAACGTGACGATAGCCCTCGCAATCCGCATGCAGTGTATATTTGCCGGGTGGAATGTGGGCGAAGGCGAAGCGGCCATCCGCGGAAGTGATCGCCTGGGCGTCGAGGGGCACAGTTTCGTCGGTGGACAGGTTGACCTGGGCCTTACGCAGCGGTGAGCCAGTGGCACGGTCGAGCACGATGCCACTGATAAATGCGGGTGTTGGGACCTCTGATGAAGCGTTGTGTGGAGCCGCGGCTGCAACTGGGGGCTTTGCGCTTTCCGACTGCGCCCAAAGCGCTGGGCTCGCGAGCAAAATACACCACATCGCGAGCGAAATGTAGCAGACAAGGACGGCCGGCCGGATGTGGGGCCAAAGGCGCATACAACGGTCGCGTAATTAGACGCAGACTCGGCTACTAAGTTCCCACATTCCAGCGAGGGCAGTCGCTATCCACGCGGGCGGCTCTCATGTAGTAAAGTGGCGCATCATGCGATTTGTTCGATTCGGTCTGCTATGCGCGCTCCTCGAGTGCCTTGCAGCGCCGCAAAGCAGAAGCACCTCGAGTGTCTACGCCACGGCGAAGCGGCCTCGCGCTCTGGCGCTTATCGGCGATCGCTATCACAGCCCCATCTATATTCGCGACAATCTGGCGCCGGCGCTGCTGCGCGAGAACATCCCGGTGACATTTATCGAAAATGTCGAAGCTCTGAACGCGGAATCGCTGCTCGATTATCAGTTGCTGATCATCCTGCGCGACGGAATGAATTGGCCCAACGGTTATGACAAACCTCACGTGCAGTGGATGACCGATTGGCAACAGCAGGCCATTTGGGATTTCGTTAACGACGGCGGCGGTTTTCTCGCGCTGCATAATGCGCAAGGGATCTATCCGCCTGGCGGACTCTACTATAAGCTCTTCGGCGGAGATTACGGCGACCACCCGAAACCTTACGTATTTACAGTGCGGGTAGAGAACAGGAGTCATCCGATCACCGCGGGCGTCGAAGATTTCGAAATTTTCGACGAGCAGCACATGGTGAAGTACTACCTGGACCGCGAGCATCTGCTATTGCGGTCCGTCGCGCGCGACAATGCCGAGAGCGAAGCCGGCTGGTGGCGAGAGGCCGGGAAAGGCCGCTTTTGTTATCTTGCGCCGGGCCACACGCCCGAAGCTCTGGGCCATCCCATGATGCAGCGGCTTATTCGAAACGCGGTAAACTGGCTGCTGCGGCTGAATGAGGCTTCCAAACCGTAAGCCCAATGAAGTACGCGTTCGGCCGATGGACGGCAATTGATTTTGCACGATTGGGGGGGGCTATTTGCGTATGCGCACAATTGCGATTTTTCTCGCGTTTTGCGGCTTTGTCTGCGCCCAGGAGCCGAATCCAACGCAGAATCTTGCGAACCAGACCCCTAACGGGCCTATGCCGATTTTTCGCGTGACCGTTGTGTCGCGGACGGTGAAGGCGATCAATTATCACCACCGTATGGGATCGACGAACGTGGATTTCCGCGGCACGGAGCTGATGCCGGAAGCGCGCGGTAACGCAAGGGTCGATAGCCGGACCGGTTCAACCAAGCTCGAGGTCCATACCAGCCATATGCAGCCGGCCCAAAAATACGGGCCGGAATATCTCACTTATGTCTTGTGGGCTGTGACACCGGAGGGCCGCGCCAACAACCTGGGTGAACTGGTGGTTGACGGCGATCACAGCAATTTGCTCGCAACCACTGAATTGCAGGCCTTCGGGCTGATCGTGACGGCGGAGCCGTATTACGCCGTGACCCAGCCAAGCGACGTCGTGGTGATGGAGAACTTCATCCGCACCGACACTACCGGAACTTTTGAAGAAGTGGACGCGAAGTATGAGCTGCTGAAACGGGGCCAGTACGTGATGAACGTAACGCCCGCCAGCCTGGAATACCGGGACAAGAGCGTACCGCTGCAGTTGCTGGAAGCGCGTAACGCCATCTCGATCGCGCGCGCGGCGGGCGCCGAAAATTATGCGTCGGATACGTTGCAAAAAGGCCTAATCGATCTGAGAAACTCCGAAGGTTACTACCGCAGCCGCGGATCGAAGAAGTCGCTCGAGACAACTGCGCGTGAAGCCACGCAGATGGCTGAAGATGCGCGCATTATCACGTTGAGAAAGCTGGACGAGGAGCGCCTGGCGCAAGAACGCGCTGCGGCCGCCGAACGCGAAGCGCATGCGAAAGCTCAGGCGCAACAAGCCGAGCAGCAGGCCCAGGAACAGACCCGTCTGAAGGTGCAAGCTGAAGCTGAGTCGCAGCGTCTTGCTCAACAACGCGCGGCCGCCGAACAGTCCAAGCGCGAAGCCGAAGAAGCGACTCAGCGTGCGGTGCAGCAGAAAGCGGAGGCCGATACTGCCCGTGCCGCCGCATTGCAGCAACAGCAGCAGGCTGAGGCCGAGACCGAACGTGCCCGATTAGCCGCCCGGGAGGCCGAAGCCGCCCGCCAGCAAGCTGAAAACGACAAAGAGCAGATGCGCCAGCGCCTGTTACAGCAGCTTAACGTGATTCTCGAGACACGCGACAGCGCTCGCGGCTTGATCGTGAATATGTCTGACGTTTTGTTCGACTTCAACAAGGCGACCTTGAAGCCAGGCGCACGGGAGAAGCTGGCCAAAGTTGCCGGCATTGTTCTGGCTTATCCAGGTTTGAGGCTGGCTCTTGAAGGGCACACCGATAGCATTGGCAGCGACCAATACAATATGGTCCTTTCGGAGAAGCGTGCTGAATCCGTTCGCGACTATCTCATCGTCCAAGGTGTTCCTGCGGCGTCCACCACGTCGCAAGCTTTCGGTAAAGCCGATCCGGTGGCATCGAACGCCAACGCAGCCGGACGTCAGCGCAACCGGCGAGTCGAAATGGTGGTGTCGGGCGAGGTCATCGGAACGCAGATCTCTCCGTTGCGAACGCCCGAGCCCGTGAGCCCGCAGCCATAATTCAACAGCACGACCGGCGGAAGCCGGATAGGACGCGGGTCCTGGATGCCCACTGCGGGCACGACCGGCGGAAGCTCTGACAAGGCGCGGACGCGGCGCCGGTCCCACCCACGCGGATTCGTACAGGCGAAGATCACCGCTCGCTGACGGTCGCTCGGATTTTATTCGTGTCTCAGGGCTTCGAGGGGATCAAATCTTTACAGCGCGGCGAGTGGGCACCCAGCACGCCAATAGCGCGACACTCGCGAATAACAGTCCGACGCCGATCAATGTGGATGGATCGCTAGGCTCCACTTCAAAAAG
This sequence comes from Acidobacteriota bacterium, assembly GCA_003223115.1. Lineage (GTDB taxonomy): Bacteria > Acidobacteriota > Terriglobia > Bryobacterales > Bryobacteraceae > QHXW01. The sequence goes on from QHXW01000482.1 coordinate 22,667, forward strand.
GAAGACCTTCAGGACGCGTGACAACACAACCGCAGCCACAACGCCTGAAATCACACCGCCCGCGATCAAGCGAAATCCCTCCGCGAAAACCAGATTCCGAATGTCTCGCTGCTGAGCGCCGACCGCGGTGCAAATGGCGATTTCGCGCCGGCGAGAAGTGACGGACAGCGAAAGCACTCCATAGATACGACCAGGGTCAACACGCTGCCGACGAGCGAGAACCCGACCAGCAGTTGCATGGCGAAGGTGCGGGAGCCGAGCGAATCGCTGCGAATTTGTTCCATCGTCTTCACGTTTTCAACGGCGACGGTCGGATCTACCGATCGCAGCTCGCGCTGGACAACGGCGCCGAGAGCGCGCGGGTCTGCCGCCGTGCGGATAACCAGATGTTTGGGAAACGCACCGGCCTGCCATAACGAAAGATAAATCTCCGGCTCGGGTGTCTGGGTCAAGTCGTCTGTGCGACCATTGCTCATCACGCCGATGATTTCGGTGGCCGGCTGCTGGCGGCCGCGGAACCAGATCTTCTTCCTGATCGGATGGGCTTGGGGAAGGTAACGATCCGCGAAAGCCTGGTTGACGACGGCCACGTTCAGCGACTTGCTGTTATCGGTCGAACGGAAGTCTCGTCCATCAATAAGCCTAAGCCCAAGAAGCTTGAAGTAATCCGGCGTGACGGACCGCAGCGGCAACGAGATCCTGTCGCTGGTCTTGCTGGCTGCCGGCTGCCCTTCGATTTTCGACTGTCCCGAGCCAATTATTGCCGGTCAGAAGAACGCCCCACGCGAAAGCGGCATGCTGCACTGCGGGAAGCGCTGATACGCGCTCCAACGCCCGATGATGAAAGGCAGACCAGTCCCCCTTCACGGCCGGCACACTCATCGTCAAGATATGTCCGGTGTTGTAACCGGATTGCACTTTGGACAGGTTGATCATAGTTCGATTCAGGACCGGCGCTTTTGAGCACTTCCATGGGATCGAGCAAGGATGCGCGAGGGCGGGGAAGAGCCCGGCCAGAAGCGCGGCCAAGACCGCCGAGACGAGTCCACAGGCAAGCACAGGCCAGCCTGTCGTAACGGCATCTAGCTAGACGCGGGATCGCGTGTCCACCAATCAGCTTGAACAGTTTGACGACGGCAAACGCCAGGCCCGCGCCGAACGCGCCGCCCAAAAGAGCCAGCAGCAAACTCTCCGTGGATACTTGCCGGAAGAGCGCAACTCTCCGTACTCCGAGGGCGGTACGGACTGCGTATTCCTGTTGCCGCTGAAGCCCGCGCACCAGCAGCAGGGCCGCGGCATTCCCACACGCGATCAGAAGTACGAGCGCAGCCGCGCCTAACAGGGGCAGGAGGATGCGACTGCCGTCGCGGTTCATTTCGGCAGTCAGGGATTGCACGCGAGGAGTGATGCCTTCAAAGTCGTGGTCGGTGTTTATATGGCGGTAGCGTTCTCGATAGCGGTCTTGATAGACTGAAAATGCTTCCTTGGTTCCCCTCACGGTGGGTGTAGCTCAGCTGGTAGAGCGCTGGATTGTGGTTCCAGTGGCCGAGGGTTCAAATCCCTCCACCCACCCCAATGAAACCAATGGTTTAGGACGGCCGCGAGGCTTTCCCTGCCGGTTCTGTCACGGTTTTTGTAACGGTTCGGAATTCCTGGAAGTAGCGCTCAAGCTTCCGACCCGCATCGCGGACGTCCCTGTCGCTGCTCATGGCATAGCTCCAGTAGATCGCTTCCGTCTTGTGGCCGCTGATCGCCATGGCGGTCTTCCGTGGAATACCGGCGCGCTCCATGTTGCGCACCGCGGAACGCCTCAAGTCGTGGAAAAGTAAGCCCGGTACACCAGCCCGCCTGCAGGCAGACGCCCAGGCCTTGCGGAAAGGGAAGTAAATGCTGCGCCTCTTATTCCCATACATTGACAGGCTCTTTCGCTTGGGAATGCGAATCGAAGGTCAAGGACACAGCCAGAGCCCTGCGGCTGCAACTGTATCGTTCCATAAACGCCGACTTGAGCTCGCGCATTAGCGGTGAATCGCTGCCGACCGCGTGGCTGGAATCACCGCAGCGCTGCGGCGGTTAAGGATCGCTACGTAGTCATGCTATTGCATATGGATGTGAAACGGTTCACTTAGCGCGGGACCGACTTGAAGCTGAAAGCCGTCACGCTTCGGTAGACGGAAATTCACTTGAGTGACCCCCTGGACCATCCCGTTGCCGTCGCCAGCGTACAGCACTTCAAGCGAGTCCTGGTTGCCGAGTTCTACGTTCGCCGCGCCAAGCACGGAAACGGGAAGCTGCGGCGTTAGCAACGGGCCTAAAGACGAGGGAATAATCTGCCCGTCTGGCTGCGCCCCTGGGGCTGACACGCCCGCGCCGGTCGCCCAAACGCTGACAATCGAGTCGGGCGCCGCCGGATGGCTTTCGGAATTTAGGGTGCCGTCCTGATTTACTGCCATTGCGAACTTCGTCCCCGGATAGCGGAACACCTGTGGTTGCGACAGATGCACCAGAAATGTCAACCCAGCGATGTTTCCACCCGGTGTGACGATTTGGACCACAGTTGATTCGCGCCCATAAACGCCCTCCGGAACGATAGCATTAATTTGCGTTGGTCCAACGTAAAGCAGAGGCGCGGCAATCCCGTCAAAGAAGACCTGAACACCACCCAGGGATGTGGACACGAGGCTGATCTCGCCTTCGGTTATCACGTGTGCGCCCAAAGGATTCGCGGGCCCCACGCCAACGCCATAGAAGGAGATCAATTCCAGGGGCGCCACCACGCCGGAAACTTGGGATGCACCGGAGTTCGCCATTCCCACTATTGATGGTCCTTGTCCAGGCGAGGCGATGAGCAGTGATCCAGCTTCGCCCAACGTCACAATGGCTCCTTGCTCTGTCGCGACAATTGCCATCCCGGCAGCGCCAAGAGGCGCCGTTGTTGCGCTGATGAGGCTAGTGCCGTCGGAAGATAAGCCGACAGTGTATAGCGGACCCAGAGCTGCAGTACCGGCTGCCAGCGGAAGCTTCGTTGGATCCGACCCGCCAGTCACCCAAATCGTTCCCTGTGCGTCAACGGTTATCGATTTCACGGCACTCACTAATCCATCAGTAACGTAGCCCAGGTACGTGGCGAAGACTAGTCGCTGGCCTGAGGAGTCCAACTTCGCCACAAACCCTCCTCCTCCAGGGCCGGGAATGTCAGGTTGCAAAGCGCCCGGAGTGACGGCCAAGCCGTTCGGAGCTATGCCGCCAACAATCACGCCGCCGTCACCAGCAACCGCCATCGTCGATATGGAAACGCCAGTTAAGGAGTCTAAGTACGAGTCAGTGAACGGTGTCACATATGTTGCCCATGCCAGCTTGGACCCGTCTGCGGTCAGTTTCGCCAGATAGCCAGTTGTCCCTCCCTCTGCGCACATCCTACATTGCGGCATGAAGGCTCCGGCAGTAACCGGCAAATTTGCGTCGGTATTTCCCGCTATAACGACAGCTCCGGTTGGGTCCAGGGTCATCGCAGATAATCCCGTGTACGCTGCTCTGCAAATGGGACCGTGGGGACCGGCGCTGCACACTGTTCCGCTTGCGCCGAAATAGGTCGAGAAGATGAGCCTCGTGCCGTCCGCCGAGATTTCACTGACAAACGCGTAGGTCGGCGTGCCTGAGAAGTCAGGTTGGGGAGGTTCCGTCTGGAAAGCGTCCTTCGTAACAGGAAAGTCGGTGGCGTTCGTGGTTCCGGAGACGTAGATGTTTCCGCTCCGATCGAATGCCAAACCGACGCCGGTGGACAATGCGCTATCCAACACACCCGTGGCACCGCCTCCGAGTACGGTCGAAAACAGGATGTGCTGCAGTTGGGAGTCAATCTTCACGACAAACGCCCCCTGATTCTGTGGCACCGCGAGTACAGGGCGCACTAACGGAAAATCAGCGGAGTAAGCCGTCCCAACAATCACCAGATTTCCCTGCGCATCCGCCGACGCTCCAGACACCGTATCCGCAAGGTAAAGGCCGCTGCCGCCGAAATCAAAACTCTCCAGCACATTGCCTGCAGGATCGGTCTTACTCACGTGAATTTGCGGACGGCCCCACGGCTTGATGATCGTGGACACCACAAACAGATTCCCCGTGCTGTCCGCCGCTAATATTTTCGAGTGGCCCCGGTCGCCAACGTCCACGTAGCGTGCCACCACGTGGTTTGCACTGGGCTGGGTCGAATTGGACACAGCCAACGTGGCCGTCAGACCCAATAACGCCAAAAGACTGCATACCATTTGCATGAATTTTCTCCTCAAAGGATTCGGTTTACTTCAGAAAGTGAGAGAAACCCGAGCGAGGGCTCGATCGAGCACCTGCACGAACTCGACCCTTTTGAGAACCAGGCTGTTTGTCGCGTCATGTCGACACTGTCGCGCTTTGAGGAGCCAACCGGAATCCACGGAAGGTAACTTTCGTCGCGACGATGTTTGGTCCGGAAGAGAGCCGGCAGTGCGGCTTGCCGGGTCACGCCGATGTCGGATGGACAAGCCACTTGCACCCTACTAGCTCGCCCTTTTCTTTATTATACCTCTCTCAGGAGTAGCAGTAAACCATGGCAGTGTATTCCCATGCCACATTCTCATGTAGTCTCCAATCGATGCTCGGCGGCCACTTTTCATGTTTCTTCGACCACCGATACGTTTTTCTTCGACCACCGATACGTTCTTCGCGCCCGTCGTTCGAAGGCAGTGGGAACATTAAGATTCGCCATCGTGATGGCACTCGGATCGTATTCCTGCGGGAACTGTGAGTAGGATCTCGCACTGCCTATTCTGCGCGCCACTCGTTAGCGCGTCCATCAGCGCGTCGTGTCAAATCCTCTTAATTGAGTCAGTCGGTCTTGCACATCCGATCGGAATGAGGGGGGCACCCATGGCCCCCATTTGGATTCAAAATAGAGACGGTTGCGTCTAAACAATCTTTGATATGCTCCTTGCGTCAATGCTCCAATGGAGGCGGAATGGTGGTGGTGAACAAAGACGTCTTCGGCGCAGGCGACTTCATATCCGGCTCTTCGGACGCGCATTGCATAGTCGTCGTCCTCGAACAATCCGATCCCAAAGGCTTCATCCAGTTCTCCTACTTCTTGCCAGACGCGGCGAGGAATCATTGCGCAAAAGAAGTTCACAACCGGTAACTTTGTTAGCAGCCCACGCCGCGAACGTGCGTATGTACGGGCCAGAATCGCCATCGTATCCATGTCAGCATACTCACCGATATCGACGACACTCTCGTTTCCGCAGCGGTTTGTTACCGGTCCCAACAGACCGAGCCCCCGATTGGCCCGGAAGTGCGCGAGCAGCGTGCTGATCCAGCCCTCAGTAACGTAGACATCGTTATTCAGAATGACAAGCCAGTCGCCAGAAGAAGACCGAACGCCGATATTGTTTCCAGCCGAGAATCCCAGATTAGTCGAATTCAGGACGACCTTTGCATATGGACGTCTTGCCGCCCAAAGAGTGAGAAACTCAGCCGACCCGTCTGTCGAACCGTTGTCCACGAGAACGATTTCCAGATTCGGATAACCCGTAAATCGTTCCAGGCCCAAAAGAGTAGCCTCCGTAAATCTTCGTTGATTGTGGGTAAGGATGATAACGCTTACTTTCGGAAAGAATGGCACAATTGCTTTCTGCATCGCATCGCATCGATGCTGCCAGGTATTCTCGTGCGCAAATACCCTCCGTTGCTCTCGTTTTTCCAGGTTATCAGTGGCCACAGCCGAACAGATACCGCGGACGAATTCTTCCCGCCCATCTGCTAGGGTGACTAAACCTTTCAGACGCTCGATTTCTGGAAATCGCACCGCAACCACGGGCTTGCCGGCGCTGAGATATTCCCACACTTTTATTGGATCTGCGGCGAGTCTGTTTTCGCAGATGCGATAGGGAAGAATGCAGACATCAAAGCCATAGACGTATTCTGGGAGGCGGTCGTATGGGATTTCGCCGATCAAAGTGACGTTTGGTTGGCTTTCTAGGTCTGACAAATCCACGCCGTCATTGCGCCCGATGAGGACGAATCTTTTTTCCGGCAGAGAACGGGCCGCATAGGCGATGAGTTCGACATCCGTCCCTTTTGTGATGGCGCCGTAATAACCGACTGTACATGTGTTGGACTCTATGGTCATAGACGGCGGTCGCCAGGCAAAATGCTGCGGATCGGCTGCATTGCGGACTAGAATGCTCTCACGACCAAAACGTCGTATGCGTTCTTGGAGGTGGGTTGAAGAACAGACCACGACGTCGGCTTCGTTGGCAATCCGGCATTCTAGCTCGCCGACCGAAGGGCCTGAATTGGGGAAGCTCGAGTAATCATCCATACAGTCATACAGGACGATATTGTTACTCAACCTCGCGGCTATAGGGCCCCAGAACGGGTGATCGACGATAGAGAGGGTCGCACCAATGTCGAACTTCTCTTTCACGCAACGAAGGCCGAATTCGAGCGCCGCGAGTTGAAGTTCGTCCGGAATATCCCGATAAATATCGGGTGATTCTTCACCGCAGGGCAGTCGAATCAGATGAACGTCCGGTTCGACGAACTGCGAAAGTGGGTCGCGCACGCCGAAAGTGGGAAGGAACTTTGTGGAGATGTAGAAAACCCTGTGGCCGCTCCGCGCAAATTCCAAACTGAGGTGCTGCGGCCGCTGAAAGCGATAGTCCCAATCAATAACTGGAAATACAAAAATGTCATAGGGCCGGAGTTTCCTGCAGCCGCCAGCCCAACGTACGAGCCGCGTAACGACCCTTCCGACAGCAGGCACGTGCAAGGCCCACAGATTCGCACAAAGCCTGCGATGCGCCATCCGTGCGAGTGCGCTTCTCATCCAAGCCTAAAATATAACTCGGTGCAATTGCGTCAACAACGGGTTCCAAAAGGGCATGAAGGCTCACGGAGATCATACCGCCAGTCGCTGTGATCTGACCACTGCCCCATCTTCTTATCAGAGCGGACCTGTGACGCTAACCGTAACAGTGCGCGCCAAAACTCCGGTCGGCATCTCGAACCACCTGAGACTACCCGCACTGTCAATTTTATTACCGATTTCATCGGCAATACTGACAGTGCGGCTGAACAGCCAAAGGCCTAAAGGAACGTCATAAGGTACGGCAATTTGGTAATCTCGACCAAATTGTCCTTTAGTTTTCTGTGTAGCCCGATAAAACATACCGGCTTTGGTCTGCACCCCAACAATGATTCCAGGGTCTACAATTAGATCGTCAACGGGACTCAGAAGAGCGGCGGGATCATTGACATGTATAGTCAGAATTCCGCCTTCTCTTAGGTGTATCTGCTTAACGTCTCTTACTTCCGCAGCAGAAAGACCACCTACGCTGATAGGCATCGACCACTTGCACGGATCGAGGTATCTGCCCATGGGATCATCTACGCAGAGCAAGTAATTGCCACTTGGTAATCCAGGGATATCAAACCGGCCTCCGCGATCCGCTATGACACTTTCGTGAACGTAGAGTTCATTAGGGGCTTCGACCGGCCGGCGTGCCGAGCTAACCAATGGAAGATATTCGACAAGCCGTGTATACACAACGGTAGCGGAGACTAACGGACTTCCGTCTTCAGCCGCTAGAACTCCCACGATATGAGCCGAACCACGAGCCGTCTGGCTCCACGTTGGAACCGCGCTCGTTAGGGCAGATACGATTAGCAGTATGAAAACGCGATTTTGCACTTTGCTCATACTTTTGAGATCCTCAGTCTCTTAACTGGCTGCTCCACTCAAGTTACGGAGTTGGCACGAACGTTGGTTGTAGCACTTGTGGAGACCCATAACAACCAGGAGGAGGAGATATGACCGGAACTGGAGGTGGTTGGTGCTGTCCAACAGGATTTACCCACGGGCGGAAGATCACGCCGGCGGTCCCATCCGGGAGCCGGCGACCGCTGAGTGTACTGTTGTTGAAACCCTGTACAGATCCGGATGGAACACTAATCGGCGATCCATCGCAATCTTTGTTTTCGGTTGGAGAAGCCTGGGGCTGGTATACCGGGACTTCTCCCTGCATGTAGAGGGCATTACATAACTGAGTACTGTTATGCCTCCAACCCGTGGGACAGAAGGTGTCCAAGAACGTTTTGTAATCAGAAAACGTCGTCGTAGCCTCAAGCTGAGCCATGTTTTGGGTTTGGGTTGGATAGCTTATGCAATTTCCATTAGCATCTAAAAGACACGGGCCGCTGTGTACATCAATTATCGTAGGCTCCGTATAGGACCTCTGGAGTCCAATCATGCTGACCGCGGTACCACCACAGACAAGGTGATTAGTAGTTGGCGGGCCAGGTATTGGATTTGGAGGGGGTGGGGACTGCGAGATCGGTTGACCGATAGCTCCTCCACCGATGGCTCCCGCCAGTTCGGAACTTGGTAAAACTCGTGCATAATCCCCATAGACAGATCCGCAGTTATATTGGACACTATTGCTTCCCGGGGAGAGAACGGAGTAGTTCACGCGACTAGGATCGTATCCTTTATTCGTCATGAGCGTCCGAACGTTGCCAAGTACATTTTCTGGTTTGCCGTTAATATCGAGGTGCGTGTTGTCGGTAATAAAGCGGGCAAAAATCGTGGCATAGTCAAGACGAAACTCTTGGTACATGTCTACCTCTTCTACGGTCAGATGACAATTCGGCGTGGTTGGGCATAGAGAGTTCGTTTTTGCAATTTGCAGGACCGCGCCGATCGCGGCGTAGATGTTCTGCCAACCCACGAAGTTTCGCGTGTTACCGTTGGTGTCGCAGTTATAAGCATTATTCCAGTTCCAACCATACGGCATTCCGCCCTTCGCATATTGAAACGGAAAAGGGGCAGTCGGCCAATACTCGAGGTCGGTCATATGGACGTTACAGGGATCGGGCGCGGGATTCACATGAACGTATCCGGCATCACCGCCGAAACCCTGAAGCGCGGGCGTGGGCGTGATGTTCCTGATGCCGCTGTTGTAAATATCCTGGAAGAATTCCTTGAGTTTTCCCTGCCAGGCTCCCGTCGGATCAAAAGAGGGAGTGCCGCCGCATCCAACCAGCGGCGTACTGTAATAGCCCCCGCACATGCCAAATGAGAAACGTACTCCCGTGACAATCTCTTGCGAGAAATACGCATTGAGCGCATTCTGATAGCAGGTTCGCACGGGCGTACTATAGGCGCAGGCACCCACGAATCTGTAGTGAACATCCGTCTGACAATTGGGGGACGTGATGCAGTTGCTGGTATTGTTGTACTGGTCGATCGGAATAGCAGAGAGATTAACTTCGAGTCTGGTGGGGGAATGTAACGGCTGATTTGTAAACTGCGCTCTTGCCAAACCGAAGAAGAGAAAAACAGCAAGTGCAACAAATTTATATCGCATCGAAGTGTGAACTAATCTACGCGTGTTCCCACTATGCTGTCAAGGATTATTTCTGCGCTGTCAAGGCAAAGTAGAAATGTCGCCTTTTAGCCTGGACGCCTTGGGAGTGCGTGTTAATCTGCGGGTGCCGGTGAAGCGGGAACGCCCGGAACTCCGTTGAAAGTCGCGACTCCCGCGTAACCCACTCTAGGACGCCTTTCTCCGTTTGACAATCTTTACCTCCCCGCCATTTTGAGCAGCCCCGTTAGCGTTGTTTCCTTCGAGCGCAGAAATTCTAAGACGTTCAGATTATTGAACTCGGACGTTTCGAAGACGGTTGCTAGCACGAGGTATTCCTGTAGCGTGTGCTCCGTGAATCGACCGTCGGCATCGCGTCGATACTTGGCAAAACGTTTAATAGCGTGTTCGGCATTGTTGTTGGTTCCACGGCACGCCGTCGTGATCCAGGAATGTGAACATCTTCTCGCCGCTCTTTTGAAATCGTTTGGGTGTGCCTACTTTACGACGACACACAACCGGTCGCAAATCTATGGCTTACACGCTGTAGGGCTACTTGGGAGTGAGATCAAACACCGGGATATGAAAATATCCTGTGGTTTCGCTCAGGAGGAGCGGTTTGAGGGGTCCTTGGCGAGCATCCCAAGAGCTTGACGGGAGAGCGTTTTCCATCCGGTTTAGGATCGTTTTGAGCTTGCGGTATTGTCTGGCAGCGGCCCGAAAGAAGGGCGCTGCTTCGGGGGCAAGCCACACGGTGACAGTCTTCCCACGCGCTTTGTAGGTCCACTCATAGTAGGGGCCATGTCGTTTGGAGGGGTCTTTGCCGCAAGCACACTGGGGCTTGCCGCACTGGACCATGCGCGCGAGCAAGGTGCCTTTTCGAAAAATACTCAATCTGGGTGAGGTCTGCCTTCAGTTCCTGAAAACGTTTGGCGTAAGCGTGGAAGGTTTTGGATCGGGAAGAATGTGTCGTGGGTGGGTGTCTGTGTCAGTATATAATACTGACAGAACTATGACTCTCGCCACGCCTATCCTCTTCGTCCCGCCTCCACCTCCAGGCATCGTGGTAGCCGCTCAACAATTGCCCAAAACTTCGCCTCGACGGTGGGTTATTTGCCGACGTTTAGCGCTGTGATTGATTGAGGAATCTCCAGAGCTTTCGGCAGGTGGACTCGAAGGATCGCTGTTGTTCCTCTGAGTCGCGCTGATGGAGAATGGGGCCGCCGTCCTTGATCAGATCGGCCAGAACTTTCTCCACTGGCGCTTTTCTGAGCGAAGGCGTGTAGTTGAGTTCGGTGATGATCTCTCCGCCTAATACCCACATGTTGTCGACGTGCTTCTGGATCGTCTTTGGCGAAAGATTCGACATAGCCATGAGCTCTTTCTCCAGGCCCATCCACGAGCGTGGCCAACTGTTCAGATCCCGGCAGTAGTGTTCGAGTCCATATCGCGGCGTGTGTCGCGGCGTGGTGGCGGCGCGGGTTATTTTGGTAGTTTTCGCCGTCGCCATCTTCTACTTCATGCTGCAGCTCATCACAATTCTAAATCGGTGCCACCGCTTTCCGGGATTCGTTTATCAGAACGCCCGCTTCAGTTCCGATCACCAGAGGATTGAAATCGCCATGCGTCCGCGCCAGGGCTCCCAGGCGATCTGCTCGCGCTGCCACCGGCCCGCCCCCGGATACGATCAACTCGTCTAGCGGCGTTTCGAGTTTATTCCTTTCTGGGGATTTCTGGTTTTTCTGCTCTACTCCATGCGCCGCGTCGATTGCCGCCGCTGCCAGGCGGTCGTCGTCGAGGAGGTCCCCTGGGCCGATGGCAAACGTACTCTCACCAAAGCCTACATGCTATTTCTGGCCCGCTGGGCGCGTCGGCTGTCCTGGAAGGAAACGGCCCAGGCGTTTCGCACTTCCTGGGACAAGGTCTTCGATGCTGTCGAGCACGTCGTCACCTGGGGCCTGGAGCACCGGGCGCTCGGCCAGATTGACGCCATCGGGGTCGACGAAATCCAGTATGCCAAAGGTCACAAGTACCTGACGCTGGTCTACCAGATCGATATCGGCATCACCCGCCTTCTCTGGATAGGCAAAGAGCGAACCATCGAATCCTTTCAAGGATTCTTCACCGCCATGGGCAAAGACGTCATTTCAAAAATCGCCTTCATCTGCTCCGACATGTGGGAACCCTATCTGCAACTGAATGGCGAGGAGCCAATAATGCGGAGGAAGTGGCCGGACACCTGTTTTTGCTGGCGTCCGGCCGCGCTTACCTCGTGATAATTAGACGGCTCTTCAGAGCGAGTCGAGCCACGCCATCAACTCCACCTCGCGTTTCCAGCGTGGAGGCTTGGAGGATCTGGCAGCCCCGTCCACTTTTTCCAGAGCCTTGCGTTTGGCTTCAACATTGGCTCGCGCATAGATATTGGTCGTGTCGAGGCTTGCATGTCCAAGCCAGCTACGAATCACTGTCACGTCCACCTCTGCCGTGACAAGACTCACGGCCGTGGCGTGCCTGAACCTGTGTGGGGATACTCGCTTGCTGACCAGGGAGGGGACCTTCTTGCCCGCCGCGGCGGCATATTGTTTCAACTTGAAGCGGACCCGGAGGCTTTGAGGGGATTTCCATACCGGTTCACGAAGATGGGTTCATCTTCCCGCCGAAGCTTTCTTTTCAAGAGAGCCTTCAGCAGTTCAACAGTCTCGGACCTCCACTACCGGTGCTTGTTTGGTGGGTATGCGCAGGACCGCGGCGCATTGTGCAGCCGCCAACGGTTCACGGTCGGCGACGAATCTATAGAAGCTGTGCAGTGCCGACAAGCGGCAGTTCCGTGTTCCGATCGAGGACTTGCGAACCAGTTCGATGTCTTTCAAAAACGCGAGAACCTCGACTGCCGTGAGATCGTCCATGCCGAGCCTGGCAACCGACTTCGTTTTCTGTGCGGCGACGAAGCGCAGAAACAGCCGCCAACTGTCCCGATAGGACAACACGGTGTGATGGGAAACATTGCGTTGTTGCACCAACCAGTCGTGGAAGAAGGCGTGTAGCAGTAGAGGAAACTGATTTGCCTTCAAGCGTTTCCTCCTTCGGTCAGAGGCTGCAGGAGTCGGGCGCCCCGCACGCGAAATCGCTCGCCAGCTTGCTGAAGCAGCTTCTGGGTAACGGTGAGGTACACCAGCGTCGAGTTGATATCTTTGTGCCCGAGATAGGTGACCAGGTACGGGAGGCGCGACTGAGGATTGATACCCTCGCGGTACCAGGCGAGCATGCGGCCCGCGACGAAGGCATGACGAAGATCGTGTACACGCGGACCCACGCGTCCCGGAGCAGGTTTGCCCCCGCGCCTTTGCGAGCAGTGAGATACGACTGAAGTGCTGCAACTGCGCTGTCGGAGAGCGGCAGGCGCCGTGATTTGAAGAACTTGGTACCGTGGACCTCGATGACGCGATCGTCAATGTTGAAATCGCCAACGTTCAAGCGCACGACTTCGCCGATGCGGAGGCCGGCGCAGTAGGCCAGCACCAGCATTATGTGGAGTGTTTGGGGCCGCAGGGGTGATTGGGGAGATGGAAAACTGAGCGCCGTCTCCAATAGGCCGAGAACGTCTTGTTCGCTAAAAATGTATGGCTGCCGGTACCGCTCTTTCGCTAGCCGCCAGATCCGTTTGTCCGAAGGAATCCTCTCGACTGTTGGATCAATACGAGACAGCACACTGGAAAGCAGTCTGCCCGCCTGGTGGCAGTCCAACGCATGCTGCGGGGTGGATCGTGTATTCGTCCATTCTCGAATCAACTCCGTCAGCGGATGGCCAGATAGATCCGGCCGGCCCTGAAGGAATCGGTCCAGCCGAAGCAGACGCTCCGCCTGCGTGTTGTAGCGGTAACCCATGGCATGCATAAAAGGCCCACGTGCTCGCGCATCACAGGGCCGAGAAAACTGCCGAAGCGGGGAAGCGGGCGTAGTGCTTCGAGTGCCGCTTCAGGGTTAGCATTCAACAGTGCCCGCACAACTGGTGTGGTCGTGCGTTGTCCATACTCCGCTCTCAAGTCGGCGAATGGATTGTTTGCGAGTGCTCGGTTGTTTACCCTCCAGTCCAGAAAACGGTCGACAAGACGCGCACGATCCGTGACTATGTGCAACGGCCACGCCAGGGTTCGATCCTTGAGCCACTGCCGTATCGTTGTTTGCGATACCGATTTGTCCTCCGCCTGCTCGGCGACGAAGCGTTGGAATCCGTTCAGGATGCTCAGGTAAACCTGAGATGACACCGGACTGCGCAAGCGCAGCTCTCGGACGTAATTCTCGGGCGTTGACCCCTTAGACATGGATGTCGTTTTCATGCCTTCACCCCAGTCGGAATCTCCAAGGCCACTGCACGCAAGTCCTCCGTCGCCAGCTTCAGATACACCAATGTTGAATCCGCTGCACGGTGGCCCAGCAGATCCCCAATATCCTTCACTGATACCGTCGCGCGAAGCATACTCACCGCCCGTGCGTGACGAAAAGCATGGGGGCCTCGTTTGCCTGTAGTGATGACGTTGGCGGCTTCGAGCCGATGCCGGACGAGTCGGTATAGGCTTGACCCGCATCTGAAGGGTCGATACGGGGCACAGGCGCGAATGAATATTTCTCGAAAAGACGTCTTCGGCCGCGAGTCCTGCAGGTATTTCAACACCGCCTCACCGACTTCGGGCAGTAATGGCAGATAGGATATAGCACCAGTCTTACTGTGGCGAATCCGAATGACTTCCTGGCGCCAATCCACGTCGTCCAGCCGAAGGGTCGCGATCTCCCCGGAGCGGATCCCGTACTTCGAGATCAGCATCAGGATCGCGTAATCGCGTATCCCTTTCTGCGTGCAATCTTGTCGAGTGGCAGCCAAAATCTTCTCCACGTCCCCAGATCGAAGAGCAGAGGGAATACTTTCGAACGCGTAGAGCATGGGTGCGATCACGGTGGATGAAAGATCGCGGGAGGTTCGCTCCGTCATGTACAGCCACCGCAAGAAGCTGCGTATTTTGGTCGTCACATCTTTGAGCGAACGCCTGCCTACCGCCGCTGCTCGGTACTTCAGATAGCCGTCCACATCGAGATGGGTGAGGGTCGCAAGTTCCTCTCGGGTTGCTCGCTCCCCCAGCCAATCGAGAAGACGCCCTGCCTCGCAACAGCGATGAGACACCGTTCCCGGAGCGAGGCCGCGCTGGCCGGCCATCCATTGGGCGTACTCTCCGCGCATCTCGCTCTGCAAAATCTCGACAGGCGTGACGGCTTTCGGTGCTGGTGGCCACAGGCCCTGAACCAGGCGCAAGAGCATGTGGATGCCATTGGTGTGGAGACACTGCCAACCTTTGTAATCTGTCGGATGGCCATGGCGGCGGCGATACATCCGTCGTGTCTGTTGCAGATACGCCTCGACGCTTGCAGGTTGCGCCGTGCTGACGTCAACCTTCTGCTTATCGAGACAACGCAGGAAATGGCGCGCCACAGCGATACACTGACGCGAGGTTCTGGCAGCGTACCGTTCTTCAGTCAAGTGATCCCTCAATTTTGAAAGCCACACTTCGTGGCTGAAATGCCGATCTGACATGTGCACCTCCAGGTGACTGTCCAGAGTTGCACGGTCTAAATTATGGTGAGCAACTTGGGTCGCTAAACCCCTTCTTGTTGCTCAACGGCGTTTTCCTCC
>QHXW01000084.1 GCA_003223115.1 Acidobacteriota bacterium
AGCAGGCCCCGGTGCGCCATTCAGCCGGATTCAGGTGCGATTCTGAACACCGTGGTTGGATGCTGCCGGTCCTGGACGAAACAGATTCAATGGATTTGGGGTGGCCAAGGCGTGGGCGGGCTGCGCTATAATCATAGGTTCCCGGCAACGAAGGTCAGCTATGTTCCTCAGCATCAAGGAGATGGAATTACGGAAGCTGCGCTTCGACGAGGCTTTCGAGCCGGGTGTTATCGATTTTTCAGGAGCGGATGTTCAGCAGTCCGGCGCGCTCCGGGTGCAGGGCGTGGCGGAACTGCTGGCGCACACGGGAGGCGAGATCCGCATTAAGGGCCGCCTTCAAGTGCAAATGGAATCCGCCTGCGACCGATGCCTGGGCCGCGCCACTTTTCCGTTGGATTCGAGTTTCGACTTGTTTTACCGTCCGGCCTCTTCTCTGGCACGCGAGGAAGAGGTGGCCATTGACGAGGGTGAATCGGAAATCGGTTTTTACCAGGGCGGTGGACTCGAAGTGGAAGAGATCCTCCGGGAACAGGTACTGCTGCTGTTGCCGATGCAACGCGTTTGTTTTAGCGATTGTAAAGGAATTTGCCCGGTTTGCGGGAGAAACCGCAATGAAACCGCGTGCGATTGCCAGGTTGCAACCGCTGACGACCGCTGGAGCGCGCTCCGAAATCTGTGATTCTGAGTGCGACTTGACTAGACTGCAAAACCCGTAACATTCTGAGATAGATACATGCCAAACCCTAAACGACGTCATTCCGCCGCGCGCACAGGCAAGCGCCGCGCGCACGACCGACTGAAGCCGGCCGGATTATCGGAATGCCCCAACTGCCACGAGCAAAAGCTTCCTCACCGCGCGTGTCCGCACTGTGGGCAATACAAGGGCCGCGAGGTGGTTGAGGTCGAACAAGAATAGACATGCCCGGCTCCAGCCGACCCAGACGGATTCGGCCCGGAATCTTCACCACCCGGGCTTTGTGGCTTCGGTAAGCCATGACCACCATTGCGGTCGACGCCATGGGCGGGGATCACGCCCCGAAACCAGAGGTCGAGGGCGCTATTCGGGCAGCCCGCAATCTGGGCGTTCGAGTCATCCTGGTGGGCCGCGAGGATCTCGTGAGGCGAGAACTCGAGCAGCACGAACACGACTCCCTGGCGATTGAGGTCCGTCACGCCAGCGAACACATCACCATGAATGACAGCGCCGCGCGATCAGTGCGGTCCAAGCGTGACAGCTCGCTGCGTGTGAGCTCAAGGCTGGTGCGGGAGGGATGCGCTCAAGGATTCGTGTCGGCTGGTAATACGGGCGCCGTGATGGCCACGGCCAAAATGGTGCAGGGCGTCGTGCTCGGTGTGGACCGCCCGGCGCTCTCCGGCGTGTTCCCGACAGTCACGGGCTTACCAGTCGTTCTGGTGGATGTCGGTGCGAATGTGGATTGTTCTCCGCGGATGCTGGCGCAATTTGCGGTGATGGGTGAAATCTATTCACACATGATCCTGCATCGAGACAACCCTCGTGTTGGGTTGCTCTCCATCGGCGAGGAAGAGCACAAAGGCAACGAAATGACGCGCGCCGCCACGCCGCTGCTCAAATCGCTGCCCATCAACTTCATCGGAAATGTGGAGGGCCGGGATATTTACTCCGGCAAAGTGGACGTCGTGGTGTGTGACGGATTCATCGGCAATGTGGCCTTAAAAGTCAGCGAAGGACTGGTGGACATGATCAAGAACACGTTGCAAGAGTCGCTCGAATCCACCATCACGGGCAAACTCGGCTATGTACTGGCCAAGCCTGCGTTCACGGATTTCAAGCGGCGATTGGATTATTCCGAATACGGCGGGGCCCCTTTGCTTGGCGTCAGGGGCGGCTGTATCATCTGCCACGGGCGCTCGAACGCTAACGCCATCAAGAATGCAATCCGCGTCGCATCCGAATTTTCTGGGGGCAAGGTGAATCAGAGGATTGAGGATGAGTTCCGGCGCTGGATGACTGAGAAATTGTGACGAAGGGCCGGATTTTTCGTCTATTAGAGTGGAACTAAGTCTTCGATGACAACTGCGTACCTACTGCTGACACTCCTCGCGGCCGCAGGGGCAGGTCTTGCGCAAAGACCCAGCCCGGCCAAGTGGGCACTGGAGATGCAACCTCCTACCGCTCCGCCTGGCTCCAAAGTGACCGCGCGCCTGCAGGCACACATCGATGGCGGTTGGCACCTGTATTCGCTCACCACGCCAAAGGGCGGGCCGAACCCCACTACGATCAAACTGGCGGAGAGTGTCGTGGTCGAAGATTTTCGGGTGTTCGAGCCCCAGCCTAAACGGGCATTCGATCCCAATTTCAATCTGGACGCGGAAACCTACGAGGGCGCCCCGGCATTTCTGATCGAGGTGGCTCTAAAAAAAGACGCGGCGGCTGGTCCGAGCCAGATCACGGCGGAAGTGCGTTACCAGATGTGCAACGACCGTTTTTGTCTGCCGCCGGTGACGCGCGCGGTCACGGCCACGCTGGCTGTCGATGCTTCAGCGAAGGCGGGGGCATTCGCGGCGCCGGCTGGATACATCGAAGCGAAACCTGGCGCAGTCGCGACGACAACGTCGCGTAACCCAGCCTCCGCCGGCGATTCGCAAGGTCTGGCATTGTTTCTGGTTGCTGCTTTCGGATTCGGCCTCGCCGCCATTTTTACGCCGTGCGTCTTTCCGATGATTCCGATCACAATGTCCTATTTTCTGAATCGGCCTTCGGGGACGCGGCGTGACAGCCTGACACAGGCCCTCATCTTCTGTCTGGGCATCATCGTTCTGTTTTCCGGATTGGGCTTGCTGGCGACGGCAATTCTCGGCCCTTTCGGTATCGTGCAGTTGGGATCAAACCCCTGGGTGAATGGTTTGATTGCGGTGATTTTTTTGATCTTTGGACTGAGTCTGCTGGGCGCTTTCGAACTGACAATTCCTTCGTCGGTGCTCACGGGGATGGACCGTGTTTCTCAGAAAGGCGGGACCTTAGGCAGTCTGGCGATGGGGCTTACCTTTTCGCTTGCGTCATTTGCCTGCGTTGGACCATTCATGGGCACCCTCCTGGCAGCCTCGGTCGGGAACGGCGGCTTGCGCCCTCTGCTGGGGATGGTGACGTTCGCGAGCGGCCTGGCCTTGCCATTTTTCTTCCTAGCGGTTTTTCCGTCGACGCTCAAGAAGATGCCCAAGAGCGGAGGGTGGCTGGAGCGCGTGAAAGTAGTGATGGGGTTCATCATCCTGGCAGCGATGCTCAAGTACCTCTCTAGCGTGGACCAGGTGCTGCAATGGAATGTGCTGACGCGCGAACGGTTTCTGGCGGCCTGGATCGTGCTGTTTGCCATGGCCGGTCTCTACCTGTTGGGTTACGTGCGGCTTGAAGGGCTGCCCAAAGACGAACGATTAGGCCTGGGAAGGCTGCTGATCGGCATGTTTTTTGTCGGCTTCGCGATCAGCCTGGCGCCTGGAATGTTCGATGCCAAGCTGGGAGAGCTAGACGCGTATGTGCCCTTGCCAACCGGTTCAGGTTTTTCAACCGACGGTTCGGGCAGTCAGGCCCCGGTCGGGTGGATGAAAAACCAATTACCGCAGGCTCTGGAACAGGCCAGCCGGGAGGGTAAACAAGTACTGGTTAACTTTACGGGCTACGCCTGCACAAACTGCCATTGGATGAAAGCGAACATGTTTACCCGGCCGGAGATCCGGCAAGCGATGCAGGGATTCGTGTTAGTTGAACTCTATACCGACGGCACTGACGAGGCATCGCGATCGAACCAACAACTCGAGGAAAAGACGTTTGGCACCGTGGCCATCCCCTATTACGCTATTTATAATGCGAATGGCAAGGTGCTGGCGAGTTTCCCGGGGTTGACCCGAAACCCGCAAGAGTTTCTGGCTTTTTTGAGCAGCCCGCCGGCCAATACAATTTCTTTCGAATCAACGGACCGAAACCGGGTTAGTTCACACAGTTTACCCTGTTTACCAGAACACCGCGGGTAAAATACCATGTCTGCCTCTTGATCCCTTCACCCTTTAGCCGCACTATTTAGGTGGTGCGGTGTCTAGGTGGTGCCGTGTCGCGAATGGAGCGATTTTCGTCTATTCGACAGTGCACTTGCCGGATTGCGTACATGAACTTTCACAGCGACCGTCGAGGGAAGTTTCCAGTCTGCCGTCAGGCGCTGATCCGGGAGTGGCGTTTCCATTTCGCTCTCGTAAGCACCAGGTTTCTATTCCGAGAGCATCCCGCGTCGCTCTCCATGATCGAAAAACGGCCGCGTTTCGCGTCAGCGCTAACACACTATAGGAGCGACGCTGCCTGATGGGTGTGTCTTACAAAGTGTTGCTGGTGGACGATCATACTTTGGTGCGCGAGGGGATCCGAGCCATCATCGAGCGCAGCGGTGAGTTCAGGGTAGTTGCCGAAGCGAGCACAGCCGCGGAAGCTGTGGAGGCCTGTGCCAAAATGAGCCCGGAGCTGGTCATCTCGAACATCGAACTGCCGGACCGAAGCGGAATCGACCTCACCCGGGAACTGCTGCGGGAAAACAGAAGCGCTCGAGTGATTATGCTTTCGAGGTCGGACGACGAGGAAACAGTGATCGACGCATTGCGTTCAGGAGCGCGGGGGTTCGTCTTGAAGCACGCATCATCAGCCGACCTGATGGAGGCTCTAAACACTGTAGCGCGCGGCGGTTCCTACTTCAGCTCCGAGGCCTCGGAGCGGCTGATGGCGCGCATCCGGCGCGGCGACTTCGGTTCCAGGCAGACGCGCCCGGCCTGGCAAAAATTGACGCCCCGCGAATTGGAGGTGCTGCGGCTGGTCTCGGCGGGAAAAAGCAGCAAACAAATTGCGGACATGCTTCATCTAGGCGTTGAAACCGTGCGCAGTTACCGCAAATCGATGATGAAAAAGATAGGGGTGAGCAACGTCGCGTCGCTTGTTCAGTTCGCCATCAGCCAGGGTTTAACCCGTTGGACGCAGCGCGGGCCGGGTAGCTATACTTAGACCTCCAAATCCTCACCGCCACCATGCAGACATCCTGGGGAGACCTTGAAGTCTCCGATGCGCACGTGCATTTCTTTTCGTCCGGGTTTTTCACCGCGCTGGCAAAACAGCGGTCTGCCTTGAGAGGCGTCGCCACGGCCGAAAGTGCCGAATCCATCGCGCAATTACTCGGTTGGGCGGCACCGCCTGCCGAACCCGAAGGACTGGCCGCTCTCTGGGTGCGAGAGGTGGATCGCCACGGCGTCCACAGGGCAGCGCTCATCGCCAGCGTACCGGCGGACGAGCACTCGGTGGCAGCGGCTGTGGGGCGATATTCGGAACGCTTTTATGGCTATTTCATGCTCAATCCGCTGGCGCCGGACGCCGCGGAAAGAGTGCGGTCGGCATTGGACGAGGGCAAGCTGCAAACCGTCTGTCTGTTCCCCGCGATGCATCGATTCTCGATGCAGGACCAGGTGGTGAGAGCGGTACTCGACCTGGCGGCAGCACACGCGCGTGCGGCGGTTTTCGTGCATTGTGGAGTTCTGACGGTGGGTGTGAGGGGCAAGCTGGGGCTGCCGTCGGCCTTCGACATGCGATTTTCGAACCCTATCGATCTGCATGCAGTGGCGCTGGCTTATCCAAAACTAAAGTTCGTTGTCCCACATTTCGGGGCGGGATATTTCCGAGAGGCCTTGATGCTATGCGATCTCTGCCCCAATGTTTATCTAGACACTTCGAGCAGTAACAGTTGGACACGGTATCAACCGGAAGCTCAGGATCTCGCTACGGTTTTCCGGCGGGCACTGGACGTTGCGGGTGCAGGCCGGCTGCTGTTTGGCACGGATTCCTCTTATTTTCCTCGCGGTTGGAATAGCGCGATTTTCGAAAGCCAGTCCTCGGCGCTGCGACAGATTGGGGTTTCCGCTCCGGACGCCCGGCGCATTTTCGGTGAAAATCTGCAACAACTCCTGGCGCGCTGAATTCTCACTGAGAGTTTTCCCGACCCCCTCGTACTTGATCCATATAAGCTACAGGTTTGCAGCGCTTCGGCGTTCGGAAGCATATTCCGGCTGGAAGTCGGGATCTCATTGGAATCACCTTTCGCCAACCATCAATAAAGTCCAAAAAAATCCGAGTCATCGTTCTCTGGACCGACATGCAAGGCGGGCGTGCCTCAAGCGACCTGCGCCTTGCGAGATTCAAGCGAGTTCTGCTCGCCGCTCAACAAAGCGCCACATTATCAACTGCTACTCAGTGAAATCGGACTCTCCACACCCGAGGCGGTGTCCTCGGTTGATTCTGTCGAACACGTCCTCCTCAGGCGTCTGTCTCCGATAGATCTGGAGGAAGTCCGTGGAACTCTTTTGGAGTTCGAAAATGCGAGCGGTGTCCGTCCTGTGCTTGAGTCGTTTCGCGCACCGTTCTCGCGGACACAGCAGACGGCGAAGACTGCTATGCTCCGCCCCGGCTTCGCTCCCGCCCCCGGGGTGAAGTATTGAAAGGGCCCTGGCCGGAGGAGTTGGGTCGTTTTCACAGCGACGGCGCTGGCCGCGCCAGTGAAAATGCTGCGGGAGATCGCGTTGGCGGTGGAGCGAGGTTATCACCAGATGCAACCGCTCGAGCACTTCATCATTCCATTTACCGAGGGCCACCAGGCAGGCGAGTTGACCGACGAGGATCTGGAGCATCTGGCGTGTTTTTCAAGTTCCGGTTTTCGAGCAGCAGCTGGGTTTCGACCGCCGCGTCACCGCGCATGAATGCGAAGTGCACCAGGGGGCTTGCACATCACCGGAGACCGGGCGTTGTTCGAACTGCACACGGATTCGGAGCTGCTCATCACTTCGCTTGCCGACTTGCGTTATCCGACGCTGCGTGTAGGCACGCGGGCAGCGGGATCGATTCAAATTGATTGCTGTGATTGTGGA
>QHXW01000483.1 GCA_003223115.1 Acidobacteriota bacterium
TGGTGGAACAACACGATGGCCGTGGTCCCAGCCAGCAGCGACGATGCGCACCGGCCTTTGGGCAAGGAACACTCGCTGGCTGCTTCGTTGAGCTATGTGGAGACCAGACAGGTCGGCAACGGCTATACGATTCAGGTGGATCGTCAAACTTGGGAGATCGCACGCGACGGCATTTGTGCGGGCTTGCGTGGAGCCGACGTGCGAGTCGAGGTTCGGCTCGATGGCTCCATGGCGGTGCGTTTCCGCCAGTCCTACCTGGCGGTGAGCCAATGTCCACCACGTCCCCAAGTGCCCAGCCCCAAAGAGACCGCAGGCCGTGCGCGGAAGCCTGCCGCGCCCCGCACCAAAAGCCGATGGATGGAGAACTTTCACCTGACCAGCCCGGAGAAAACCGCTCTGTCCAAAATCGAGGCAACGCCTCAGGCCCGCGGAATAAAACCCATTCGGTAGGCCGGGCAACAACGGCCCGGCCAGCTTCGCGTTTCCTGTATTCAAAGCCTCCGCTCTGGAGTCTCACCAAAGTAAGCTTGCCGCCAAAAGCAAAACCCTCGGAGGGTAGCCCGGAGGGCCCGGTTGACCGAGGGTTTGCCGCCGTTTACTTCGGAGCCAACTCCGTCGCATCGGCTTTGAATCTTCCCCGAGACCGCGACGTCCCGAAGAATCATCCATACTCTAACCCACACCTCTCAAACCGCCTCGCAAAACCGGACATTTCTACTTGGCAGAGAATAGGACATTTCTACTTGGCGTTGACATCAATGCTGGGCGGATCTAATTGGCCGCCATACTCTGGAGCGAAATTCATCCTATGAGGATCGCCGCCGTAGTGCTCATGTTGCTCTTTGTTAGTGTCGCGAGTGCCGCCTCCAAAGCGGATCTGAACGCGAAGAGTCTCGACGGCCGAAAGGTTCGTCTAAAGGATCTTCGCGGTAAGCTCGTTGTCCTGAACTTCTGGGCGACCTGGTGTGGACCCTGCAGAGAAGAGTTGCCGATGCTGGTCAAGACCGCAGAAGCAAGCACGAACCCGGACTTGCTGTTCATTGCCGTTTCAGTGGATGACTCAAAGACCCAAGGTAAGGTCCGGGATTCCGTAAGACAGTTCGGCATTACGTTCCCGGTATGGATCGGCGCGAGCGGAGATGATCTCTACAAGCTTTCAAAAGGTGAAGCGGTTCCGGCGACGATCTTCATCGATCGCGACGGAACCATTGAAGCCACGGTCTCGGGAGAGATTCGCGAGAACGAATTGAAAGAGCGAATTAATTGGATCACTGGCGACCGCAAGGGAACAAAACCGCAAGAGTTCATATCCCACGTCGACTAATTACTTTCAATTATTGATCAAGGGCCAGAGGCAAGCGTAGAATCGCCAATTCCCTGTTGAGAGCATTCCTGTTGGGGGGGTGCCTAAATGGAGGTGGTTTTGTGGTGAATCGTACGCGCATTCGTTACGTGTTGCTGGCTCTTGTCGTGGTGTTCCTGGTTCCTCGTGGGAACCTTTATGGACAAGGGTGTATCGTGGCCCGTTCCAGTTCCAGTATCGGCGGTCCGGAAACGGAAGGCGGCTATCTTTCTCCGGGAGAATTTGATTTTTCCATTGGATTGCGACACCAGTTCTCGTTCCGCCATTTCGTCGGGGATGTCGAACAGAAGCAGCGCATCCAACTGGGTAACCAGGTCATGAACAAGATCAACCTGCTCAATTTCAATCTCGACTACCAGATCAGCCACAGGTTCAGTGTCCAAATCGCCGCCCCGCTGCTTCTTGCCAGCCGGCGATCGAATAACTCCCCTTACACAACGACAGCGCAAGGCGTGGGTGACGTCATCGTCTCGGCTCAGGGCTGGGTTTGGGATCCCAGGGAGAATTCGAAGGGTAATGTGGCGTTCGCCTTGGGCGCGATGCTTCCCTCAGGCCGCGACAATGTCATGAACACCGTTGACAAGCTGGACGGAAAGGGCCCCGTCAATGTGCTTGACGATTATTCCATCCAGCCGGGCTCCGGCGGATACGGCATGCTCTTTGGATGGCAGGCGTTCAAGAATTTCGGCAGCAGCGCGCAGGCCTACTTCAATGGCAGCTATATCGCGACGCCGCAGAACACGAATGGTGTGGTGCGTTCGACTACGGCCAAGCCGCTACTGCGGCAAGTGTCGATCTCCGATCAGTACCTTCTCGAAGCCGGTGTGGCGGCGCCGCTTCGTAAGGTTCGCGGGCTGTCGATCACGGCGGGGCCAAGGTGGGAAGGCGTTCCGGCGAAGGATCTGATCGGAGGTAACGACGGGTTCCGCAGGCCTGGATACGCAGTGTCACTTGAGGCGGGATTCCAATACGCACATGGGCGGCAGCTCTTCACGGGAACTGTTGGAAAGGCGATCCTGCGCGATCGGACGCGCAGCTATCCTGACCGCGCCTACGGCGCGCACGGCGATGCCGCATTCGCCGACTACCTCTGGCTGGCCAGCTATTCGGTCCGGTTCGGCGGCCGGCAGCACGGGGCGCACCACGACATGCAGGACCCGGGCGCGAAGTCCGGATTGTCGAACGGCAGCGTACACGCAGCCAATTAAACGCTGAGGCAGCGCAACGACGGTGGATTTCTGGGAACCAGGTTGTTGAGTGCTCCTATGCCGCCCTCATTCGAGTCCGAAAGATTTAGTCGAGTTCCGCCAGCGCTGCCTGCCACTGATCAGCCTCCTGCACCAGCCCGGCGAGATAGTCTCGCACAAGCTGATTGACCCGTAGTGTTGCGGGCAATAGCCACTTTCCACGCCGCGCGCCGCAAAGCATCGCCCAGCGATAGCGTCAGATTCCCTTGCCACAGAACATGTGTAACACGGAATAAGTGTGAATGCTATGGTTTGCACGGTCGTGCGAATGTATCCCACTTCGCCCTCCGCTGAGTTCGTGGCATCCCACGATTGAATCCTCTGGCCAAGTTTTGCGATCTATGTAAGTATTATGGCGAATGCAAAAAAGATTGCTCTAATCACCGGCGCGAATAAGGGGCTGGGGTTCGAGATGGCGCGTCAACTGGGGCAGGCGGGCGTTACCGTGGTGCTGGCAGCGCGCGATCCTCAGAAGGGTGAGGCCGCGGCCGGGAAACTCCGCAGTCAAGGGTTGGATGTGCAGTTCCTCAAGCTCGACGTCACTGACAAGGCGGACCATGCGGCGGCATCGGCGTTTCTGGAAAAGAAGTTCGGACGGCTGGATATTCTGATCAATAACGCGGGCATTGCAGCCGAGGCTTTCGGCAGCGGGAAGGTGAGTACGACCACCGAGGATACGATTCACCGGACGTTTGAAACGAATTTCTTTGCGCCGGTGGCGCTGACGAAGGCGCTGCTACCGCTGCTCAAGAAGAGCGATGCGGGGCGAATTGTGAATATGTCGAGCATTCTGGGGTCGCAAACACTGCATGCGGACGCGAAGAGCCAAATCTACGATTTCAAGTCGCTTTCGTATGACGCTTCGAAAGCGGCGCTGAACTCATTCACGATACACCTGGCGCACGAGTTGAAAGGTACCAAAATCAAGGTGAATTCGGCGCATCCGGGTTGGGTGAAGACGGATATGGGCACGGATGCCGCGCCCATGGAGATTCCTGAAGGCGGGAAGACGGGCGTAGAACTGGCGCTGTTGGGCGAGAACGGGCCGACCGGCGGGTTCTTTCATTTGGGCAAGACGCTGCCCTGGTAAAACAGGCGGCATGAGTGGCGCGCGCGAGCGCCTTCGTTCAAGCCGGCGAACAGAAGGAGCGGTCCCAGTCCTCCCTATGGCACACATGGCGACTCCGCATTCGCCGACTACCTTTGCTGGCTTGGCTAGCTATTCGGTCCGGTTCCGCAGCCGGCAGCACGGGGCGCACCACGACATGCAGGACGCGGGCACAAAGTCCGGGGAGGCAAATGCCAGGCGCGCACGGCAGCTACCAATTAAAACGCTGAGGTGGCGCAACGGCGCTGTTTGTCAGCGCAAAATCGGGTGCACTCCACTCCTTAATGACAGCCCATGCACCGGAACGTCCGCCCGTGGCAAACCGCGCAGCCCGCTTTATCGAATTTGGCATCCGGCCGGGTGTGTGATTCGAGAAAATCCCGAGGGTGATCGGCAGGCCTCAATTTCGCGTTCGCCGCGTGGCAATACTCGCAACTGAAGGGTAGATCGATCTTGTTGTGGCACACCAGACAGTCCGCCATCTGCGGCATATTCGCGTGGCTGACGGCCTCGGAGGCCTCAATACCTCGATGGCAGGCAAGACAGGGATTGGTGGTGTTCAGATGCTTCCGGATTTCATCGAAACGCGAAAGGTATTGGCCGCGATCGATGGCTCTGGCAATGATCGGCGCGACGTTTCCGAGCTTCAGATGTTTTTCGTGGCTGAAGTGAGCGACCAGCGTCTTAGGCGCCGCCGGGATTGGAACATCCTGGTGGCACGGCTTGCAGGCCGACGCCGCCGGGAGATTATCGTCGTCCACCCGAGTGCTGTGTTCCACCCCCGTGTGGCACTGGGTGCATGCGAGTTTGAGCTCGAGGTGCAGCCGATGAGAGAACGGACGCGGTTGCGCTCCTGCCAGGCAGGCCAGCAACACTGCACAGGCAGGAATGCCGATTCCACGCACCACTAAGGCGTGAGCGCCTACTCCATGCGGCCTCAACGTCCCTTGTAGCTGATGCGCCAGATTTTCTTGCCGCCGTCGTCGGAAACCAGCAGGCTGCCATCCGGCAATTGAAGGAGTGCTACCGGCCGGCCCCAAACCTCCCGTTTTTCGGGTGAAAGCATCCAACCTGTCAGGAATTCTCGCAGCTGCTCGGCGGCCGGTTTGGTGTTCTTGAACGGCAGAAACGCGATGGATTGGCCCACGCGCTTCGACCGGTTCCAGGAGCCGTGGAAGGCCAGAAATGCGCCGCCGCGATATTCCGCGGGAAACTGCTTGCCCGTGTAGAAAACGAAATCCAGCACGGCCACGTGCGCGGGCAAAATCACGTCGGGCACAATGGTCTTCGCCACCAAGTCCGGCTTCTCGCCCTTACGCCGCGGATCTTCGTTAGGCCCGATGTACGCAAACGGCCACCCGTAGAAACCGCCCTGCTGGATGTGAGTGAAGTAATCCGGAACCAGGTCGTCGCCTAACAAATCGCGTTCCTGCACCGCCGCCCACAGCGTGTTGGTGCCGGGATACCAGTGCAGCCCGATGGGATTGCGCGTGCCCGAAGCATTGGTCTCGTGGCCGCTGCCATCGGGATTGTAACGGTTGATCGCGGCGCGCCGCGGGTCTTCGCCCGCTGAAACATTCGATCGCGAACCCAACCCCACGTACAATTTCTCGCCTTTGCTGTCGAACAGCAGCGAGCGCGTCCAGTGCCCTCCGCCCAGGCCCGCGAGCGAGACTACCTCTTCGCCCTTGCCCACGCTCATGTTCTTGGTGTCGTACTTGTAGCGTTTGACGGAGGTCTCTTCGCCGATGTAGAGGTATCCTTTCCAGAATGCAAGGCCGTAAGGACGTTCCAGACCGCCGGTCAGTTTCTTGCGCTCGGCCGGCTTGAAATTTTTCTTCGCGTCCACCAGCGCGTAAACGCCGCCGTTCTTGGTGCTATCTGACACCAGGATCTCGCCGCTTGGCCCGAGAGCCATGAAGCGCGGCTGCTCGAATCCATCGGCGTAAATGTCGACTTGAAATCCTTCGGGTAACTTGAGTTCCGCGCCCGAGGGCTGCTCCACCACGTGCGGGCCGTTGTCGGCCGATGGCGTGGCATACGGTGGTGGAAGTTTGACACTCTTCGAATCCCAGGCAAGCGCGGCTGCAAAGCAGGCCAGAATGACGAGCAAGATGGCTTTCCGATACATAAACATTAGTGTAAGGGAAACGAGGCGTTCTATCATATGGAGCATTGTGACCAAGCCAACGTGTGTCGCCCTCTTAGCATTTGTATTCACCGTTTCCGGCTGCGCTGCCGAAGACCTGATGACTCGCGCGCGGCGCATCCAGTCCGAAGTCATCGGCGTCGATAGCCACATCGACACCTTGCAGCGCGTGTTGATGGAGAAAGCCGATATCGGCAAACGTCTGTCTGATGGCGAGGTGGACCTGCCGCGTCTGCGCGAAGGCGGCATGCACGCGCCGTTCTTCGCCCTCTGGGTGCCGACTTTCTATAAAGGCGCCGAAGCCATACGGCGCATGCTTGATTTGCGTGACGCCGTGCAAAGCGTGTTTGATCGCTATCCCGGCGAGATTGAACTGGCCACTAGCGCCGCGGATGTGGAGCGCATCGTGCGGTCGCACAAGATCGCGGCCATTCTTACCCTCGAAAGCGGCCATGAGATCAATGACGACCTGGCGGTGCTGCGCATGTTTCAACGAATGGGCATCCGCTCCATGACTCTCACGCATTTCCGCAACAACAACTGGGCCGATTCATCCACCGACAAGCCCCAGCACAATGGCCTCACCGAATTCGGCAAAGACGTGGTGCGCGAAATGAATCGCATCGGCATGATTGTGGATATTTCGCACGTCTCGGACAAAACGTTTTACGATACGCTCGCCGTCACCACCAAGCCGGTGATCGCGTCGCATTCCTCCTGCCGCGCGCTCTCGAGCCTCCCCCGCAACATGACGGACGATATGATGCGGGCGCTCGGGCACAATGGCGGCGTAGTGGGCATCAACTTTGGCGGCGGCTTCCTGAACCAGCAGCAGGCCGAGAAAGAGCTGGCCAACATCAACCAGATTGGCTCGGCCGAGCCGAACCTCACGGGTAAGGCGCTCGACGATTACACCGCGGCTATGTGGGCCAAGAACGACTGGCGCCATCCCAAACCGACGGTTGCGACCCTCGATGACGTGATCGCTCATATAGATCACGTCGTGAAGGTGGCCGGGATCGACCACGTTGGTATCGGCAGCGATTTCGACGGCATCTCCGACGTGCCACGGGGACTCGAAGATGAATCCAAAATGCCGGCGCTCACAGCGGCGCTGCTCCAACGCGGCTATAGCGAAGCGGGCATTAAGAGGATCATGGGCGGAAATTTTCTCCGCGTCATTCGGGAGGTAATCGGGAAATGAGATTCGCTGTGCCGGCAATAGCCGCCATCCTCTTCGCCTGGGCGGCAGCGGGCCAGGATCGTCATGTCGATCCCACCTGGCTGCACCGGTACGTGCCGCAGATCGAAGAGAAGGCGTCAGACGTCACAACACCCACCTGTCATTACAAGCCAATTTTTGGTGATGGCGATGCGCAATCGCGTGTGCCGCGCGGCATCTCAAGGTTCGGCGAGATCACGGAGGACCCTGGTGGAACGTGTCAGCCGGTGAGCTATGCCGCTGAAGAGCAGGTGTATGTCGCTCTCGAGGGTGCCGGTAACATCGACTACTCCGGCACGCGCGTTCCCCTACGTGAGAACGACTTCGTGTATCTGCCGCCAGGCATTCGCCAGTTCCTGGCAGCCGCGCCGGGCTCGCGCACTCGCGTGGTGGTGATGGGCTTCAAGATTCCCGCCGGCATGCACGGGGTGCCTCCCAGGGTGCCTCCCCCTAAGCCTCTGGTTGCCAACATGGACGACGTGAAATGGCAAACTGTCTCCGGCCATCCCGATTCTGTGCTGTACCAGCTCTTGATGGGCGATACGAAAAGCACGAGGGACAAAATCGCGGCCGGGCGGGTGCTCACCAGTCTCTTTGTGATGCAGTTCGAGCCCGGAGGCACCAACTTTCCACACCACCACGAGCAGGAGGAAGAAATTTATGTAGTGCTCGATGGTGATGGTGACATGGTGGCCGGTTGTGGCATGGACGGCGTTGAGGGCCGTCATCCGGCGCGCGCCGGAGACGCGTATTTCTTTCGATTGAACACTACCGTGGGTTTCTACAGCTCCAAGGATTCTGGCCACAAGACGCGCATCCTCGCGGTGCGTTCGCTCTATCCGTTCAGCAAGAATCCGTAGCGTGGAGTCGCAGGCCAAGCCCGCGCCACTCCTATCTCTTCGATACCATGGTAGTTTCCCATGGATTCCTCTTCCCCTGATGTCGTGATCGCCGGCGCAGGTATTATTGGTGCGTCCATCGCGTGGAGACTGGCGCAGGCCGGCCTTGCGGTTACTCTCGTAGATGCCGGTACCGTGGGAGGCGAGGCCAGTTGGGCAGGAGCAGGAATGCTGGCTCCCGGTGGCGAGGTCGAAACGCGTGACGCATGGTCCGATCTGGCCCTGGAGAGCCTCCGCCTCTACCCTGATTTCGTGGCCGAACTCGAAAGCGCCTCGGGCATCCTGATTGACTACCGGCGTTCGGGAGCAGTCGACGTGGCGTTCGACGAAGGCGAGTGGCAATCGCTCAGGCGGCGCGCTGAAGCACAACGGCCGCTCGGCATCCCTTCTATTTGTCTCAGTGCCGCGGATGTCCTCACACGCATTCCGTTGTTCAATCGGGAAATCGCCGGTGCGCTGTTCTATCCCGAGGATGCCATCGTGGACCCGAGAGATATCATGCGGGCGCTCAGGACCGCCTGCTGTGTCCGCGGTGTCGAGATCCGTGAGGGCTTCAGGACCAGGCGAATCGATGGTCACGGTGATTCGGTCGAAGTCGAGGGTGAGTGCCTGACGCTCCATGCCTCCGTGGCTGTGCTGGCGGCCGGCGCATGGTCCAGCCAAATCCAGGTTTCAGTGAATGGAGCGCACGAATCCCGGCCCCAATCATTCCCCGTGAGGGGCCACCTGGTCGGCTATCAGCTCGAGGCGGGCTCGCTCGGGCCCATTCTGCGCAGCGGCCGCACGTACGTGTTACAGCGATCCGGAGGCTTCACCATTGCGGGCACGTCATCGGAAAACGTCGGCTTTGACCGCAACCTCGATGAGCGCGTCATCCGCGATATCACGGCGCGTGCAGGCGACTTGCTTCCCTATCTCTCCCAGCGATCCTATACTACGGCCTGGAACGGCTTCCGGCCCGGCATCGATGCCCCAGCGCCAGAAATGCGGCGCCTCGACGGCAACAATATCTGGTTGGCGTATGGACATTACCGGAATGGAATTTTGCTGGCCCCGGTAACCGCGAACCTGATCAGCCGTCAGATTCTTTCAAGCTCCCAGCACGTCGGACCACATCAGAACTGAACCGCGACCGCCAGGGTGTGGAGAGGCTTCCGCATCACATCCACTTGGGAAATGGATTTTGTTTGGCGTGGCGCACATCGCTGATCAACTCTGGAACGCGTTTCCGCCGGCGCAGTAATTTCTCGAGCATTTGCTCGAATTCAGACTCCTCGCCGTCGATCCATTCCGGCGGCGGGTAAGCCTTGTCCGCCACCTCTTCGGGGAAATGCAGGATCCGGTCCAGCCAGGGTTCAAAATCCGCCAGTGCCGCGACATTTTCGTAGACTTAGACTAGACTAGCTTACGCAAGTAGAGGCCCTGCACCGGGGACTCCGGAAAATTCCAGTGCGGGCCGTCAAAAGCAAAGCCATGGTCGATCATCACAGCCACGAATCCCATCGCCAGCCGGTGAGCTTCCGGGTCAGCCGGCAACCACTCCCGAACCCGCGCCCGGAAGAACACGGCCTGGCGGCCATCTGCGTTGGCCGTCCATTTGTCGAATACCAGCACGCCCAGAAAATCAGCGAGGTTCTTGACTTTGTGCAACAGTGTGTCGGGCACGAAATCATAAACCCTCAGTTGCGTGGCATCCCCCGGATATTGCGACCCGAACTGCCAACCCGGCTTCACTGGAACCCGGCTCGTTCCGAGCTCCACACAAAGCTCTGGATGCTCGCGGATGAAATCTTCCTCAACCCGAATCAGGGCAGTTTCCGGTGTGGAAATCTGCAGGTATTTCAAAAATACGGACGCCACGCATTCATTGACCAGGATGCTGCGATGTTGGGGATTGTTTTTGAAATTTTAGAGTAGAAGCCGTCGTCGGCTTGCATCAGTTGCGCTTGTGCGCCTCCTCGCATTCTGCGGATGTGGCGCCGAGCCGTAAGCGGCATCGAAATCGAGTACCCTAGAGATGTAACCTAGAGTTGTACCACACCCCTTTGAGGAGAGCGCTCCGCATGCCGGATGGACCATCGGTTCCTGTCGTGGAAGGAAGAGAAACTGGCGAACCCGGCTCAAATGCTCGCGGCCAAGGGCGCAGCAAAGACGAGCTGGCGCTCGATCTAATGAAGTTTGTCGCGGTGACCACCGGCTACGGAAAAGGTGCGACCAGCGCAGCCGGATTCTCAGGTAAGCCCTCAAAGTCCGCGGAAGAGTACGCTGATGCGCTCATTCAACTCTTTGAGCGCTGCCGCGCGTTGCTGGCGAAAGAACCCCATAAATGATGAACGCCGGGTAGCCCGAACGGACTCCCGGCGTCATTTCCCGTGTGCCCTCGCGGGCAGACCCGGTACTATTTCTTGCGAGCCCCTTTCTTCGAGCCGGGTTTCGTTTTGGCCGCCTTTTTAGCCGCGGATTTTTTTGCAGGCTTCTTTCCCGCAGACTTCTTCGCCGATGCTTTTTTTGCGCCACCGCGCTTAGCAGCGGCTTTGGCGACGCCCTTTTTCGCTGCCTTTCCGGCAGGAGCTTTCTTGGCTGTAGCTTTCCGGGCAGCTGGAGCTTTGGCTTTACGTGCGGGTTTCCGAGGCGTGGTTTCCGCTCCCGGGGTTTTTACAGAAGCCGGTTCCTGCGGCGTCTTCACCGCGCCTGGAACGGCGCCGGGCGGGAGGTGCCCCTCCTCCTCATCCTCTTCTTCCTCCATCTCGTTGTAATCATCCAGCCGGGAGCCGACTTCTGAATTTTCGTCGTCCAATTCGCGAAAATCTTCCATCTCGTCTTCTTCTCTCGGAGCCAGTTGATAAAGATCAAACATTCCGAATGCCTCCTGTTCCCGTCAACAATCAACACATAGCATAACTCGTTTTCAAGGGGAGGCAACACTCCAAAGCGAGATTTTTGCCGGAAATTCTAGGGGTGGAAACGGGCTGGCTGGGCCGATTAGCGGGCTGCGTGAGCCAGTTTTCCCGAAGATTGCTGGAAGCCTGAAGCCCTGCGAGTTCGGGCTCTCACCGGAGCGTTTTTCGCGCGCGCCCGTTGGGACTTGGCTGATTTTGCATGCGTCCTTGAACGCTTCGCCGCGGCTGCTTGGGATACTGGCCGTACTTCGTGATAGGCCGAGGGTATCAGCAGCCTGTCCCCCACCACCGGCGTTTCGGCGCGCATGTTATTCGCGGCGGCGATGCTGAATGCCGACATGCGATAACGCTTGCCGATCGTGGCCAGAGTTTCGCCATTTTCCACAGTGTGCATGCGCCAGGAGGCGCGCCGTTCGGCCGGAATCAACTGTAATGCCGCCATCAGATAGCTTCCCGACCCTTTGGGTACGTGCACGGAGTAACCTGCCGGCGCTAAACCTCTGAGCAGCGACGGGTTGAGGTCCAAAAGCTCCGGCACCGGAGTGTTGCTCATGTCCGAAATCAACGCCAGATGCGTGGGCGAGTTGACTTCGATCGTGTCGTATTCGAGGGGCGGGTCCGGCTGAATGCCGTCCAAACCATATTCCGCTGCGTTCTTGGTCATGATGGTCATGGCAAGAATGATGGGAACGTAATTGGTGGTTTCTTTGGGCAGCACACCTAGTTTGCGTAGCTGGAAGAAATCCGCGTATCCGGTCCGAGCGACGGCCTTGTCAATTACGCCTGGCCCGCAATCGTAGGCCGCAATCGCCAGATACCAGTCGCCGAACTTTTGGTACAGATCGCGCAGATGCCGCGCCGCGGAACGGGTGGCCTTTTCCGGGTCCAGACGGTCATCTGAATTACGGGTCTGGTTGAGCCCGTATTCGCGGCCTCGGAACGCCATGAACTGCCACATTCCCACTGCGGCTTTGCGCGATCGCGCGCGAGCTAGAAAGCCCGATTCCGCCTGGGCCAGATGGATGAGTTCCTGGGGAACTCCCTCCTCATCTAGGACGCGTTGGATCAACGGACGATAACGGCCGGCACGCCGCAAACCCGCCAGAAGCGTTCTCCTGCCCCGGCCGGAGAAAAAGTTAATGTACCCCAGCACCGCATCGTTCACAATAAGCGGCAGTTGCGAAACCGTGGCCTGCACCTGCTCCCGCACTTTCACTTTGAGCTTTGGATCCACCGGGAAGGTCATCTGCAGGATGTCTTCAAGCGGCGCTTTCTGGTATTCAGGCTCGTCCAGATTTGCGGCGCTTCCCAATCCCGCCAGATCATGGCGATGGATCGTGTCCACCATCTCTTCGAACCTGGACTCGTAAAGCTGCCGGTCCGAGGGGTTGTCCGAGGCCTCTAGCATTAAATCAATGGCTTGATCGAATTCCCGCCGCGCGCCTTCTGCATCTTTTACTTGGTAGTATTTCTTGCCCTGCTGGAAATGGTGCTGTGCGTTTTCCGCCAAAAGATCGGACCGGGTGGGCCCTGCTGACAATTGGGGGGTCGCGGAAATGATATTCGGAACTTCACTTAAGTACAGACTGGACTGCACCAACGGTGGATCGCTGGTGGCTAGGTCACGTGCTGCTGGACGGGGTGTTGGCGGCAAGAATGAATTTTGGAACCTCTGTTGCTGAGAAGATATTCCGCAGCCACAAAGAGCTGTGAGGATGAGAAGGAGAACTGCAGAGTAAAAGGTACTTGGCCTCGAGGTCAAAACGACCACCTCAATTAGAGATTTGGGACTGCAACTGCTACCTGCGAACAGGACTGCTCTAAAGGCGTTACAACTGCAACCCTCAGACTTTACAACGAAAAGCCTAAGCGGTCAATCTGATTGTGCGCCCTGTAACCGGCTCACAATGTAATCAATTATACCCTAAGTTGGGGTATATTCGTCCTCTGAGAATTTCCCTACAAATCAACACCTTAGGGGCCTAAATAAAGATTGGCCCGGGGACCGACCGACCCAGTCGGGGTGTGGCCTTATTCCTCTTCTTCCTCTTCCACGCCAGCCTTTGCGGCTTTGGCGGCGGCGATGATCTTCTCCGCCTGTTGAGCTGGAACGAAATCGTAATGGTCAAATTCCATGGTGAACGTCGCCCGGCCCTGGGTCATCGACGTTAAGTCGTTTTGGTAGTTCAACATCTCGGCCATGGGTGCCTGCGCGCGAATGATCTGCGTGTTGCCCCTGATATCCATTCCCGCGATACGCCCTCGACGTCCGTTCAAATCGCCCATCAAGTCTCCCGCAAATTCGACCGGGGCCTGGATCTCAACGTTCATGATGGGCTCGAGCAGCGCAGGTTTGGCCTGTTGCATGGCGTTTTTGAAAGCTTTGCGGGCAGCCAGCTTGAACGACAGCTCCGAACTATCGACGTCATGATAGGAACCGTCGTACAGCACTACTCTGAAATCCACCATGGGAAAGCCGGCCAGAAAGCCGGTTTGAGCGGCCTCGATAATTCCTTTTTCCACAGCCGGAATATAGTTTCTGGGAATCGAGCCCCCGAAGATTTCGTTCACAAACTCGAAATTGGCACCGCGAGGCAACGGCTCCAAGCGAATCCAGCAGTCGCCGAATTGCCCGTGACCGCCAGTCTGCTTCTTATGCCGCCCCTGGACGTCGGCTTTGCCCCGGATGGTCTCGCGATACGGAATCTTAGGCGCCTTGAGCGCGACATCCACGCCGTAACGCTTCTTCAGCCGGCTGACGACCACCTCGACGTGCTGCTGTCCGCTGCCGGCGAGCAAAAACTCCTTCGTTTGCGGGTCGCGGTAGAACCGTAGCGACTGATCTTCTTCCAGGATGCGATGGATGGCGTTTCCGACCCGGTCCTCATCCTGGCGCGATTTGGCTTCGATGGCGAAAGCGATCGAGGGCTCGGAAAGTTTCACCGCCGGGTAAACGATGGGGGAGCTCTTGTCGGCGAGTGTGTCTCCGGTAAGCGTGTCCTTGAGCTTGGCAACGGCGCCGATGTCACCGGCATGGACCTCGGTCACCGGGGTCAAGGTTTTGCCGAGCGGCGTGCCGATGTGCGCCAGGCGTTCCGCCGAACCGCGCTGTACGTTGTGCAGCGTGACGTCATTCTTGAGCACACCGGAATAGACCTTGAAAAACGTGATCCGGCCGGCGAAGGGGTCCGCAGTAGTTTTGAAGACGAAGGCTGAGACCGGCTGCGAATCAGCTATCTTGCGACTGGCTTCGCCGCCATTGAGTTTGCCGGCCACGGCTTCTCGATCGGTGGGTGCCGGGAGGTTCTCGACAATGAAATCCAGAAACTGGTCGGTCGCGATATTTCGCAGCGCGGAGGCGCACAACACCGGGAATAGCCGCCTGTCGCGGACCGCGGTCTTGACACCGTCGAGAATGTGCTCCACCGGCAGGGTTCCCTTTTCGAAGAACTCTTCCATGAGGGCGTCATTCCCCTCGGCCACCATTTCGACCAATGCCTCGTGAGCCCTCTGCGCAGCGTCAGCCAGTTCTGAAGGAATTTCCGATTCTTTGCCCTTACCGTCGCCGTCGGGCGTGTAGCTGTAGGCTTTCATGCGGATCAGGTCGACCACGCCTTTGAAGTCGCGTTCGGACCCCCAGGGAATTTGAACGGGAACGGCGCTGCGCCCGAAATGCGCCTGTATGCTTGCGAGGGCCCGTTCGAAGCTGGCTCGATCGCGATCCAGCTCATTCACGACCACGGCGCGGGGCAGCTTGTACTCGTCCGCGAATCCCCAGACTTTTTCGGTCTGCACTTCCACGCCGGACACGGCATCGATCAGCACCAGTGCCGAATCGGCGGCGGCCAGCGCCAGGCGCGTCTCATTCATGAACATGTTGAAGCCGGGCGTATCGAGGATGTTGATCTTCACCTTTTTCCATTCCGCGTACGCCAGTGCGGCTGAAATGGTGATTTTGCGCTGGATTTCCTCTTCGTCGAAGTCGGTCACGGTGTTGCCTTCGTCGACGCGCGTCAGGCGGCTGGTCGCGCCAGCCGTGTAGAGCAGGCTTGCGGTGAGCGAGGTCTTTCCGGATCCGCCGTGGCCCACCACACCGACGTTCCGGACATCTTTGCCTTCGTAGATTTTCACTGGAAAAAAGCTCCCGAAGATTTCAAAGGTAACACAACCAAGAGCGGCGGGATTCTTTAAATTGGGGTACACAGCGTAGGTACCGAGCCGATGCCTTCCCCATGGACTTGGCTAACGAAGTACTCGCCAGCAGGTTGTAGCTCCTTCGTCTGAAATTCGATATCGTTAAGACCAGAATGCCGGATTGGCTGAGCATCCACGAACCCGTCCTGGTCAACACAATCGGGCACTGTGCGGGGGTCGTAATTTTCGGGATGTTGTTGTATTTCTTCCTCTTAAACTGGCGGCGCACCCGGGAAGAACGCAGCAGGCTGCCGGCAATTGCCGCTGGGCTTGCGCTGTTATGGAATATCGGGTCGCTCGTCGCCCTCGCGACCGGCCCGGCCGGTGGAATAGCCGCCGACATTATCGTCGCCGCAAGTTTTTCGGTATTGAGCCTGTTGCCGGCTGTCCTGCTGCATATCTCTCTTGAGTCGCATTACCGCCCATTGTGGATCAGCGGATACGTCCTGAGTCTCACCGCTGTCGCGCTCCACATCAGCGATCTGGTTACGCGGGCGCCACGCTTCCACTACGCGGCACTGCTGTTGGTGACCTTGGGTTTCGCCTGGCTCACTGTAATTTTCGCCGTCTTGGAGATCAGGCAGCGAAATCGCGCTGCGGTTTCCAGACTGGCTGGCGCGATGGTGCTTTTCTTATTTGCGATCTCGTTCGCCCATTTCAACTCCGAGCACGCACACCAGGCCTGGTCGAAAGAAATAGCTCTCCATCATGCCGGTATCCCGCTCGCGCTATTTGTGCTGCTGCAGGATTATCGTTTCCTCCTCCTGGATGCATTCTTAAGATTTGTGGTTAACGCGTCGCTCGCAGCAGCGGCACTACTGATCTCCATTCGAATCGTCGAATCGCGCGACTTTGGCCAGCATCTCCAACGTCCCTTCGACGCGGGGCTACTTTTTGTGTCGGCATGCCTACTGCTCGCATTGTTCGTTTACGTTCGAAACCGCGTCCAGAGCTTGCTGACCCGCGTTATCTTTTTGCGCTCGAGTGTGGAGGATGCGTTGCGAGAACTTCAACAATTGGCTCGTGCAAGCCATGCTGAAACTGAGTACGTTCGCCAAGCCGCGGAAACAATCGCCGGGTTCGTGCGGGCGGCGCGTTTTGATCTGACTGTAGAAGCACCGCTCGGAGATGGCGAGCTAGCGACACCCTTAGCGGTGACGGACGCGGGAAACGGCACACTCCCTCATTGGGTCCACGCCGTTGTTCCGTTGCGCTTTTCACGTGGCGATGCCGGATACCTGCTCCTTGGACCACGCGACGGTGGCCGCCGTTACTTAAGCGAAGACTTTGCCGTACTGACCCGGCTGGGATCGGCTGTTGTCGAGCAGGTCGAACAGCTTCGCGCCGTCCAAATACAAAGTCTCGTCTCGCAGGCGGAGCTAAGGACGCTTCAGGCACAGATCAATCCCCACTTCCTCTTCAATTCACTCAATACGTTGTATGGAACCATCGAGAGAAGCAATACCGAGGCCCGGCGGCTGGTCTTGAATTTGGCTGATGTGTTTCGCTACCTTCTCCGCTCGGATCGCACATTTATCGAGATCGACGAAGAATTGAAAATAGTCCGGGCCTACTTGGAAATTGAGCAACTCCGGCTGGGTCCAAAGCTGCGAACCGAAATCCAGGTCGATGACGCCGCTCTGCGGGCCACGATTCCCCTGCTCTCGATTCAACCGCTGGTGGAGAATGCCGTTAAGCATGGTGTTGCATCGCGGATGGGAACGAGGTTCGTGCGGCTCAACATCGCAATGCAATCTGAAGTCATCTCTGTCACGGTGTCAAATTCCGGAGAATGTGACACAAGAGTTTTGACGAATACACGCACGGAGGGAGGCATTGGCCTGTCCAACGTACGCCGGCGGTTGGAATTATGCTACGGCGAAGAAACACGCTTCGAGGCACAAGCAACGCAGGGCGTCACCACAGTCGGTTTCTCCTTACCGTTCAAGCTTGCGGCGGCAACATAAAGGAATGACCATGTCCGCCCGCCTCCGATTGCAGACCGCCCACCCGTTCCGGTCGCTCGCCGATCTGAAATTCGTGCGTCGTCGCGACGTCGGCGTGCTAAAAGGATCTGAGCACTCGGGCCCAAGCATGCCCTTGAAAACGTTGATCGTGGACGATGAGCCGATAGCCCGAAGAGTCCTACGCGAAGAGTTGGAATCGATCGACAACATCGAGATCGTCGGAGAGGCAGACGACGGCGCCACGGCCTTGGAGAAGATCAGCGCGCATCAACCGGATCTTGTGCTTTTGGATCTACAAATGCCGGCGATGGGTGGGCTCGAGGTTGTGCGCCGCTTGAAACACGGGACGCGTATGCCGGTGATCGTCATCGTTACCGCGTATGACAAGTACGCTCTGCAGGCGTTCGAGGCAGGCGCGATCGACTACCTCCTCAAGCCCGTTGGCCGAGAGCGCCTCTCGGAGGCTATCGAACGAGCAAGGCGTCTTACAGGCAGAGGGGCCATTGAACGGATAGCACAGCTTCAAGAAATAGCAGATCCATCTACGGGACCGCGAACAAGAAGAATCGTGGGGAAGATTGGCGAGGAGTATTTTCTGCTGAGCGCAGACGAGATTTATGCCTTTCAAGCCGATGGGGATTTGGTGTGGATACTGACCGCGAAGCGGAAGTACCTCGCCACTCAGACGCTGAAAGTGCTAGAACATCGCCTCGCGAGCAGCAGTTTTCGACGTATTCACCGAAATGCGTTGGTCAATGTCGATCATGTGCGAAAGATGAGCGCTCTCAGCAGCCAAAGATGGCTGATTACGCTGAGTAACGATCAGGAGTTCATTGCCAGCAAGCGGCAAGCCCGAAGCGTTCGTCAACTTCTGAACTGGTGAAGGAGAGCGACTCGCAACTTCTACTTGAAATACCCCTGAATATCGGCCTTGCCGTCGGGCTTCGCTCGTGCCCTCCCAAGCGTGTAAAGAGCTTCGGCACGAGGCCCCAGCCCTGATGAGGCTTGCAAATTCCCCCATACCCAAACTAGAGTTCTGGGTGAGAACTGAATTCGAGTACCCTCTTTAAGGTGAACCGCGATCGCTTGATCTCGACTTCGATGCGCGGGGTGCAAGACAGTTCCCGCCTTGGGCAGCAATACGCAATCTTGAACCCACTGATTTTTGCCGATCGATCGATCACCGTCCATCATGTATCCCAGAGCTTGAACTTCTGCCCCGGCGGGAATCACCATTCCTGTTTTGGAAACGCGAGGCTCATTTTGCAGCAGCGCCGACCAGTCGAGAACAAGGTACTGTCCTGCGCGAGGGCTAATTGGGATGAGCTCGGAGAGATCCGGTTCGCTCGTCGAGGTGGTTACGAATACGGTTCCAATTCCAAGGATGGGGACACCAGCAACAACAATCACCAGAAGCAAAACGCGGATGCTGTCGGCTCGCGAGATGCTGACCTTCTTTTTCCTCTTCGCCAGACGATCCACACAAACAGACATACGCGCATAAGCAATTCCAGCAAAAGAATTCCCGACAGGCGGGCTGATGAAAGGCATGAGCGATCAAGTGTGCCGCATCAGCGTGAACTCGTTAACTGAGACGGCGATTTACGGACCTGCCCGCTCATGGCAGAGATTAGCCCGCTCACCGCCGACTTCCATCCGCAGGTCAGATTTATATAGGTGTTTTCCGGACGGCCTTGGAGAATCGGAGAATGATAAAGCTCGCTTCAGGCCTTGTCTTGTTCGTGTTCCTGTTCAACTGTGCGCCGGCCGATGCGCAGTCCATTAATAGCGGCACCGTCACTGGCACGGTCACTGATCAATCCGGCGCAGTGGTCAGCGGTGCCAAGGTCGTGCTCCGGAACGCCATCACAGGGTACGAGCAGTCTGCAACCACCGATGAGACTGGATCGTTTCGCTTTAACAACGTGCCCCAGAATCCCTATCGATTGACAGCGACGGCTCCCGGGTTCAGCGCGTCCACCCAGGATATCGATGTCCGCAGTTCCATCCCGATGACGATTGGTCTGCCGTTGAAGGTCGCGTCAGGTGAAACGAGCGTTACCGTCGAAGCTTCCGGCGCCATAGTTGAGAATGATCCCACGGCGCACGTCGATGTCGACCGAAACTCAATCATGAAAATTCCAGCGGTCGATCCGGCTGGCGGCCTGAGCCAGACAATTACGTATAGCACGGGAGGCGTGGCGGCAGACGCGAATGGCCTCTACCACCCATTGGGTGACCACTTTCAGTCGAGTTTCGTCATCGATGGACAGCCGATCAACGATCAGCAGAGTAAGATATTTTCAACACAGATCCCGATTAGCGCGGTCCAGAGCATGGAAGTCGTTACCGGCACGCCCGACGCCGAGTTTGGCGATAAGTCAAGTCTCATCGCACAGGTGACAACCCGATCCGGTCTCGGATCTGGGCGGGTTTTCGGCAACGTGGATGCTTCGTACGGGTCTTTCGGGACGGCAGGAGGAAGCGTCGGTGTCGGCATGGGCAATGAGAAATTCGGGAATTTCCTCGCAGTCGATGGTGTTCGCAGTGGAAGGTTTCTGGATAGTCCCGAATTTGCCGCCTTCCACGACATCGGAAATAATCAAACCATTTTCGATCACTTTGATTACCAGCCGGGCGCGCATGACATATTCCACCTCAATCTATTCACAGCACGGAACTGGATTCAAATCCCCAACGCCTACGATCAGTTGACTCAGGATCAGCGGCAGCGTGTCCTCACCTGGAGCATCGCGCCAGGTTACCAGCACACGTTCAGTGCTCACACGCTCTTGACCGTCAACCCGTACATCCGTAAAGATCAGTTCAATTACTATCCCAGCCGCGACCCGTTCAACGACACACCGGCGACCCAGAGCCAAAACCGGCAGCTCTTAAATTGGGGTACTAAAGCTGACCTCGCAACGACCACGGGACGCCATAATCTCAAATACGGCGTGGATCTGAAGCAGACGCGGCTGCTCGAAAATTTCAGCTTTGGCATCACCGACCCGACCTTTAACTCTCCTTGTATAGACTCAGGTGGAGGTTCGATTGGTGACCCCGCTCTGACTGACCCATCACAGTGCGCTGCCGCCGGATTTCAGCCCAACACGTCCGAGAACCCAAACGCGGCATCGCCATTTTCGCCCAGTCTGCTCCGCTATGACCTGAGTCGCCGCGGGAACCCATTCCATTTCCACGGCACCCAGAATATCGATCAGTACGCGTTCTACGCACAGGACGACATCACAGCCGGCAACTTCCTGTTCAAAGTGGGTTTCCGGTTTGACGGTTACGACGGTATCGTCTCGAGGTCTGGGCCCCAGCCTCGCGCGGGGATAGCATACAACCTCAAGAAGACAGGAACGGTTCTGCGTATTGCCTACGCCAGGACATTTGAGACGCCGTATAACGAAAATCTCCTGCTAGCAAGCTCAACGGGAGCGGGTGGTTTGGCCGAGAATGTCTTTGGGTCGAACTCCGTACCAATCGAGCCGGGCTTTCGGAATCAGTTCAACACCGGCTTGCAACAGGCGATCGGGAAACTTCTGATAATCGATCTCGATTACTTCTGGAAATATACCCACAACGCCTATGACTTCGGCACGCTGTTAAACACAACCCTTACTTTTCCCATTGCCTGGCACAACTCAAAGCTGGATGGCGTCACGGGACGAGTGAGCACGACGAACATTCACGGATTCCAGGCGTATTTCACGTTCGGCCACAACCGCGCACGATACTTCTTTCCTGAGAACGGCGGGCTAATCGCGCAGGGCACGCCCTTGAATGGGAGTGTTTTCCGGATCGACCACGATCAGGCTTTTCAGTCCACTCTGAGTTTGCGCTATCAGCGGCCGCGCAACGCGGAGTGGGTCATCTTGACCTACCGTTATGACAGCGGGCTTGTGGTGAGCGGCATACCCGATGCCGGCGCAGCGCTGGGTCTGACCCCCAATCAACAGGTCTCAATCGGCTTGGCTTGCAACGGTGTCTTCGCGACCGTCGCCAACCCACTCACAGATTGCGCAAACCCGGACGGCGCCATCGAAAAAGTCACGTCAAAGCTGATCACACTTCCGCAAGGCGGGTACGGGCCGTTCCCCAGCCAAGAGAACGACGATCATAATCCGGATCGCGTGAAGCCGCGCAATATTTTCAACGTTGGCGTCGGAACCGACAATTTGTTACATCGCGAAGGACCGAGACGTATCACAGCATCGATCGAAGTCGCGAATCTTACCAACAAGGTGGCCCTTTATAATTTTCTTTCGACATTTAGTGGAACGCACTTCCTACAACCGAGAACCATCGTTGGT
Organism: Acidobacteriota bacterium; assembly: GCA_003223115.1. GTDB lineage: Bacteria > Acidobacteriota > Terriglobia > Bryobacterales > Bryobacteraceae > QHXW01. The sequence goes on from QHXW01000483.1 coordinate 21,372, forward strand.
CACGTCGGATTCACATTTTAGGGCAACGCTCTGCCTGTTCTGGGCAGTAGTTTGCCGTCCGTAATCGTTGTACTTGGAGATTCGACCGTGCCTACTGCAATGCTGAGCCGTGAAACTGTTTAAGACCTTACTGACAGCGCTGCTGGTATCGGGCATCGCGATTGCATGCGCATTCTGGCCTCGATTTCGTCTGTTCACTTTGGTTTTGGCTGGCCGTAGCCCAGTGTGCCCCCTGAGTCGCTCTGGACAGCCAAGCTCATCTGGACCGGCTGAAGGAAATAAAGGACCGCATTTTACTCGCCAGTCATCTCGCCGCCAAGAGAGAGGGTCTTGAGCTCTGGGACACTCCAAAAGGCCCATATTGGATCCCGCAGGGCAACCGTTACGTACTGCCATTCAATCTCGCCGAAATGGAAGCCCACATCTATGGGTCAGGCGAGCACTTTGTGAGGGCCGGAGATGTCGTTCTTGACTGCGGCGCTAGTGATGGCGATTTTAGCCGTCAAGCGCTGAATGCCGGAGCCAAGCTAGTGGTGGCCATCGAGATCTCGCCTGCCAGCGTTGAATGCTTGCGGCGCAATCTCGCCCCAGAGATCGCTGTGGGGAGAGCTATTGTGTATCCGAAGGGCGTTTGGGACAAGAACGACACGCTGTCGCTCAACGTTGACGACGAGAATTTCGCCGCCAACAGCGTGGTTTTGCACGCGCCGGGCGCGCGCGGTACGGTCCAGGTGCAACTGACAACAATCGATCAGATAGTTAACGAGCTAGCGCTGTTGCGAGTCGATTTCATCAAAATGGATGTCGAAGGCGCGGAGGTGAACGCTCTCCACGGCGCACGCGAAACTCTTCGGCGGTTTCGGCCACGGCTTGCAATCGCAACTGAACATTAGCCAGATGACGAGACCACCATACCGAACGCAGTCCGGGCCATTAAGTTTGATCACCAGTCGGAGTGCGGATACTGCGCTCAATCGAACGGACATATTCGCCCGGAAGTCATGTACTTTTATTGAGAGAAGCCGACTGCTGTCCGGCGTCCATATTCCAGGCTAATCCGCATGCTGGCAAATATCTCCCGTTCGTCGGTCATCGAATGCCGGCCATAAGAAATTTGCTGGCCGAGACCGGAAGTGTCTATGCTGGAGGACGGATCGAATCTGATACCGTGTTCGCACGAAAGGGCGAAGTCCAAGTTATCGTGGCGTCCCCTAATGTTTGAAACCGCTCATCCAGTGCCCGGAACACTGTTCGCAGAAGCACTGACAATCCTTGAGGATCGGTACGGAATACAAAACATTGAGCACGATCTCGCTAGTGGAGATGTGGTCATCTATTTGCCCGAATCGGAACACGCTGAGGTGCTATGGCCCTACGTCTTCACGCAAGGGCAGGCCAAATACTTGGCGGTGCGTCCCATCCCAGTTGAGGACATCCGTAGGAATAGGTTTCCCCGGGATTGGCCAGCACGATGATTAGTCGATGGTGCCTCCCGACAGCTCTACTTTACTTTTGCTCAGCGTCTGCAGTCCAGCACTGGCGCAGGACACCTGGACGGGCGTGGACCGGTTGGTCGCGATCGGGGATATCCACGGCGATTTCGAGTGGTTTACAGCCGTGCTGCGCTCAGCGGGACTCCTTGACGAAGATGGAAACTGGACGGGGGGCAAGACCCACTTGGTCCAGGTCGGCGATTGTGCTCGATCGCGGTCCTGATTCCCGCAAGGGCCTGGACCTGCTGATGAAACTGGAACCACAGGCTGCCAGGGCCGGGGGATACCTCGGGGGATACCTCCAGGGGGCTATCGCTACGGCTTCATCGCGTTATCTGGCTACGACGCCGGCTAACGGGCTCGACGCGCTGGCGTAGAGGCGCTTGGGCATGCGGCCGGCCTCGTATGCAAGGCGTCCGGCTTCGACCGCAAGCTTCATGGCTCGCGCCATCTTCTCCGCGTCCTCGGCCTCGGCAATAGCCGTGTTCATCAGCACACCATCGGCGCCAAGCTCCATGGCTACAGCGGCGTCTGAAGCGGTGCCGACGCCCGCGTCCACGATCAGCGGAACGGCCCTGATGGTCTCGCGCATGATGCGCAGATTAGTCGCATTCTGCACGCCGAGTCCCGAGCCGATCGGCGCAGCCAGCGGCATCACGGCCGCCGCGCCCGCATCGATGAGCTTGCGCGCATTTACGACATCGTCATTCGTGTACGGCAGCACCACGAAGCCTTCCTTTGCCAACACGCGTGTGGCGGCGAGAAGACCCTCGTTGTCCGGAAACAGCGTTTTCTGATCGCCAATCACTTCCAGCTTGACCCAGTTGGACAACCCGACTTCACGCGCCAGAAGCGCGGTACGAATGGCATCATCGGCGGTATAGCAAGCTGCGGTGTTCGGGAGAATGAAAAACTTTGAGCGGTCGATGTAATCGAGCAACGATTCCTTGCTTTTGTCCGTCAGGTTCACGCGGCGAACCGCGACCGTGACCATGTCAGCGCCGGAAGCTGCGTGGCAACGGGCCATTTCTTGAAAGGATCGGTATTTGCCGGTGCCTACGATCAGGCGCGAATGGAACTCGCGCCCGGCAATCATCAGGTTGTCGGACATGCATCTATTCTAGTCCCGGCCGCGAGCGCGTTGAGTCCACCGCCGGAATGCCCGGAATGCCGCCAGCCCCACAGAGCCAGCCAGAAAACCGAAAAATCCCGGTGATTATTGTGATTTTTCTCACATTAGAACGGTCTCTGCTCCAAATAGACTCTTCTTTGAGCGCAACTTGTGATCTAATCTCTGCCAAACGGGTTGAAAGTTTCGGGCGCCAAGAGGGGTTTGGCGAAGTCAACGTAACGGTTTGTCCGCCCCGGAAGCACGTTCGCCGGCCCCCACTGTGCGCCTCGTGAACAACGAAACTGCTTCAGGAGGGCACACATGCTTCAATCACGTTCGTTGCGCGCGATCGCGGTTGCGTTCACGCTCATATTGTTCGTTTGTCTCGCCTGGGCCCAATCAGATTCGGGCTCTATTTCGGGCTTCGTGCGAGATCCGTCGGGCGCTGTGGTTCCCAACGCGAGAGTGACGGTGACCAACGCGTCCGGTATCGAGCGGTCCACGGCTACCAATGAGTCCGGCTATTACACCATCACCAATTTGCCACCCGGAATGTATACCCTGCGAGTGGAGGCCCGGGGATTCAAGAGGTATGAAACCAGCGGCAATAAGCTCGACCCCAGCAGCAACTTGGCCATCGACGCCTCTCTCACCATCGGGGCTGCGACCGAAACCGTCGAGGTCAGTGCTACGGCTGTGGCGTTGCAATCGGAATCTGCCAGCGTCCAAAACCTCATCACGCGGCAACAAATCGACCTGCTCGAGCTGAACGGGCGCAATCCGGTGGGCCTCGCGGGGTTGGTACCAGGCGCGCGCGGAGGAACGGCGGCGAGTCTCAGCTTCGCATTCAGCCAGGGCCCGTCTAATTTCAATGGCTCCCGCAACCCCGAGAACCTGATCACCTATGATGGAGCGCCCGCCACGCGCACGCGCTCGAACGGCACCAGTCTAGGCGCCGCCGATGTGGATTCCACTCAGGAAGTGCAGATCCTGACCGCGGACTACGGCGCTGAATACGGCCGCACGTCCGGTGCTCAAATCCGCATCATCACCAGAACCGGCACCAACCAGTTTCACGGGGCTGCGTTTGAGTACTTGCGCAACACCGATTTGAACGCCAACACATGGACGCGGAACACCAACCCGGTGACTAAAGACGCGGCGCCCATCCACTACAACCAGTACGGATATAACATCAACGGTCCGTTTTATATTCCAGGCAAATTGAACACGGACAGGAGCAAGTTTTTCTGGTATTGGGGCCAGGAGTGGGTGAAATATCATTTCACCGAATCGGGGTCGACGGTCGGAGTGGCCGGCCTTCTCACCGTTCCGTCTCTCAAAATGCGCGCCGGCGATTTCAGCGAGCTGCTGGATCCGCACAATATTTTTTATGGTAAGACCGTGGTCGTCAAGGATCCCGACACCGACTTGCCTTTTCCAAGCAACGTGATTCCGCCCAATAAGCTAAGCGCGAACGGCATCGGGATTCTGAATGCCTGGCCTGTTCCCAACCTGGGTACTCCCATCGGCGGCAACGGCAACTGGTTCGCGGCCAGGCTCCACACGCAGGAACAGCGAAAAGACACACTGGGCGCCGATATGAACCTGACCGATAAACAGCGGCTGCAGTTTCGCCGCATGAACTTCGCATATCTGGAATATCAGCCGCTTGACGGCAACACGGACCGTACACCGAAGTTCTTCAACAGGCCCAATCAGACCAATTCGCTCGACTATGTGTGGACCATCAGTCCCACGAAAGTCAACGAGCTGCTGATCACGACCAGTCTGGATGACGTCTACATTCCGGTCGACAGGGCGCACTTCTTCGATCGTACACAGGCGGGGATCAACTACCTCTATATATTTCCCGCGGGCAAGCTGATTCCCACGCGCATACCAACCGTGAATATGTCGCCTTTCTCGGGACTGAGCGGCGGCCCCTATCCGTCGCACTCGGCCGGGCCCATCTACGACATTTCCGACAGCCTGACGTGGGTCAAAGGCAGCCACACGCTGAAGTTTGGAGGCCTCTACGAACGCTCCGGCGAGAACGATAACGACGAAATCAACGTGCAAGCATGTCCGACCTGTACCAACAACCAGAACGGCCAGTTCCTGTTCACCGATGGCCGGTCTGGACATCCTACATCGGGATCGGCAGTCGCCAACGCTGCGCTTGGATTGTTTGACACCTACTCCGAAATCGGCCACCGCGCGTACACGATTTTCCGGGGCAGTATGTGGGAAGCCTTTGCTCAGGATTCCTGGAAGGCCACGCAGAAGCTGCATATCGACTACGGTGTCCGCTATACGGTGATTGTTCCCTATAGCGCTTTATGGCGGAACATGGCCGCGTTCGACGCAGGCTTCTACGATTCTGCCAAAGCGGTCAAAATCGATCCCAAGACCGGTCTCGTCGTGCCTGGTTCAGGCGATCGCTACAACGGCATGGTCATTCCTGGCAGCGGATTCCCGTCATCGGCGAAGGGCCGTGTGCCGGAAGCCGATTCGGGAGATTTCAATTCCCTGTTCCGCGGCGTCAGCAGCCACTACTCAGACATCCAGTGGGGGCAGTGGCAACCGCGCATCGGTGTGGCTTACCAAGTGAGGGAGAAAACCGTTGTGCGCGCCGGTGTGGGCCGCTTCTTCACCCGGCTGGGTGTGAGCGACTCTGTCTTCCTCGGCGGAAATCCGCCATTCCAGCCGAACGCCAGCGTTTCGTTCGGCTCAGTGGATAACCCTGGAGGTGGCGGCGCGAATGCTGTGCCTCTGGTTGTGACTACGCAGAGCAAGGCGTTCAAGAACCCGGAAGCCTGGAACTGGAACTTCACGGTCCAGCGGGAAACGTTCCTGAATTCCGTCGTGAGTGTGGCTTATGTGGGCCGCCGTGGTCTGCACCTGCAACGCGAGGCGGACATCAACCAGCCGACTACGGATGTAGTCAGAGCCAACCCGGGTGTCAACATCAACGCTTTGCGCCCGTATCTTGGTTACGGCTCGATTCGCCAGACCGACAATGTGGCCAGCTCGCGATACCACTCGTTACAGTTGACCTGGAATCGCCGCTTTACCAACGGGTTCCTTTTCGGACTGGCATACACGTACGCGAAAAGCATGGACGATGGCTCCAACCAGCGCGACGTGATTCCCGACACTTACTGGGCACACAATCTGTGGGGACCCTCTGAGTTTGATGCCCGCCACATTCTGGTGATCAACTATCTTTACGATCTGCCGTTCCTGCGAAGCCAGTCGAACCTGGGCGGCAAGCTGCTTGGCGGGTGGCAGATTAGCGGCCTGGCACAGTTCCAGACCGGATTGCCTTGCGGCGTGGCAGGAAGCAGTGACTACGCCGGTGTTGGTCTGGACTCTAACTTCGGCTGTGGCGTCAACGGGCAGTACTGGATCGTCAACGGCAAGCCGGAAATCTTAGGCCAGTTCGCCGCGGGCGGCGCCAAAGATCCCGCGCAGTGGTTCGCCGTGAAGAACGCCGACGGATCCTCGATTTTCACCGCGCCTCCTAAGGGCACGTTCAACACATCGCAGAATGTCCGCAACCTCATTTACCAGCCCGGCTTCCAAAACTGGAATCTGGGCTTGTTCAAGAGATTCGCGATCAACGAACAAATGGGATTCCAATTCCGCGCCGAAGCGTTCAACTTCATCAATCACCCGAACTGGGGCGGCGGCAGTGGCGGCGGGGTGAACTTCAACCCGACCAGTTCGACGTTCGGCAAAGTCACGACGAAAGGCGGAGGCGTAGGCGGCGGCGAGCGCAACCTGCAGCTTTCACTGCGGTTCTATTTCTAGAGCAGAGTGGGACGGCGTCGTAGTCGAAGATCCGCGATTCTCCTGGAATCCGCGACTCTCCAGAAACCTTGTACGGCTGATTCAATTTCTCCTAGTTCAATCAAGGATAGTCGGCCCGGTTCCGATTCGTAAATAGAAAACTCTCCAACGGGGTCAGATCCGCTGCCGAAACGGTAACGGATCGCCAAACCAATGCCAGGGATCGGATGAAAACCGGAGCCATGCTTTCCATCGGGTATGGAACACCAGTGTCGAGACGGCCTTAGCTTGCCGAGACCACTCTTATTCTGACAAACGTGTCAAGTCGCGTCGGCTTCCGCCTGTCTGCCCTGAATTTTCTATTTTCCCACGGCCGCCCAACGAAGGTAGGACACGATGTCGGAAAGTTCAGCGGCAGTGTATGCCTGGACAAAATCATCGTGGCGCCATGACGGATCGTCGGCGATTGACTCAACCTCGGAACGCTCGAGCGTTCGCAGCACCGGAGGCGCGGAGGTCAGATCGTAGAGTTTCACTGTGTCTTTGGTCTCGCTGCCGCGCAGGGCCGCAAAAGACTCGCCGTCGTTCAGCTTGACTCGAACCACCTTGCGGGCGCCCGTCGAGCGAATCAGCGCAATCGCGTCCGCCTGCGATTTCGAAACGGTTTCGGCGAGATCTGGCGCAATCGCAACGCCGCGTCCGCCCATTGAGTGACACACGCCGCAGTGGTCTCGCGTAGGATCGAAAAACAACGCGAATCCACGCCCTGCTTCGGGAGGGCCGTTGAAGCTTCGCGCCGTCGCGGGCCCTTCTCCAGCCGGCATCGGCATCATTGGCGGAGGCGCGTCAGTGGCGGCAGAAAGCATCGAGACATATTCGACCACCGCACGGATGTCGGCGTCACTCAAGCGGCCTTTCCAGGCGGGCATGGCCGAGCTGGGAATACCTTCGTGCGTGACACGGTCCAGATAATCCTTGGGCAAATTGCGGCCACGCAAACGGGGTCCGCGCCCCGCGGCGCCGCCTACGCCGTGACAGTATCCTACGGAACAATTTTGAGCGAAGACAGTCTGGCCACGCGCGACCATAGATGGTTCGACAGCGCTCTGTGCCAGCAAGAACGCGATTGCGATCATTTTTCCTCCGGCAGAGCGAAAACGAACAAGGAGGACCCGAGTGGAAAATCCTCGGTTTCGGGCCAGAGTTGCGGCAGCAGGCCGGCCAGCGACGATCCCCAGCCTGACGGAGTCGCGATGTACTGCTTTCCATTCACCGCGTAGGAAATGGGTGAGCCGCGATGGCCGGAACCGGTTTGAAAACTCCAAAGCTTTTCGCCATGGCGCGCGTCAAACGCCAGGAAATTTCCTTCAGGATCGCCGGTGAAAACCAAGTCGCCGGCCGTTGAAAGCTGCGACGCCAGCAGCGGATATTTCGCGCGATAGCTCCAGAATTTCTTTCCGGTCACCGGATCGTAAGCGTCCAGATGTCCGCCAGGTTCCCCGTGCATGGGCGGTTTCAACTGAAACACGCCGCTAAAATAATTGAACCCTTCTCTTGGCTCTTCTGGCCTCACGGTGACTTGCTGGCACCACTCGATTCCGGTGGTGTAAAGCATTCCGGTTTGCGGCGAATAGGACGAGTGGTTCCACTGATGCCCGCCTCCGATGCTAGGGCACATAAGAGTGGGCTGGCCCACGGGAGGTTCGTTACGGCCAACCAGATTGCCCTTGGCATCGACGCCTTTGATCCAGGTGATGTTTTCGGCAACCGGATAAGCTGAAACAAACTCGCCCGTTACGCGGTCCACGACGAACGTGTAGCCGCCCTTGTTCACGTTGAGCAGCAGCTTGCGTTTGACGCCCTTCACCGTGGCATCGAACAGAATGCATTCGAAGGCCGCATCAAAGTCCCACACATCGTGCGGGATCTCCTGGTAATACCATTTCAGCTTTCCGGTGTCGGGATCGAGGGCAATCAAGCTGTCAGTATAAAGATTAGCTCCTTTGCGGTCGCCGCCATAGAAATCGGCCGCGGGGTTTCCGACGCCCCAATAGACCAGGTTCAATTCCGGATCGTAAGAACCTGTCATCCATGTGGATCCGCCGCCCTGTTTCCAGCTATTGCCTTCCCAGGTCTCGAACCCTTTGTCTCCCGGCCCGGGAATGGTCCAGAAGCGCCATGCCTTGCGGCCGGTTTTCACGTCGAAGGCGGTGAGATAACCGCGGTGCGCCGAGTCGCCACCGGTGACGCCCACGATCACTTTGTCTTTGACCACGAGCGGCGCTCCGGTGATGTTGCAACCACACTGGCGCATGTCTTCCACGTTGACGCGCCACAGTTCGCGGCCGGTTTTCTGATCGAGCGCCACGACGCTGTTGTCAAGCGTTCCGAAGAACACACGACCGCCGCTCACCGCAACGCCGCGATTCCAGGGACTATAACCGATGCCGATTTCGCGTGGGTTCGGATAGAAATAATGCCAGATTTCGTTTCCGGTGACGGCGTCAATCGCAAACACACGGTTCCAGGAAGAGGAAAGATACATCACGCCGCCGACAACGACAGGTGTGGCGTTGAGTCCCCCGTCAATTTTTCCCGTTTGGAAGACCCACTGGGTTTTCAAGTGACGAACATTCGAGCGGTTAATCTGCTGGAGCGCGCTGTAGCGCCAGGCGCTATCGCGGCCGCCATAGGAGGGCCAATCATCGCCCGTGGCTCCGTCTTCGGCGCGGGCAAAAGTTCCGCAGGCCAAAATCGCGATCGCGCTGAGCCCCCGGAATCCAAACCGCAAAAACCAGCGCCTCATCTGGCCAGTACGGGCACCGACGCCAGCACCTCGATGGAAGCGCGGCAGAAGGACGGAAGATCTTCTGGTTTTCGCGAGGTGACCAGATTATTATCCACGACCACCTCGGCATCTTCCCACTTCGCGCCCGCGTTAATGACGTCATCTTTGATGGCGAAAAAGCAGGTGACGCGGCGGCCCTTGAGCATGTTAGCGGAACACAGTACCCAGGCGCCATGACAGATGCAGGCAACCAGTTTGCCCTGCGCGTCCATGTCGTGCACGAATTTATTGGCCGCAGCGTGGCGGCGGATGTGATCCGGAGCGTATCCTCCGGGAATCACGACACCGTCGAAGTCCGCTGTCCGCAATTCGTCGTAAGATTTCCGGGATTTGACAGGGTAGCCCAGTTTGCTGGTATAGGTCTCGCCCGATTTGGCGCCGACAACCACAATTTCAGCGCCGGCCTCTTGAAAGCGGAAATACGGGTACCAGACTTCCATCTCCTGGTACATGATGTCCACCAGAATAGCGATTCGTTTCCCTTTGAGTTCCATGATGATTTCCATCCTAGCGTGGCGTGAGCCTCTCAACACGGGCCTCGGCGCCGAATTCCTCTTCGAAGCGCTCCACCTTTTCGACACGCCTGCGATGCCTATCGAGGTTGGAAAATTTTGCGTTCAGGTAAGTCCGCAGGAGTTCCGACGCAAGCTCGGGCCCGATGACGCGCGCACCCAGGCAGAGCACATTCATGCCGTCATCCTCAACACCCTGATGCGCGGAGAACGTGTCGTGGCAGGTGGCGGCGCGGATCCCCCGAAACTTATTGGCCGCCACGCAAGCGCCCGCTCCTGATCCGCAGATCAGCACTGCCCGCTCTACGCGGCCAGTGCGCAAGGCTTCGGCCACAGCCCGAGCGTAATCCGGGTAATCCACAGGATCAGTGGAGTTGGTGCCGAGGTCGAGCGGCTCGTGTCCCATCTTCTTGATTTCTTCAATCATGCGGGCCTTCAGAGGGAACCCGGCATGATCAGACGCTACGGCGATTTTCATGCGGTGTTTTATCATAGCGCAGATGCTCGTCATCCTTCTGCTCTTCTTTCTCTCGGTGGCGTGGGCCGCGGAGCCGCTAGTGCTGGATGAAACGCACGAGAGCCAGATCTTCGGCGAAACGCGCCACTATCGCATTTTTCTGCCAGGAGATTACGCTACTTCGGGCAAGCGCTACCCGGTCATCTACTGGTTTCACGGCTGGAGCGAGCGCTACAACAAGGCCGTTCGCGACGATCCGCACCGGAATTACGATCAGGGAGAGGACTACGACGGCAATACAATTGCGCGGTTTGTGGGCAGCCATGACGCGATCGTGGTGAAGTGGGACGGCTACAATCCGCGTACTCATGATGAGAATTATCCTCGTCCCTACAACATCAGCCCTGTCGAAACAGATCGCCAGTTCCCAATGTATTTTCCTGAGCTGGTCTCATTCATCGACGCGCATTACCGCACTATTGCCGACCGCGAGCACCGCGCCACATCAGGCCTTTCGATGGGCGGCTTCATGTCGTTCTGGGTGGCGGGCAAATATCCTCACCTGATTTCGAGCGCATCAAATTTCATGGGATCCTCGGAATTTTCCGTCGGTCCGCGTGGATTCGACGTCGAATATCGCCACGACGAAATGCAGGGTAACTACGACGGGATGAGCACGCGCCTGGTGACCGGCACCCGCGATTTCATCCGCTTTTATCATCAGCGCATGATCGGCGTCTGGAAATATACACGTCCTTTTTTTGAAACGCAGGAGTATGATGCCGACCACGGCACGCCGCACATGAGCGACACTTTCGATTTCCATATGCGCGCCTTCGCCGAACCCCTGCCCTGGCCGGCGGTGTGGAACCATATCGACGCGTATCCGAACTTCCCGATCTGGGGATGGGATGTAGCTTCCGACCGCAAGCAGCCAGGCTTGACGGTTCTCGAAAGCGTTTCGCCCGCCGGTTTTCATTCGTCGGTGCGCGAGTGGCTGCCATCGGGGCGCGTGCTGCCGAATGTGAAATTATGGATCGCGTCCGGCGGCGACTATCCATCCAACAAGCCGCAGCTCGTAACGGTGATTCGCCTGCGCGACGGCAAGCTGCGACGGGCATCGCAACGCGCGGATGCCGAAGGCCGGCTTCGGTTCGAACTGGATGGCGGCGAATACGAAGTTGGCATCGGTGCGGGACCCATCCTGGCGCTGGGAAATTTCGAAGTGCTCGGGGCGCCTTGGGCCAGCGACGGCAAACCGGTGAGCCTGCGCGTGCGGGTGTGGAATAAAGGCGCGGCGCCATCGATGGTAACGACGCTGCACTGGGAAACTCCGAATCCGGATGTGGACGTCGAGACTCCGTCGAGGACGCTCCCGGAGATCCCGGCCGGGGGCTTCGCTGATACTACTCTGCTGTTCACGGTGCACGACCCGGCAAGAGAGATCGCAAAGTTCTTCGCGGTGGTCAACAACGTAAGGCTCCCGGTCGAAATTCCAATGTTTCCAACTGCCCCACGCGCCCGGGAATTTCAAATCGCCGATGGGCGCGCGTTTACGGTGTTTCAGGAAGGAGTTAAACGCGTACCGCTGACTTTCGGTAACGGCAACGGCGATGGACGAGCGAACGCCGGAGAAACTATTGCGATCCTGCTGCCCGATAGCGATGCTCATCGCGCCGCCGAACTATTTACGAACGATTGGTGCGTGGACCTGACTCGCCGCATGTCAGACGACTGGAGCTCCTATGATCACGTCGGCGCGTCGTCCAAGTATTCGCTCCCGCTGATCAAGCCGGGATGCCCAGCGGGCCATATCGTTCACATGATGGCGCGCATTCAGTTGCCGAACGCGCCGAATCACCGGATAGAGTACTCGACCATCGAGTTTCCGGTCAGTGCGGCCGGGGCTTCGCACTCTGGTTCTTCCAAAGCGAAATAGCAGCGCGGGTGATGGTGAGGATGCCGGGCCTGCCGCTACTTTCCCAATCGAGGGCGCGCGCGTGTAACGCTGCCAGACCTTTGGCGATGACCAGCGTCCTCGAACTGGCCCGCGCCCGCGTTGCGGAAGACCATCAGGCGGCCTTCACCTGCTTGCTCCGCGACCAGAATGTCGGACCGGCCGTCGCCGTCGATATCCTCGAGCATGAGACCGCCCTGATCGGACGGTGTGTAGAAGGAATAGATTTCGCTTTCGGACCATTGCTCCGCCGGATTTTGAGGCGCCTGGTAGAAGCGAACCTGCGCACGGCGCTCGACAACCAGGATGCCGCGCGGCCGAACAGTTCCGCGGGAATCACATCCTTAGTATCGACGCCGGTATCGATCACGTGTCGCTTCCAGTGCCGGGCCTCGAACCAAACTAACTAGCGCGCGCCTGCCCCTCGGTTTCGTTCAGAATCAAGTCCGGTCGCCCGTCGCCATTCACATCCATGAAGCAGCCGCCTTCCGCGAAAGAGCCGGGCAACAACACCCGGTGCCCACCGGCCGGAAGATCCCATGAGCGCACGCATCGACCCCAGGTGATCAATTGATGTTGAGCAAGCGCCACGCCCGCGACTGGAGCGTCATGCGGCAATGCGTTGCTCAGAAAAGCGCAGCGCTTGCGGATACATGGCGCCCGCGGAAATCAGCAGCATCACCGCTAGTTGGCCTTGCATGGAAGTGTTATTCTACCCACCGTGAACCGGCTGCTGGATCTGTTGGCGGGCCGCGATCCGGCCGTTCCACTGGACCGGGCAGCGCTCGAACTGGCGACGATCGAATTTCCAGAACTGGAGATTGATGTTTTTCTGGCGCTCCTTGATTCCTACGCCTACGAGCTGCAGGGCCGCCTGAATGGATCCGAAAACGGCGCCGATTACGTGCGCGAGGCGAATCGCTACCTATTCGACGAACTGGGATTTTCCGGAAACGCGCCGGATTACTACAACCCCCGCAACAGTTGTCTCAATGAAGTGCTCACCGCGCGCGTCGGTATTCCAATCACGTTGTCGCTGGTGTACATCGAAATCGGGCGCCGTCTCGGCAAGCCAGTGCGCGGCATCGGACTTCCTGGGCACTTCATCGTGAGTTACGACGATGGCCTGTACTGTACCTATATCGATCCGTTCCATCGCGGACGCCAGCTCGAGCAGGAGCAATGTTTCGAAGTGGCGCGCGAAGCCTCAGGCCTGGTGCTCGAGCCCGATCCGGAACTGCTCCGGCCTGTCGAAAATCGGCAGATACTGCTGCGCATGATCAACAATCTCCACAGGGCTTACCTCTCGCGGGGCTATATCGGAAAAGCCATTGAAGTGATCGACCTGCTGATTCGCGTGAACCCCGGCTCGGCATCCGAATATCGTCACCGGGGAGCCTTGCATGTACAGAACGGCAACATGACGGCGGCGCGAGCAGACCTGGCGCGCTATCTGCAATTGGCACCCGAAGCTGCGGATCACGATGAGGTCAAAGAGCAGTTGACGAAGGTGCAACGCTGGCTGGCGTCGCTGAATTGAACTTGTGGGCCGAACTCCCGCTCGCTCACGGTCGCGGGTCGCTCCTTAGTTAGCGCGGCGATTCGGCGGTTTCGGGTAGGAAATAGAAGGCCAGCGCCAGCACCAGGTACACCGCAATCAATTGCACGCCTTCAAGCCAGTTGGATTCGCCATCTCCGGAGATCTGGCCGGTCACCGCGATGGCCAGAACAATGGCAATCACCTCCGCGGGCGTAAACACGATATCCATGGGTCGCGGGCCAATGAAATAACTGGCCAGCACCAGAACCGGCGCGACAAACAGCGCAATCTGAATGCTGCTGCCCACGGCGATACCGACGCTCAGTTCCATACGGTCTAGAACCGCCGCGGTGATGGCGGTACTGTGCTCGGCCGCGTTGCCGATGATGGCGATGATTACGACGCCCACGAATAAGTCGCTCATCCCGAGCGCCCGAGCCGCGGCCTCCACCGAGCCCACCAGAATTTCGCTGATCCAGCCCAGCAGAATCGTTGCGACGGCCAGCACCCCGAGTGCGCGCGTCAACGACCAGCCGTGCGGGGCGGGCTCAACCGGACCTTTGACGGCTGGCCGAAACAAATGCTCATGCGTATAGAACGCAAAGAGCAGGCTCAATCCGTAGGTGAGCAGCAGAATGATGGAAATTGCGATCGACAGCCCGGCATCGCCTTCATTCGAGCCCGGGTCTGCCAGGCGGTGATAGGCCGCCGGAATAATCAGCGCCACCGCGGCCAGCGTCAGCATCATGGCGCGCACACGCGCGGCCGCGATATTAAACGTCTGCACCTTATGGCGCAGACCGCCCGCCAGCATGGAGCATCCCAACACCAGCAGAATGTTCCCAATGATGGAGCCGGTCAAGGAAGCCTTGGCTACCGCGCCTAGACCCTGCTTCAGCGCCACCAGCGCAATGATCAGTTCCGAAGCGTTTCCGAAGGTGGCATTGAGAAATCCGCCGAGGCGCTCGCTAGTGCGGTCGGCAAGCTGTTCGGTTGCGCGGCCCAGCCAGCCGGCGAGAGGAATGATGGCCAGCGCGGCAGTCACGAAGATTGCAGTTTGCGCTTGCGGCTGAAGATACCGCAGGAGAACTGTTATGGCTACGAACGGCAGCAGCCAGTCGAGAGAGAATTTTATCTTTCCGCGGAAGGAGCGGACTCGGCGGACGCCGTGGCTCGCGACTCGTTCAACTCCTGGAGAGTTTTTCGCCACCTGTCCTCGTGTTTTTTCGGGTCAATGGGTCCATTCAGGTCCCTATAGTATGCGAGGATGTCGGCGCGAAGTTCCGTTGGTGTAGCTGTATACCCTTTTCCGGACAGTTTATCAAGCAGCTTCGCGTAGGTAGGTAGCGTCCGCCAGCGTGTATTGACGCGCGCGAGTTGTCCGGCCCACATCCAGATTCTCGTTTGACAGCGGCCGCGGCGTGGACGTTCGGACTTGCTGCATATACGCCCGGTAGTGGTCCAGCGTGGAGTTGAAACTGGCCATGAACATCCGTTCGGTTTCCGGAGTCGCTGGCTTGAATCCCGGACCTTTGAATGGCCCGACTTTGGGAACGATTCGAAATACGACCGCCAGGAATCTGGCAAAAAATCCCGGGCCCTTCCACTCACTCCCCCACTCTTTTTGATAACTCGCACGAGAAAGATTGTAGACGAACTTGGCGCGAGTTGTGCCGGGCGTCAGCTTGACGATCTCGTCTTTCTTGGCCGCCCAAGCGGCCTTGGTCATTTCTGGGATAACTGTGCTCACGGTGTGGCGGTATAGGTACCTATGGCCATGTCAACGCTGACGAAAACATCCTCCAGCTTGAGCCCGTAGGTGTCTTCGAAGGCCTGCTCCAGCACCGGTTTTGAGACCTTAAAGCCGATGAAATCGTGATACGCTTGGGACGCGCAACGCCCGTTGGCCACCTGCACCACGTCAAATCCGAATTCCGTTTTCAGGTGAGACCCGGAGTCTTCAGCGTACGTCACCTCTGGCCCATATTTCGTGCGCAGCTTGGGGTAGAGCATGGCCACCGCCTTATTCACCGCGATGGGATGCCCGCTGTTGTCGGCCGCGTAATGAGCGAGCGCACCAATTGCGAAAGCCAGTTCGTTGACGTCTTATGCCTCGCGAAGCAGCGCCTCCTCGAAATCACCACTTCGGACATAGTGCTCAAGATCACTGAAAAACTTGCTGCCGAACGGATAGTACCCCATGTCCTGCATGATGGTTCCGCCGTAGGCCTGCAGCATCGATCAGTTGTTCGGGTGTTGTTTCCGGAAAGCGCTGGAACAGCAGAGGCTTGACGGATTGATCCGATGCCGAATCAATAATGGCTTCGTGAGTTAGTACCGGTAGGCCTCAAGCTGGGTGACCCCGCTGCCGATCAGAAGTGCGGAAATGATCCAAAAATCACGAACGCGTTCCACGGTCTCACTAGAGCAAGCGGGCATCCAAAGCCGGGTTGGTGGTAGTGAAGATTTGTACAATCGGGGAGAGCGTCGCCGCCGCGGTTATTCCGCCAGGAAGCGCGCTACGGCGTCGTTAATTTTCGGACCGTCACACTCGAGCACCAGGTGGCCGCAATCGCCGTCAGACTCCAGTTTGGGAGCCTGCAATAAGCGCGCGAACTCGAGCGCCGGCTGGGGATTCACCATGTGGTCCCGCAATCCGATGACGATAACGGTCTTGGCCTTGACGGCCTGCGCAGCGCGTTTCACGTCTCCACCGAATTCGCGCGATACATCGTGCATCATCATGGCTTCGAGCTGTCGCACCCAGTTGTTGGTGTCGAAGCCGCGCATGGTTTCGCGCTCTGTCGAGTCCAGAAACTTGGGGAAATCTTTTGGATCAGTCTGGCGCACGCGATAAGACGGAGTTTGAAGCGCCAACGCATGGATGTCGGCGACCGTGCGCATGCCGGCTTCGGGCGGCGCGGTGTAATCACCATCCTTCCAGTCACGGTCAGCTTTGATGGCGTGTGTCTCGGCTTCCCACAGCAGCAAATCGTACGCCGTCAGTTTGGGCGTGCCGACGATGGGGATGGCTTTGGCCATGAAATCGGGATACGCAACCATCCATTCGAACGTCTGCATGCCGCCCATCGAAATCCCCATCACTGCCCGGACGTGTGAGAGGTGCAGAATGCGCGTGGCCAACTCGCGCTCGGCATTCACCATGTCGCGGATGGTGAAGCGAGGAAATTTCATGCGGGGCTGCAGCTTGCTGTTGGAAGGCGAGGAGGAAACGCCATCGCCCAGGGCATCGATCGCCACGACGAAATACTTCGATGAGTTCACCAGCTTGCCCGGTCCGATGAGGGCCACCAGATCTTTGGTGGTGCCGGTAAACCAGGTGGGAAACAGCACGGCGTTCGACTTTTCAGCGTTTAGCGCGCCGAAAGTGCGATAGCCCAACCGGCAATCGCGGATGGTTTCACCGCTCTGTAGGCGAAAACCGCCCAGTTCAGCGAACTTCAACTGCTGTGCCAGAGCCGGAATTACCAGCATCAGAGCGAGAACGGGTAAAAAGGTGAACCGGAGCGGGGCTTTCTTCACGTTTTCAGCTTTCCAGACAACTCAGCCGCCGTCAATAGCGACGGTTTACCATGTAATTAGAGGATTCGCGTTGCCTTTGGTTCCCCCATACATCGCTTCGCTGAGGCCCTACGAGGCCGGGCGCAGCGCCGAAGAGATTGAGCGTGAGTACGGCATCAAGCGCGCCATCAAGCTGGCTTCAAACGAGAATCCGCTGGGCCCTTCGCCACGCGCGCTAGAGGCCATGGGCGCGGCTTACTCCAACCTGCACCGGTACCCGAACGGGGGACTCGATTTGCGGAAAATGCTGGCGGACAAGTATGACCTCAAAGTGGAAAATGTCATCGCGGGCAGCGGCTCGGAAGGCATCATGTCCAACATCATTCGTGCGTTTCTGTGCGATGAGGACGAGGTGCTCACCACCGAAGCGGCATTCATCGGTTTTCAAGTGCTCGCCAAATCGCGCGGTGTGAAGTATCGCACCGTTCCATATCAAGATTGGCACTACGATCTGGAGGGCCTCGCCCGCGCCATTAACGAGAACACCAAGATCATTTATCTGGCGAACCCGAACAATCCAACCGGAACGATCTTCACCAGGCACGAGTTCGATGAATTTTACCGGCACGTGCCGGAACGCGTGCTGATCATTCTGGACGAAGCTTATTTTGATTACGCCAAAGACAACCCGCGCTATCCGGACTCGATGCACTACCGTTACGACAATGTCATCACGCTGCGGACGTTCTCGAAAATCTACGGCCTGGCGGGCGTGCGGATCGGATACGGCTTCGCGCACGAAGTGCTGATCGCGAACCTGCTCAAAGTGAAGCTGCCGTTCGAACCCAGCACGCTGGCACAGGCGGCGGGGATTGGCGCGCTGGCCGATAAGGAATTTCTTCACCGGTCTCTCGAGCTGAACGCGCGCGGTTTGCGGTTTCTGACCAGTTCTTTGCGCGAGATGGGATTGACCGTGGTTCCCTCGGAAGCCAACTTCGTCATGCTGGTGTTTCAGGACGCGGATCAAGTGTCGCGTATCGTAGAGGAGTTATTAACGCTGGGAATCATCGTGCGACCGCTCAAGGCTTTTGGCCTTCCGCATTGCTTACGGGTTTCGACCGGCACCGATGAAGACAACCAGCAATGCGTCTCGGCCATGCAGAAGGCGCTCATGGCAGTGAGGGTTTGAGGAGTCGTTATGCAGCAACTTGTGGAACAGGCCGCGCCCCCGGGTGCGGATTTTCTTCCGTTGAACGGGACTGATTACGTTGAATTTTATGTCGGCAACGCGCGGCAGGCCGCATATTTTTATCGGGCGGCGTTTGGGATGAGCCTGGTGGCTTACAGCGGCCCCGAAACCGGCGTCCGCGGACGCGCATCCTACGTTGTCCAGCAGAATAAGATTCGCTTCGTGTTGACCACGCCGCTCGTTAGTGAGGGCCCTATCGCCCAGCACGTCCAGCGGCACGGGGACGGCGTGCGTGACATCGCGCTTTGGGTGGATGACGCCGAATCGGCCTATCGCGAGACTACGCGGCGCGGCGGCAAGGGTGTGCGCGCTCCCGAAACACTGCGCGACGAGAATGGCGAGGTGCGGATTTCGGCGATCGCCATCTATGGCGATACCATCCACTCGTTTATCGAGCGGCGGAATTATTGCGGCGTATTCATGCCGGGATTCAAAGCTGTCGAACAACCGGATCACGTCGCGCGGCCGGTGGGCCTGAAGCACATCGATCACGTCGTGGGCAACGTGGGTTGGGGCGAGATGAACAAATGGGTGGAGTTCTATCAGAACGTCATGGGCTTCCGGCTTTACCAGCACTTCGACGATAAGGACATCAGCACGGACTACTCGGCGCTTATGTCCAAGGTGATGGCGAACGGCAACGACCGCGTGAAGTTTCCCATCAACGAACCGGCCGAGGGCAAGAAGAAATCACAGATCGAAGAATATCTCGAGTACTATAAAGGTCCCGGCGCGCAGCACATCGCCATGGCTACGGACAACATCGTGGATACAGTCGGACGGTTGCGCGATCAAGGTGTAGAATTTCTGCGCGTGCCGGTTACCTATTATCAGGAGCTCGAGCGCCGCGTAGAGAAGATCGATGAACCCATCGGCAAGCTCGAAGAGCTGGGCATTCTGGTGGATCGGGACGACGAAGGCTACATGCTCCAGATCTTCACGCGCCCGGTGGAAGACCGGCCAACGCTGTTCTTCGAGGTGATCCAGCGCAAAGGCAGCCGCAGCTTTGGCAAGGGCAATTTCAAGGCGCTATTTGAGGCTATCGAGCGAGAGCAGGCCTCGCGCGGTAACCTGTAACGGTTGAAACTTTGCACTTTCGAAATTCGCACGCACCTGGGCCGGCACCACCGCCTGGGAGCGGTGCTTCCTTCAGGCATCCTCGATTTGAACTTCGCTTGCGCCGCCCGGCTGGCGCTCACGGGTGAATCGCTCCCCAAGAAACTGGCCGATGTCCTGGTGTCCGATAGCATGCGCGAATTTCTCGAGGGTGAGGCGCGCGCCATGGCCGCCGCCGAAGAAACCATCCGCTTTGCAGAACAATCGGGCGCACGACGCGGTCCCAATGACGAAACGCTCATCCACGCACCGGACGAAGTCAAGCTGCTGGCGCCGCTGCCGAATCCGGCCTCGCTCCGTGATTTCTACGCATTTGAAGCCCACGTGAAAAAAGGTTTCGAAAAACGTGGCGAGCAGATGCCCGAAGAGTGGTACCAGATTCCGGTGTATTACAAGGGTGGACATCACAACATCATCGGTACGGATGAAGATGTGCCGTGGCCCTCCTTCACGGAAAAATTCGATTATGAGCTGGAGCTTGCCGCGATCATCGGACGAAAGGGCCGCAACATCCCGGCCGATCGCGCACGCGATTACATCGCCGGCTACACGGTCATGAACGATTTCAGCGCGCGCGACATCCAGCGTAAGGAGATGCGCGTGCGGCTTGGCCCGGCCAAGGGCAAGGACTGGTGCACCGCTCTTGGACCGTACTTAGTGACGCCAGATCAGGTCGGCGATCCCTATAACCTGCGCATGACAGCGCGCATCAACGGCGAACAGTGGTCGGAGGGCAACTCCGGCAGCATCTACTGGAAATTCGAACAGATGATCGAGTTCCTCTCGAAAGATGACACCATTTATCCTGGCGACGTGATCGGCTCAGGCACCGTAGGCACCGGCTGCGGCTTGGAACTGGATCGCTGGGTCAAGCGCGGCGACGTGATGGAGCTGGAAATCGAAAAAATCGGGGTCCTGCGCAACCGCGTGGTCTAAAGCTTTCACAAGGCGCGATGAAGGAAACTTTTTAGGTCCCGCTCATTCACTTCGGGTTCACCCGGCGCGACATTATTGAGCTTGCCCTCGCGCATCCAGCGCTCCAGTTGGTCGGCCAGGCTGAACAGGTGGGCGAACGAATCCACGATGAACAGCAGCGGCTGGTAGTGGTCGATCTCGAACCCCTGGTTAATGGCCCACTCGATCTGGATCGGGTAACGCTGGACTTCAGGCGAGTCGATGGCGTGCTCGATCTCACCGCAAGAGCTGAGTAACCCGCTGCCATAAACGCGCAAGCCATTGTTCGCCCGCATCAGACCGAACTCCACCGTAAACCAGAAAAATCTGGCCATGGCCTTGATGATGCTGGTGAGCCGCCTCACCTGCTCGGCTTCATCGCGTATCCCTGCGATCATTTCCGCCGCTGTGTGCGCGCACTCTCCAAAGCGCACCAGTGTCTCGGCGAAGGCTTTGTCGGTGTGCATGGGGACATGCCCCGCGACGTCATGGAAAATGTCAGGCTCGGGCAAATAGTCCAGTTTGTTTGAGGGCCGTATGGTGATGGTGGTGGGAAAAGTACGGTTGCGCAGGCAATCGAAAAACAAGAATGACGGAATATATCCGCTCACCGGACGCGCTTGAAAACCAGTCAGCGGCTTCAGAAATTTGTTCACGTCCTCCAGTTTCGGCACCTGCAGGGGATCGAGGCAGAGCGAGTGGATGCCCTTCAGAAAATGCGGATTCGCGTAGCGATCCCAACGCGGCTCCATGCGCGCGAAAAGACGCCTCCAGGCTTCGTGATTTTCGTCGGAATAGAGTTCGTACGGCTGGCGGATGTAGATCTCGCCTTTTTGCTGCGCCTCGTCGATGAACGGCGCGCGGTTGGTGGTCAGCCCCGGAGGCTCGACAATTGCGGTCTGTCGAGACATACTCAAAACACCCTGATTTCATGTTAGCACCACAATATTGTGGTGTCTACTGCTTCCGGCTATTCTTAAGGTAAGGGAGGAGATGAGGCATGTATCCCTTAAAAAAGGGCGTGGTCGCCAACCAGGCGCATGTAGGCCTGCCAGCCGGCACTTACGAAGAGGAGCACGGGCGCAAAGGTTTTTACGGCAAGTCCGCGCACTTGTATCACACGCATCCGCCCACGGGCTGGATTCGTTTTGAGGGCAAGCTGCGCCCGCACTGTTTCGACTTAAATCAACTCGCGCCCACGGATCAGCGTGATCCGGACGGCGCGCCCGTGGCATTCCTGGGCAATGACGACGTGGCGCTCTTTGTTTCGAGGCGCTCCGAGCCCATGCCGTTCTACTACCGCAATGCCGATGGCGACGAGCTGATATTCGTGCATCGCGGCGAAGGTACCCTCGAGACCGACTTCGGTCCCATGGATTTCGAAAAGGGCGACTACATCAACATTCCGCGCGCGGTGACTTATCGCTTGCTGCCGCGCAGCCGCGACAATTTCTTCCTGATCGTGCAGTCGAAGAGTGAATTCAACCAGCCGGAGAAAGGCCTGCTGGGCCAGCACGCGCTCTACGATCCGGCAATCATCAAAACTCCCGAGCCCGCGCCCATGCCGGATGAAGGCCGCGCTGAATGGGAAGTCCGCATCAAGGCGGACGACGAATTTTCGAAGGTCTTCTACCCGTTCAATCCCATCGACGTGGTGGGCTGGAAGGGCGATCTGACGGTGTGGAAAATCAGTATTCGCGACATACGGCCGGTGATGAGCCATCGGGCGCATCTGCCGCCCAGCGCGCATACCAGCTTCATCACTAATGGCGCTGTGGTCTGCAGTTTTGTGCCGCGGCCGCTCGAGCAGGATGAGCAGGCTGTGCGCGTGCCGTTCTTCCACCGCAACACGGACTACGACGAGTTCATCTTCTACCACGACGGCGATTTTTTCAGTAAAGACAACATACGGCCTGGCTCGGCCACCCTGCATCCGCGCGGTATTCATCACGGACCGCACCCGAAAGCCCTGGCCAATCAGTCGAAGAAAACCCACACGGACGAGTATGCGGTGATGCTCGATGGCCTGAATCCCATCCACGTGCTGCCGGCCGGCGAAACGGTAGAGTGGAAAGAATACTGGGCGAGTTGGATGGAGAAAGCCGCCAAGTAGAATAGGCATTCCTGCCTGCGCACTGGTATTGAGGGGCGAGTGGCGATTGCGAGAGACCTGGGGATTTCTGCCGCCCGTGACTGGCGTTTGATCAATCGCACATGATCATTAACCCTGCCGAACACGACTACCGCAACATTTACAAACTGATGGTAGGCGTGATTGTGCCGCGGCCCATCGCCTTCGTCTCAACCATCAGTCGTGAGGGCATCCCCAATCTCGCTCCGTTCAGCTTCTTTACCGGCATCAGCGCCAACCCGCCCGTCATCTGCTTTAGTCCCATGATTCGCGGCTCGGACGGCGGGCGTAAAGACACGCTGCGCAACATCGAAGCCGTGAAGGAATTCGTGGTGAACGTGGTCTCCGAGGAATTTGCCGAAAAGATGAATATCTGCTCGGCCGAATTTCCGCCGGAGGTGGACGAGTTCGAGGCGTCCGGCCTCACGCCAGTCCCAAGCGATCTGGTGAAGCCGCCACGCGTCAAGGAATCGCACATCAATATGGAGTGCCGCCTGATTCAGCTTGTTGACGTCAGCTCCAAGCCGCTCGGAGGCAGCATCGTTCTGGGAGAGGTGCTGCGCTTCCACATCGATGACGCGCTGGTCGACAACTACAAGATCGATCCCGACAAGCTGCATCCCATCGGCCGCCTGGGCGGTCCGACGTATACGCGGACAACAGACCGGTTTGATATGTCGCGGCCCCAAACCGGCGAGATCAAACCGGAGGAAATCAAAAGCGGGCCGAAATCATGAGCGGCAAGTGGATCTGGGAACCTACGCGGGATTGGACGGCGCGCACCAACGTCTGGTGCTTCATGCAGAAGCTTGGCTTCACGGATCGCGACGCGTTTCTGAAGTATTCGAGCGAAAACCCGGAGAATTTCTGGGACCAGATGCTGCGCGAGCTGGGAATTGAGTGGTTCGAGCCCTACACGCGCGTGCTCGATACGTCGAACGGAGTCGAGTGGTCGCAATGGTTCCTGGGCGGCAAACTCAACATCGCCTGGAATTGTCTCGACCGGCACGCCGGCTCGCCTGCGACACGCGAGAAAGCCGCCGTAATCTGGGAAGGCGAAGATGGGTTGAATCTCACCCACACCTTCGCGCAACTCTCGAGCGAAGTGAACCGGCTGGCCAACGGGCTTCAAACGCTTGGCCTCACTCAGGGCGACCGCGTCGCGCTGGTCATGCCCATGGTTCCGGAAGTGGTCATCATTCTTTACGCTTGTTTCAAGCTGGGCGTCATCGTGGTCCCCATCTTTGCCGGCTTTGGCGCAGGAGCGATCGCCACGCGTCTCGAGAACTCCGGTACACGAGTGGTCTTCACCGCGGATCACGCGCAGCGCCGTGGTAAGGTACTTCCGCTGAAGGAAAAGCTCGATCAGGCGCTCGAGAGGCCGAACGCCATCGAACACGTCGTGGTCTGCCGCTATAAAGACGGCACTGTTCCGTGGCGCGGCGGACGCGATATTTGGTGGGACGATGTTCTGCGCGGGCATTTGTCCGAACGCGATGCGATGCCGCTTGATTCGGAGGATCGCGCGTTCATCCTCTACACGTCCGGCACCACCGGCAAGCCCAAAGGTACCGTGCACACGCACGCCGGTTGTCTGGCGCAGATGTCCAAGGAAATTTTTCTCGGCTTCGATCATCAGCCTGACGACCGCTTCTGGTGGCTCTCCGATATCGGCTGGATGATGGGGCCCTGGACCATCATCGGCAATCACAATCTTGGCGGAACCATCTTCATGTATGACGGCGCGCCCGATTATCCGGGGCCCGACAGGTTGTGGCAGATGATCGAGCGGCACGGAATCACAACCTTCGGCATCTCGCCCACCGCCATCCGTTTGCTGATGCGCGCCGGCGCTCCGAACCAGGAAATGCGATCGCTACGCCTGCTGGGCTCAACCGGCGAGCCTTGGGACGACACATCCTACGTATGGTTCTTCGAGAACGTCGGCCGCGGCCGTTGTCCAATCATCAATATTTCGGGTGGCACCGAGATCGTCGGCTCTTTCCTGTTTCCCCTGCCCATTCAGCCGCTGAAGCCCTGCACGCTCGGCGGGCCCGCGCCTGGCATGGCCACTGAGGTCGTCGATGAATCCGGACGGCCGGTCCGCGGCAAAAAGGGCTACCTGGTCTGTACTCAAGCTGCTCCTTCCATGACCCGTGGCGTTTGGGGCGACCCTGCGCGCTACATCGAAACCTACTGGTCCCGCTGGCCTGGCGTTTGGTATCACGGCGATTGGGCCAGCGTGGATGAAGACGGCTGCTGGTTCCTGCACGGCCGCGCCGATGAGTCCATGAACGTCGCTGGGCGCAAAGTCGGGCCGGCGGAAGTGGAGGATGCGCTCATCGAGCACCCGTCGGTTTCAGAGGCAGCCGTCATCGGCGTGCCAGATGAGTTGAAGGGCGAAGCCATCGTGGCCTTCGTGGTGCCGAAGACCGGCGTCACGGTCACGGCCGAATTTGAAGAGCAGCTTTCGTTGCATCTCATCAACTCGCTTGGGCCCACGTTCAAACCACAGGCCGTGCGCGCGGTGAGAGAGCTCCCCAAGACCCAAAGCGGCAAAATTGTTCGCCGGCTGTTGCGCCAGAAATATCTGGGAGAACCTCTGGGCGACCTCTCTACCGTCGAGAATCCTGCGGCGCTCGACAGCCTGTAGTCGGGCTAACTAACGAGGCGAATCCGATAGTAACTTTTGACAGCGTTCACACTATGTTGACCGGGGGCTATCATCGGCAATAGCAGACCCGTCGGAGCACACAGCCGCGATGCGCCTCAGAAAGCCACTGGACATCTCGCAAACCGGAATAGGAGCGCTCCACCTGCGTTCCGACCTTCGCAAACGCATCATTGGACAAGATCATGCGATCGACCAACTGGTGAATGTCTATCAGACATTTCTGGCGGGCATGAACCCCCCCATGCGGCCGATCGGCAGTTTTTTGTTGCTGGGTCCCACGGGTACGGGGAAGACCAGACTCGTGGAGGCGGCCGCCGAAAGCCTGGTGGGCGATCCACGGGCGATGATCAAAATCGACTGCGCCGAGTTCCAGCACAGCCACGAAATTGCGAAGCTCGTCGGCTCGCCGCCCGGATATCTGGGACACCGGGAGACGCACGCGATGCTGAGCCAGGAGATGCTGAATCAGTATCACAACGAGGGTGTGAAACTCAGCTTTGTGCTGTTCGACGAAATCGAAAAAGCCAGTGACGCGCTATGGAACTTGCTGCTCGGCATCCTGGACAAAGCCGTGCTGACCCTGGGAGACAACCGGCCGGTGGATTTTTCGCGTTGCATGATCTTCCTGACCGGCAACCTGGGCGCCGCGGAGATGAGTTCCATGCTCAACCCCAAGCTGGGGTTCGCTGCCTCGGAGGTGGAGCGCGAACACCAGGCTGGCCACTTAACTGGCAACACCAAAGAGAAAATCTCCAAAACCGGTCTGGAAGCCGCGCGCAAAAGGTTCACGCCGGAGTTCATGAACCGGCTGGACAAAGTGGTGGTGTTCCGGCCGCTGGGAGATGCCGAGTTGCGCCAAATCCTCACCTTGGAGCTGAGCCTGCTGCAGCAACGCGTCCTCAGCTCGGTGACTACGGCTTTCTTTTTTACGCTGAGCCAGGCGGCCAAAAACTTTCTGCTGCACGAAGGAACCGACCTGAAATATGGCGCCAGACATTTGAAGCGCGCCATCGAGCGCGAACTGGTCAGCCCGTTTGCGAACCTGGTGGCCAGTGAGCAGGTTTGCGGCGGGGACTGGGTGAGCGTGGAGTTCGATCCTTCCACTCGAAGCATGAACTTTTTCAAAGAGGCTGAAAGTATCCCTGAAACCGCAATGTTCAAGCTCCTCGAATTGTCGCTGAGCCAGCCTCCCGGTACGCTGTCCGCGGTATCGCAAACCGAGTTCTTGCGATCTGCCGTGCCATTTCTCATGCTCGAGCGCCAGGCTCTCTCGGCCGGAAAATAGACTTAACCTCGTCGTAATCCCGCGGTAACATCATGGGCGGAGCCAATCGCCATGAAATTTCCGACTTCGCGCCGCCGCTTTCTGGAATTGACCACGGCTGTGACGGGCGCGCTCGCTGGCTGCAAGCGCACTGGCGCGCAAGAAGACGAAGGCCCACGCATAATCGGGCAGCCGCTCAGCAAGTATGGCGAGCGGTCCGTCTTTGAGAAATCGGCGCGTTCCCTGCCCACCACCAAGATCCTGGAGAACGGCTCCAGTCTGACTCCGCTTCAGGATTCGTACGGAATCATTACTCCTTCGGCTCTGCATTACGAGCGCCACCACGCCGGCGTGCCTGCAATCAATCCGGCCGAGCACCGGCTGCTGATCCACGGCCTGGTAGAGCGGCCTCTGATTTTCACCATGGACGAAATCCGGCGGCTGCCGTCGATTTCGCGCATTTATTTCCTCGAGTGTTCGGGCAACAGCAGGGATGGTTGGGGTGCGAAACCGGCGCCCAGCGTGCAACTGAGCCACGGCATGGTGAGCTGCAGCGAATGGACCGGCGTGCCCCTTTCGTTATTGCTCTCGGAGGCCGGCGTGCGCCCGGCGGCCAAATGGATTCTTGCGGAAGGTGCCGACGCCTGCAAAATGCAGCGCAGCATTCCGCTCGAAAAAGCCATGAATGACATTCTGCTGGCGTACGGGCAGAACGGCGAAGCGCTGCGGCCTGAGCAAGGCTATCCGCTGCGTTTGCTGATTCCAGGTTGGGAAGGCAACGCCAGCGTAAAGTGGCTGCGGCGCGTCAAGCTGATTGAAGAACCTTACATGGTGCGCGACGAGACCTCGAAATATACCGACCTCATGCCCGACGGCACCGCGCGACAGTTCACTTTTGTAATGGATGCCAAATCCGTGGTGACGTTTCCTTCGGCGGGACAAAAACTCCCGGGACCAGGATTCTACGAGATCACTGGTCTCGCGTGGACCGGGCGCGGACGCATCGAGCGCGTCGAGATTTCAACCGACAGTGGCGCGAATTGGCAAAGGACCGAGTTGCAGGAGCCGCGATTTTCGCTGGCTTTCACGCGTTTCCGGTTTCCCTGGCGCTGGGACGGACACGAGGCTGTCATCGCATCCCGCGCCACCGATGAAACTGGCTACGTGCAGCCTTCGAAGGACGAATTGATCGCCGCGCGCGGCGTAAGTTCCGATTATCACTACAACGGCATTCGCCCCTGGAAACTGATGGCCAATGGGAGGGTCACCAATGTGTAGTGTCGGCCGCCCGAATCTTCTCAGGTTCGATGTCTGGCTGCCCGGCATCACCGTTGTGCTCCTGCTTCTTGCCTGTGTGCCACTCTGCGCGCAGTCTGGGAAATACGGTCTAGGCCGCACGCCCACGCCGGAAGAGATCCGTGGCATGGATATCACCATCCCGCCCGATGGAACGGGCCTGCCTCCAGGTCACGGCACAGCCGCCGAAGGAAGAGAGATCTACGAGCGGCGATGCTCGCGTTGTCATGGGCACAAAGGCGAAGGTGGCGACGAGCCCAAACAATCGCCGCTGGTGGGCGGCAAATCCAGCCTGAAAACTCCCAAGCCGCTGAAGACCGTGGGGAGCTACTGGCCCTACCCAACCACGGTTTGGGATTACACGAGTCGCGCCATGCCCTTCGATAAGCCCGGAACGCTGACCACCAATCAGGTGTACGCGGTTGTGGCGTTCGTCCTCTACATGAACAACATCGTTGGGGAGAATACAGTGTTAGACGCGAGCTCGCTGCCGCGGATCAAGATGCCCAATCGTGAGGGCTTTGTGCGAGACCCGCGGCCGGACACGGGTCCAAAACCATCCGCGCGTAAGAAACTGAACCGCAAGCGATGAGCCAGTGGTGAGGCTTTCATACTTCGGCCATGACTCACTCGTGCCGCAGCGCCGTTAGCGGATCGATTCGGGTCGCAGCGCGCGCTGGAAAATAACTGGCCGCGAGCGACACCAGCACCAGCAATAGAGCCACTGTCACAAACGTCAACGGGTCGGAGGGGCTGATCCCGTAAAGAAAGCCCGAAACAAAGCGTGTGAGCGCCGCTGCCACGGCCATTCCGAATGCTGTCCCAAGCGCTGCGAGCGTCAAGCCGTTTCGTATGACCAGGGCAAGCACATTGCGCGATTGCGCCCCGAGGGCCATGCGAATGCCGATTTCGCGTGTGCGGTGCAAGACAGTGTACGCAAGAACGCTGTACAGCCCCACGCTCGCGAGCGCCAACGAGGCGCGGCGAACAGGCCGATCAATCCCGCCGCCGTCCTTTGTTTCCACAAAGAGCTCATAATCTGGTCCGAAAGGGTTTTCAGCTCATGAAGCGGAAGATTTCGGTCGAGCGCAGCGACCTCATGCTCGAGCACCGGGGCAAACGCCGCCGCATCACCGATGGTGCGTACTTCGATGCTCACGAATACCTCGCGATTCTGCAGCAGCGGCACATAGAGCAGCAGCGGCGGATCAGCCAGCAAGGTCTGATACTTGGAATCTTTCGCTACGCCGATCACCTGAACGGGCGGACGACGCGGACCTTGGTAAGAAGGCACGGCGATGCGCTTGCCGAGCGGATTTTCGCCGGGCCAGAGCCGCGCTGCAAGCTTCTGGGTAACGATCGCCACCAGCGGTGCACCCTCGGTATTCCGCGGGCTGAAATCGCGGCCTTGAACGATGGGAATTCCCAAAGTGCGAAAGTACCCGGGCGAAACCGTGTTCGTATACACCCGAAATCAGAGATGACTTCTTCGTCGCAACTCCTCCTGAGAAGGCTCCTGACCCTCATGGAAAATCGACCGGCGGTCGCTCCAGTCTCTCGCCGGGTATGTTTTCGACAAGCTGACGGATTGAACGCCGGGGACCACTGCCAATCGCTCTTGCAGTTGCTCGAAAAACAGCCTGGCGCGAGTCTCCGGATAGTTGAGGATCGACAGATCAAATGAGGCGAGCCGGACGTTCCGGGTTCGAAGCCGCGATCGATTGCCAGAATGCGCTCGATGCTTTCGATCACCAGACCCGCGCCGATGAGCAGCACCAGCGAGAGCGAAACCTGCGCAATCACTAGTAACTTCGATAAACCTAAATCTGGCAGTTGGGGCCGCCGGATTCCGCCATCTACTTGTCGCCGCAACTCATTGCAGAAAAATCGGTTGTCACCCAGAAGGTGATCTGCGCAGCAGTTGGAACTCGTAGTCGGCAAAAGCGTATCAGAATGCGGCGAAGGCCGAACTGCCGGATTTAGGATAAACGAAAGCCCGATGCGGGTGCGGCATCCTTGAGCGACGTGGCGAGATCGGTTTTCGCCGCAATGAACGCGGGCGCAAGCCCGAACAACACTGCCGTCAGCATCGACAGCGCCAGCGTAAAACCCAGTACTGTGAGATCCAGAGGCGGTGGAGTCTTGAGTACCGTGTCCGAGGGCGGCAGCAGCCGGGTCGGCAGCCCCAGGCTCCACGGCGCACAATCAGCAGGCCGAGCGCCGCGGCAACCAGGCACAGCAGCATGCTCTTTGTGAGCAACTGTCGCACCAGCCTGCTCCGTCCGGCGCCCAAGGCCAAACGAACCGAAATCTCCCGGCGCCGCGCCGTCGTTCGAGCCAGAGACAGATTCGCGACATTCGCGCAGGCGATGAGCAACACCAGGCCTACTGCGGCGAAGAGCAGCCCGAGGAATCTCTGAAGATTCGCCCGCT
Organism: Acidobacteriota bacterium; assembly: GCA_003223115.1. Taxonomy (GTDB): domain Bacteria; phylum Acidobacteriota; class Terriglobia; order Bryobacterales; family Bryobacteraceae; genus QHXW01. The sequence goes on from QHXW01000483.1 coordinate 51,724, forward strand.
GATCGGGGTACAATCCGACGTCGCTGACCACGTCGGCTCCCCGGTCATCATTCGTTGCCGGATGCACATGCGCAGCCCGCTCGGCCAGTATGGCAACTTCTGCGCGTGCCTGTTCCAGGCGCACACCGGGTTTGAGCCGCCCGTAAATAGACATCCACCCGGCCGTACGGTCTTCCAGGATGCCGGGGGAAAGCCTCGGGATGGCTTGCGGCTGCATCATCAGGGGAAGCCACATATCGGTGTTCTGTCCCAGGCCGATACCCTGAAAGTCTTCCGCGGCAACTCCCACCACGTTGAACTCGTGACCATTCAGCGTCACTCTTTTCCCCACCGCTGCGCCGTCGGCGGCGAATGCCCGTTTCTAGAATGCATGGCTGATCACGGCCACCGGGTGCGCGCCGGGTATACGGTCGTCCTCCATGGTGAAGAGCCGCCCGGCGGCCGGCCTCACGCCCGGCACCGAAAAGTAATTTCCCGAAACGAGCGAGCCGCGGATGCGCTCATTGGTGCCGCCGGCAAAGCTGAGCGGCGTGCGGCTCTCCGCCACCACTCCGGCAAACAGGCGGTTCTGATCGCGAAAATCAGCGTAATCCGGGTAGCCGAAATTCGAGCCACTCTGGCCGGCCGCCACCCGCATCGAACGCACCAGCCTGCCGGCATCCCGCACCCCCGGCACCGATCGCATCAAAACGCCGTGGATCAGGCTGAAGATCGCAGTATTAGCGCCGATTCCCAGCGCGAGTAAAACGATGGCAACAAGACTGACTCCGCCCGCCCGCAGCAGCATGCGTGTGCCGAAACGGATGTCTTCGAGAAGACCTGCCATGGAGTCCACCCCCATAAGAAAGACGGTGCGGGCGGTCGAACTGTTAACGCGCTGCTTTTACGCTGCCGCCATGCTCCGCACCTCGGCCAGGGTCGCCATGGGGTCTTTCGAAGGCACGTACTCCATGGCCACGAAGTCGCGGAAGCCCGCTTCACGAATGGCTTTGAACACATTTGCGTACTGGATCTCCCCAGTGCCCGGTTCGTGCCTGCCCGGTACGTCGCCCACGTGGAAATGGCCGATCGAGGCGATGTTCTTGCGGATGCTGTCGATCAGATTTCCATCCATGATCTGCACGTGATAGATGTCGAAAAGAATTTTCACATGAGGGCTCGACACTTCGCGCATAATCTCAAAAGCCTCGGGCGTATGGTTGAGGTAATACCCGGCATGATCCACCAGTGTATTGAGCGGCTCGACAATCAGCGTCACGCCATGCGGAGCAATCACATCGTGCGCGCGCTTCAGGCCTTCAACGATGCTCGCGTGCTGTACCTCGCGCGGGACACCCGGTAGCGCGTTACCGGTGAGCGTGACCAACCGGGTGCTCTCGAATCGTTTGGCGGCTTCGGTGGAAGCCCGGATCTCGGTTAGGAATGCCTCGCGGTCGGCTGGATCCACCAGCGTCATGCCTTTGGGGTTTACCGCGCGATTGCCCACCAAACAGGCACACTCGAGACCCAGCTTGGCCTTGACCTTATTGATTTCGACGGGGTCCTGCCCGCGCCAGTTGCCGAACTCGAACCCCTGATAGCCCGCCTCTGCGACCTTTTCCATCTGCTCGGGCAGTTTCATGTTTCGAAACAGCGGTTCCACGCGGACCGAAAGTTTGAAACCGGCAGAGGTCTGCTTCGATTGTGCGAATGATTGAGTGGACACGGCACTCGAGGCCGCGGCCATTAGGGGCAACTGCAGCAGCGTTCTGCGTAGCATGGGAGCAGAATAACACCGATGCTCCTCGAGATATACGTGGGCCGCTGAACCGTGACCGCAGGGAGCGGAACGGGCCGATGTGACCGCTCGCTGGGCGCTTGCGGTTCAGGCTGGCGCGCTTCATCAAAACTTCCACACGCGTTCCACGGTTTTTCTCAAAATCCAACTCTTGTCTTCCGCATTCAAGAACTTCATCTCATCGCGAACCACGGCCAGCGCTTTCGCATAGCCGCAGTAAATTTCCACCAACGGCCAGTCAGTACCCCACATCAGCCGCCGCGGACCAAACGCATCGTAAAGCCGCTTCACCTGTGCCTGGGCGTCCGCATACGGATACGGCTCCTTCGAAACCGACCACGTATGCGAGATCTTCGCAAAAACTCGAGGGTATCGCTCGAGCGCCAATAGCTTTTTCAGCCGCTCGGGATCGTCCGCCGGACAATCGGCCATGTGATCGATCACCACGGTCAGCTCCGGAAACTTTTCGGCGAGAGCCGCCACGTCCGGCATGCGGTCGATGCTCGTGAGAACGGTCATGGGCACTTCGAGCTCGCGACAGCGCTTCCAAAGCGGCGGCATCAGCGGGCCACGGATCCAATCTCCAGAGGCATCGGCGGCCGGGCTGATCCGCACTCCGCGAAATCCCTGTGCCACCAGCCGCGACAAGTCATCGGGCGCTGAAGGACTTTCCGGATTGACGCGCGCCACGCCCCGGAAGTATTGCGGATAATGCCGCAGCACGCTGGCCAGGTAGCTGTTATCCCAACGATAGTGGATCACTTGGATGATCACAGTCCGCTCCACGCTATTCGCGCGCATTAGCTCCAGCAGCATCTCCGGCGTGGCATCTTTCTGAGGAGGTCGGGTGGTTTCCTTGGCCCACGGATAGCGCGGGTCGTGCGTCCAAACGTGCACGTGCGGATCGATAATGCGAGAGCCGGAGTTCCCGGCTTGAAGCGTATGTGGAGAAGCCGCGAGCATGGCAATCGCCTGTCGTCGAGTCATGGTCAACGCTCTCTCATTCTCCCTCAGACACGGCGCACAAACACATGCACGTTAGAATGTTCATTGCTTCTGAAGATCACAGATTTTCTAGTGGCCGTAGGGCCCTGGGGGGTCTTGCTGCTGGCCTTCGTCGATTCCACCGGAATCCCAGTCTCCGCCGGCATGGATGCCCTGCTGATTCTTGTCGGCGTCAAGAATCCCAGTCAGGCATACTTCACCGCCGCCCTGGCTGTTGCCGGATCTGTGGCAGGCAACACGGTTCTGTTTTTTGCCTCGCGTCGCGGTGGCCGTCGCTTTCTCGCTACAACGTTGGTCCCCGGACGTCCCAAGCGGTTTCGCCGCTGGTTCCAGCGCTTCGGGCTGGTCACGGTTTTTGTGCCGGCGCTCATGCCAATTCCCATGCCGCTCAAGCTCTTTGTTGTATCGGCCGGAGCGCTGCACACCGGTTATGTTCCATTCCTGCTAGTCATTCTGGCCGCGCGCTTGCTGCGCTACTTTGGTGAAGCCTGGCTGGGAATCCGGCTCGGCCAGGACTCCACTCAGTTCCTGCGGAGCCATAGCTGGGACTTTGTGCTGGGTTCGATTGGACTCTTTGTGTTCCTTTATTTGATGGTGGTAGTAAGCGAGCGCTGGCGCAAAATCCACCCGGAGCAGGTAGAATGAAACGCGTGAAAACAGCTCGCAGAAGTTTTCTAAAAACCGCCGTCGCTTCCGGACCCGCTCGGTGGACCGCAAAGGCTGCCGAGCTGGAGCTACGAGACGCTCGAGAGCGTGACCAGCACCATCCGGAATTATCTGGCGCCCATCGTGCTGAACCACTCGCCCTTCAACTAGATGTATTTTTCAGAAGCAGTTCGATGACCATCTGACGCCCGCCGTGAGCCAGGGTTTTCCGTTCGCCAAATGCGCTGTGATCATGGCCACGCTCGATCTCGCGGGCCAGATTGCAGGCCTTCCCATGCATCGTTTTTTTGGCGGCAGGCTGCGTGACAAAATCGAACTCACCTATGCCCTCTCGATCGACGCTCCCGCCGCGATGGCTGAATCGGCAAAATCCTATCCCTTCGTCAAGTTCTTCAAGCTCAAAGTGTCTGGCGACGAAAAAGACC
>QHXW01000484.1 GCA_003223115.1 Acidobacteriota bacterium
CATCCCGCATATTTACAATCGCAACCGCGATAAGAATACGTTCTTCTTTGTCAACGAAGAATGGCGTGTGATCCACAGCGGCTCGACCGTGCGCGGCGCCATGATCCCCGAAGCCATGCGCAACGGTGACTTCAGCGGCAGCACCACGTTCGGGGACAAGGGCAACCAACTGGTGTTCGATGACGCAGCCAACAACTTCCTGGCCGGGAAAAATTGTCTGACAGGCCCGACGACACTGAATACCGCCTGCTTCGATCCGAACGCGGTGGCGATCCTGAAACATTACTGGCCACTGCCCAACAACCCTGCCGGGGGCTTCAACAACTACATCAACCCAGGCGTCGATGTGATCGATCAGCGAAACGACGCGTATCGTATTGATCAGTATTTCGGACAAAAGCTGGTCCTGATGGGCCGCTTCATGTATGAAGAGGTCAAAGACTCACCGCCGAACCTGGCATGGGGTCCAAACCCCGCACCCACGACGCGGCAGAGCATCTACACGACTGGGCGAACGCCCTGGTGCGGCTCACTGCTAACATCAGCCCGAGCATGGTAAACACGATCAGCGCGGTCCAAACCCACGACAAGCCGCGACTGCGGGCGGTGAACACCGAGTTGCCGTCGGATATCAGCCTCAATTACCCGTTTCCCGGCGCTGATGTTCACAAGCGGATCCCGCAGATCAGCATCGCCAAGGGTTATTCGGGACTCGGCGTCTTTCCGCTGCCTGTGGACGCGAGCGATGGGGAAGGCACGATCTCCGACGATTTCAGCATGGTGAGAGGTTCGCACGTGTTGCAGGCGGGCGCACTCTACATATTCGGTATTAAGCGCCAGAACCTGTTTGCGCAGACCAATGGCAGCTTTTCGTTTAGCGGAGTGCACACCAACGATCCGGTGGCGGACTTCCTGTTGGGCTTGGATTCATCGTATTTCCAGAACAGCACGGAACGGCGCGGATATTTCCATTACCGGCAGTTCGAGCCGTACTTCCAGGATGACTGGAAGGTTACGCCGCGTCTTACCCTCAATCTGGGACTGCGCTATGTATATATCTCGCCGGACACAATGGACGGGGACGGCGTGAGCAGCTTTGATGCCAATCGTTTTGACCCGGGGCAAGCAGCGGCCGTTAATCAAAATGGCACTTTCGTGACCAATAGCGCCAGTCAGGTAATTACAGCAAGTGGCCAGCCGGCCAACCTGAACAACGGCGTCATATTAGCGGGAAAGAATGGCGTTCCACGCGGCTTCTTCAAAGCTGGGAAGCGCAATTTCGCGCCGCGCATCGGTTTCGCTTGGGATCCGTTCGGGCACGGCAAGACTTCGGTTCGCGGCGGATACGGTATTGGTTACAGCCGCATACCTTTCGACAATTACGTCGCGATCGGAAATCCGCCGTTTGTGGATGCCATTACTTTGCTGAACGGAACGTTGACAAATCCCGCCGCCGGCGTGGCGGGCGCCAAGAGCCCGGCTGGTATGACGGTGATCGATCCAACGTTTAAGGCTACGCGCATACAGACGTGGAGCTTCACCATTCAGCACGAGATTCTTCCGCGCGCCGTTCTCAGCGTCGCCTACGTCGGCACATCGGCGCGGCATGTGAAAGGCACGCGTGATCTGAATTTTCCTTTACCGGTTTCACAACCGATACTCGCCAGCTGCCTGCAGCAGGGCCAGACGATCCCGTCGGGAGGCTTCAATTTCGATCCGTGCCTGAACACCGGCGCAGTTTCGTCCGACATTACGCGGCCGTACAGCGGATGGGATGGCCTCAACGTGGCCTATACCGGCGGCACCTCGAATTACCATTCGTTTCAGAGCGGGTTTCAATACCGCGCCACCAAAGGCCTGACCCTAAATGCGGCATATACATTCGGCAAGGCGCTGGCCAACGTCGCAGATCGCGGTTTCGATGGACGCAACAGCGGCAACAGCGCCCAGAACTCTCGAGACATCAGCGCGGAGTATGGGCCGCCGGGCTGGGACCGCACGCACATTTTCACGTTAGGCTACGTCTACGAGCTTCCGTTCTTCCGCAAGACCAATGGCATGGTGAGCAAGGCCTTGGGTAACTGGACGCTTTCCGGCATCACGGTGATGGAGAGTGGATTTGCGCTGGCTCCCGGCCTGGCCACAGGCACTGGCGGGCTGGCGACGCGGCCTAACGTGGTGGGCGACGTAAAAGGTCCCAAGCGGTTGGACAAGTGGTTCAACACCGGCGCGTTCGCGCCTCCGCCGTTCGGCTTCTTCGGGAACGCCGGCACTGGCCTGATCCGCGGGCCCGGAGAGCAGACCTGGAACCTCGCGCTTTTCAAGGCGTTCCCATTTAACGAGCGGACGAAGCTGGAATTCCGCGCCGAAGCTTTCAACGTAGCCAACCATCCGAATTTCTCGGGTGTGAGTGTGTCCTACGGGGCTGGCGATTACGGGCAAGTGACCAGCGCCCTCGAACCCAGGATCATGGAGTTTGCACTGCGTCTGACGTTCTGATGCCGGCGAACTACGGCGCTTCCTGCTGCTCGCGAACCATGCGGAGTAGATGTTCCCGCTCCGTGTCTTCGCGAGCCCGGGATTTGCGGAATTTTTCGAGCCAGCGCGCCGCATCTTCAGTGCGTCCCAGCTTGCGATAAACGCGGCTGAGGTGATAATACGCCTCGCTGAGATCGGGCTTCCGCTTGACGGCCGTTTCCAGTTCCAGTCCGGCTCGAGCCCATTTCTCCTCGAAGGCCAGCGCGCGACCAAGGTGGTAATGAGATAGTGCGTAGGCGGGATTCTCCTTGACCGCCTTTTCCAGAAATGCGATTGCCTGACGCGAGTTGCCGTCCGCCAGAAGGATCATTCCATACACACATTGATAAAAAGGGTTGGCCGGCGAGATGGCGATTGCCTTTTCCAAAAGGGCCCGCGCTTCCTCACGTTTGTCCACGGCCAGATCCACAATCGCCAGCAGAAGGTAGGCGCGGTCAAGCTTGGGATTCTTGCGGATGGCGTCGCAGAGGAATCCAGCAGCCTGCTCGTTTTGCTCGAGCACATAGTGGCTGAAACCGAGGCTGTAGGAAATTTCGGCGGAGTGAGGGTCGAGCTTGGCTGCAGATTCCAGCACGGGGACGGCCCCATCCGGATGGCCGGCCTTTTGATACAAACGGGCCTGGAGAAGCAGGAATGCCGGGCGCTCGGCAGGCGGCAGACGGTCGCTCGAAATCTGCAGCGTCGTGTTCAGAGCGTCGAGAAACAATCCGGCCTGAGCTTGGGCGCGGGCCAGTTGCAGCAGGATTGCAGGCTCGGGAGCCATCGCCGCGGCTTTTTCGAAATGCTCTATTGCTGCTCGCGCGTTGCCGCTGGATACCAACGCCGAACCGAGATTGAACTGGGCATTTAGATTCTGTGGTGCGATGCGAACGGCCGCCTCGAGTTCGGTCGTAGCTTCGCGGGACTTTCCCGTCTGCGATAACACCAGCGCGAGATTGTAATGCGCCGATGCGCTGGCCGGATTCAGTTCAATTGCCTTTCGCAGGGCCGACTCCGCTTCCGCCAAGCGCTGCAGCTGCGCATTGACGATGCCCAGATTGACAAAGGCGCGGTACGACTTCGGATCATCTTTGACGGCTTCTGAGAACTCCCGTTGCGCTTGCTCGAGATTGTTACCGCGCATCAATGCCGCGCCGCGCTCCAGGTGACTGGTCTGCTGTGCAAATCCATAAGTTAAGAGCAGCAATTCACCGGCGATGAGGCGAAATGTCACTTTGTTATGATAGCCACAGTCTCTGAATGCGTTGGGTCTTCCTGCTTCTGGTCTTATTGGCCTCTGCTCCCACGGCCGAACATTTTCGCCGAGCCGGAGCGCTTGCCGGCAGGCAAAAGTGGGCGGAGGCCGAACGCGAGTACCTGGCCGGCCTTGCGCTGGCGCCGGATTCCTTCGATGCACAAAACAACCTCGGCGTGATTTATTTCCAGCAAGGAAAGTACGACCGCGCCGCCGCCGCGTTTTCTAAAGCGGTAAAACTCCGTCCCGCGAACGCCGAATTCGCCTTCAACCTGGGGTTGACGCTGTTCCGTCTATCACAAACGGAAAAAGCCTTGCCGTACCTCGTTGTGGGAGCCGATTCCCGCGAGCATGCACAAGATGCGCATTTCGTTGCCGGGTTATGCCACTTTCACGCGCGTCGATGGCCAGACGCTGTGCGTGAGCTCGACGCCAGTCTCCAATCCGGCAAGAAAGATCCCGAAGTTCTCTATCTTCTCGTCAAGGCGCATAAGCTGGCGGGGCACAGAGAACAAGGTATCCGCGTCTTTTCTCAACTGGCGAGCACATACCCGGACTCGGCGTTTGTTCATCAATTGCTCGGCGAAGCTTACGATTTAACTCAAGACGTAAGGCAGTCGGAAACCGAATTCTTGGGCGCAATTCGCGCCGCGCCCAGCCAACCCGATCTCCACCTCGCGCTCGGGTACATTTACTGGAAGGAGCGGCAATACGGCCTCGCTGTGGAGATGTTTCAACAGGAATTGCGGATCAACCCGCACTCGGCGGGTTCGTATTATTTCCTCGGTGTTATCGCTCTCCAGCAAGATGACCCCGGACGGGCGCTAGAGCTGTTCCGCAATGCACAGCAATCCGACCCGGCGTACGATGAGGTCCAACTCGGACTGGGCCAAGCTTACACCAAACTGGGGCGGTACGAAGATGCCGAAAATTCGCTGCGAAAATCCGTTCAGGTATTTCCGCAACGAGTCGAGTCTCACTACTGGTTGGGGCAAGTTCTGCTGCGCATCGGAAAAACCGAAAAAGGTCGCGCGGAGCTGGCCTTGGTTAAGCAGTTGCAGTCGGCTGAACGAGAGCGAGCGCGGGTTGTTTTTGCTCAGGGGAACACGGGCAGATAGGTCGCGCCCGACCTTATCGGATCGAAGCGACGGGCGAGTCACAACGCGCAGACCGTCAGGAAGCAGTCGCTCGCTCATCTTGTAGGAGCATCATCGAGGACATCGCGGTGATAACTACTCTACAAAATCATCTATAGCGGCTTTGAAGGGGTTGGTGGAACTGGTGAGATTCGAACTCACGACCTCTTCCATGCCATGGAAGTGAAGGCCTATCGCTTACAGACACTCGCTCTGAAACACAAAGGCTTATGCGATCGCAGATGGGCACGGAATGCTTGATTTGGGCACGAACCGGGCACGGATTCCAGTATCAGGAATGGCTCCTGGCCGACTTGCCGCCCTAATCCGGCCTGACTTCCTCTACGGCCCGTTTCGGCGAGTCGAGCCCCGTCTGTGAGAAGCGGTCGTCGCGCGTATGCGCACGAGTTGTTGAAAACGCTTCGAGAATTAAAGATCCCTATATCGCGAATCGTCTGCTGATCCAGCGCTAATAGCGCATTCCAATGGAATTGTTCGCTCGAAAGCTGCTGCCAATCGTCCTGGTGCGGCGTGTCGTTGCGCAGGATCGCGGCCTCACTAATACGGTCGCGCGTTAACAACGCAGCGGGGCACAGAATGGCGACTTGAACACGTGGCCGGCACCTGTTCCCACGCATCGTAAGTGACGTCACCAGTGGCTCAGGCTTGATCCACGGCCTTATCAAGGAGGCTCTCAAGCAAGCCGACACTGTGGACTTCGTCATTCACTCACGAGCGCGGGTGCTACAAGGATTATGGCTTCTCATGGGGGGCTTCAGAGCGAGAAAAGTGCCATTGAGTTGCGGGATCAATTCGCGGCGTTACTGAGTTCGAATGACCAGCCACTTACCGCCGTCGGAAGGAGAAGGCACAAGCTTGCTTCGAAGGGGCATATTAACTATAGTTAATTAAGTCTTGCCAGTCGGCCGCACAATTTTTCTCTTTGCCTGGTTGGGCGCTCCGGTGATATATATCGGCGCAATCCGCCGCCATCCTGTCCGGCACTGTGGTGAACCCCAATGGTTGGGCCGTCCAGGGTGCACGTGTCACGTTAAGCCACGCGTTGAGCGGTTTCGAGCGGGAAACTCATACGCAAGCGGGCGGCAGCTTTAGCCTGGCGAACCTTCCGTATCAGAGCTATGTGCTGGCGGCCAGCAAAGACGGCTTTGCTGAGGAACGGCAGACTGTTGTTCTGCGCTCGAACGTCCCGGTTTCGATAGCAGTGCGGTTGGGAATCTCGGAACATTCCGAAAGCCTGAGCGTGTCGGCTTTTGGAGCCGCTGCTTTGGTGGAGCCGGAGACGACGGGAACGCGGACCGAGCTCACTGCCTCCATAATCGAACGCATGCCGACGTCGATTGGCGCGCGCGGCCTTGAGTCTGTGCTCCTGAGCTTTCCAGGCTTTGCAGCAGACGCCAACGGCGCCATACACCCGCGGGGAGCCCACAACCAGATGACGCACGTCGTGGACGGGATGCCCATCAGCGACCAGCTCACCGGCGCCTTCGCTAATGCCATCGATCCCAACATCGTGCAGACGATCGAACTGTACACTGGCAACATTCCGGCCGAGTTCGGCAGCAAGATTTCGGGCGTGGCGAACATTACCACCATTTCGGGATTGGGTTCCGGACGGCGCTTTTCAGGCGACACTCAATGGAGCACGGCTCAATTCGATACGCTTTCTCAGGTCACACAACTGTCCGGCGGCGTGGGGCGTTTCGGGTATGTCGCGTCCTTCACCACACTGAAGAGCCACCGCTATCTCGACCAGGTATCCTTGGACAACCTGCACAACGGCGGGAACTAGGAACGATGCTTCGGGCGCGTCGATTACCAGGCCTCACCCCGCGATTCCTTGCGGCTGAACGTACTTCTCGGCCGGTCTTCATTTGAACTAGCGAATCTCCGCTCTCAGCAGGCGGCGGGACAAAGACAGCGCCAGTTGCTACGCGATTTCTCGGCTTCATTGGGCTGGGTTCACACTCTCAGTCCGCGCGCCACGTTGGATTCAACTACTTCCTACCGCGCAACGATCGCTCAGCTATTTCCCAGCCCCGCGGACACGCCGGTAACGGCCGCGCAAGCGCGGCATCTCTCCACGTTCACCGAAGCGGCCCGGTTCAGTGTGATGGTGGGCCGGCACACCTTACGTGCCGGAGCGGACTACCAGCATTTTCCGGTGAGCGAAAATTTTACCTTCGGCATCACCGAGCCTTCCTTCAACGACCCGCGCTCGCCCGGATTCATTCCCCTGCTCATGGCCTACGATTTGAGCCGGGGCGGCGGCCTCTTTCAATTCTCGAAGCAGAAGTCGGGGAATCTCGTCAGCAGTTTTGCGCAGGATCAGGCGCTATGGGGGCGCTTCGCATTCTCGCTCGGGCTGCGCTATGACGATTATCGTTTTCTGGTACACGGCCACCAGCTTCAGCCGCGACTTGGGATGTCGTACCATCTGCGCGAAACCGGGACTGTCGTGCGAGCCTCATACAACCGCGTTTACCAGACTCCGGTCAATGAAAACCTTCTACTCTCCAATTCCAGCGAATCGGCGGTTCTGGTTCCCGCCAGCGTGCGTGCCAGGCTGGGCGGTGCGATCCTATCAATCCGTCCCGAACGGCAGAACGTGTATGAGGTCGGCCTGCAGCAGGGAATATTCAGCCGGGCAAGCGTGAACGCTGTCTATTACTACAAAGACGAACAGGACCTACACGACAACGACAATTTTTTCAATACGGGGATAATCTTCCCCACTTCGCTAAAGAAATCTCGCGTGAACGGCGCAGAGTTGCGAGCAACCCTGCTTCCGGCGCACGGTCTGTCCGGATCGCTGAGCTTGACGCATTACCATGTGATCGTCATCCCGCCTTTTAACGGCGGATTGTTTATCGGACAAAGCGCCATCAATGCGTTGAGCTCGGGACCGTTCATTATCGACCACGACCAGCAACTAGCTATTCGTCGATATGACGGCTCACGAAGTCTAGCTAGGTGCGCAGGCGAACCTCCAGTACGCGCTACCCACGCACATCTGGACGAGCTGGGCGGTGAGATACGACAGCGGTCTGGTGACGAACCCGTCTGATCCGGCTGTAGTTCGTGAGGATTTGGACTATGCCGACCTCTTGCCATATGTCAACCTCGGGGCCAACCCGCCCCGTGTTCGCCCGCGCACGATCGTAGATTTTGAACGTCGCATATGAGAAAGTCGCCGAGGGGCGAAGACGTTGGGATTGCCAATTCCAGATTTCTAACCTCACCGATCGAGCGGCGCTGTACAACTTTCAATCCATTTTTGTCGGCACGCGGCTGGTGCAGTCCCGCACCATTGGACTTAAGTTCCGTCGCTACTGGTAGCGCCTGAGGCCGCACGCTCACGCGCCAGGGCAGGTGCCTGGTGAAGCATGCTGCGGATTTGGCCGGGAACCCTGGCAGCCCGAGTCATAACAGGTCGGCCAGGCTGCGGCCTTCGCCAAATGAGCGATGAAAGGAAATGAAATCGTTTCGGCACAGTTGCCAGGCTGTACGCGGCTAAGCTTCCTCTAACTTTCGGACCGCGTCGAAGGATTCTGGTCAAGTGTTCGATGCCTCCGCTAGCTTAGGTAAGCTAGATCGGCAGACAATTTCCGGATCCGCCATGATTCTGGAACAATCGCCAGGAAGCCACATGTCTTTCTGGGCGCGGCCCGCATTGTTGTTCGGATCAGTGCCAGGAATTACGCCGGAAGTGGTACGTGAAAGAGGCGGTCACGTACGACCGGAGCGGGAAACCTGTGATGCGCTCGAACGGTTCGCCTTCTCCGGGCAGCGACAGTGTTTCCAAAGTTTGGCCGCCATAACCGCTGGCGATGAAGAAGTTCACGCCCACATCGATTCCCTTGCTCTGAAAAGGTCGGACGATCGCACCACGGAATTCACGGACCGGGACCGCGACAAACCCGTCGCCCAGAGGCTTCCGGCCCACATGTTCGTATTCGCCGCGCGCCACCAGATGGAACGGCAACCTGTCGATGGTACCCAGAACATCCCAGATCAATCGCGGGGCCTCGGGCGTGGGCTCGCCAGTGAAGCGGTCTGGCGCGTCCGCCCGGGCGAAGGAACCCTGTATAAACCCGTGCGTGAAATTCCGGCGGGCCGCCGCGGTGATGGATTCCAGGAGGCCCGGTCCCTCATCCTGCTGGAGCCCCGTATCGTTGGAAATTCGCGCCAGTTGCTGGGCGGTCGTCACATGGGCCAGCGTAACCCGAAACTCAGTTGCGGCAATGGTCTTGCTGACGACGAGTTGGTAAGCACGTGCTTTGCTCACAATGGTCCCGCCGAAAATATCCGTTGTGCCGATGCGAGGATCATTGATGTGAAATGCCTGCCCATAGCTCAGCGACACCGTAGGCAGCAAGGACAAGGGCTCGGGAGGCACCAGCGAGATCGTCCCCTTCGGTGAATTGATCTGGGCATTCCGGGAAAACGAAAAGCTTGGACCACGATAGAGGTCGCGGTTGTCCATGCTCACTACGTCGCCGCGATAGCCAATGTTGTAATGCAGGATGCGCAGAAACGTTCCGTCAGCAACAACGTATGGACTGCAAAAATTAATCGTTATGTTGTTCGCCGTTACCGGTTGGAAGATTCCCGCGTCCTTGGCGCGGTCCAAGTCCAGGGCGCGCGGCGCTTCACGCCGGAGATCCACGCCAGCCATGAGAGAGAACGCCTTGCTGAAGCTGTGGGAGTAGAGCACGTCTTCGGAATTAGCATTCCGGTGCTCGCTCTGCCGGATCCAGCCATCGCCGAAGCTCGGCCGCACATCCAATGTGTAGTAGTGGTAAAAGCCTGAAAACTGGAATTGGCTCCGCTCGGTCAGGTGCCAGATGTCATTCAGGATCAGCGCGCCGTTCGAGGTCTCTTCCCGCTGACGCGCGTCGTAAGTATCATTGGGGACATTAGCGTCTATGGGAATCAAGCCCGGCTGGAAAGCAAAGCCGTAATAGCCCATGCCGTAAGCCGTGAAGTCGTGCTTGCCGAAAGTGAAGACCTTGGAGACATTCGCTTTGTACTGCCGGCGGTGCTCCAAGCGCTTGAGAAATCCATTCCCATACGAGAGATCAAGCCCCACCCACAATTTGTTTGCCGGATCCTTGGGGCTCCAGCCTGTGACCAAATTGACATCGCGGTAATCGGCGCTCAGCCGTATGATGGGGTCCACACGGTCCCGAAGCCCGAAAATGATGGCAGCGTTTACGGAGTTGTTGCCCACCCTCACGTCGAACGCGCCGCCGTCCGTCTCAACGGTTTCAATTGCAATCGGAATGATCACATTCGGGTCGGCATAGCCATTTCCGTGGGCGTTGGCTGGCAGATTGTTTTGGAACAGAAAGCCGCCGATCTGAAAGAACATCGCGATCGGCTCGCCATGATCGCCCGCCACGCCAGGCACAAAATATTGAGGCGGCTTCACCCCGCCCGCGGGTGACTCCACGGGCATACCGGGGATCGAGACTGGCATGCCAGGCCGGCCGGGGTTTGCATCCAGCGTTTCGTCGCGCACCATGATCCGCTGCGCTGGATCGGGGGCGTAGAACCCGGCGTCCGATACATTGGCAGAGACGGTGACGGATTGGTTTTGCGAAGCTACCTCGGAAAACTGAAGGTCTTCTGTTTCCAGACCCACTGCGGCCACCAGAAACGTTCGAGTGATAACGGGAAAGCCAACGTATTCCGCGCTCAGGCGGTATTCGCCGGAATCGATTACCCCAAAGGAGAAACGTCCTTGATCGTCGGTTCGTGTTTCCCTACGAGAGGAGTCAGCCCGGCGGCGAAGACGGATCCTTGCGCCGGAAACGGCACGGCCTTGGGGATCGGTCAGGCTCCCCGAAAGTCCTGAGGCAGCAAGCGCATCGGGAACTATGCTACACAGCCAAAGCAAGGGCAGGGGGGGCGTATAGGACTCGCAGAGAGATTTTGGTCTTAAGGAACTGGTTCATTGTTCGTCATCTGTCATACGCGTCGCGGCCAGCGGTGCGCGCTGTATATCGGTTCGGCTGGTCAGCCCGTCCGTAGCACAAATCACAATTCCGCAACCCTATCATGTCGTGCTACGAATATCAAACAAGTGATACGGATTAGGCGCTGGGTTTGGATGTGAGCTTCCTAAAGAAATTGGCTGTGGGCGGCCAAGGCCCCTTTTTCGCACGGTTGGTTTAGCCGGTGAATTGACTCAAGCATCTAAGTGGCAAATACAAGATAATATATTCTAAACATGAGAACTGCTCCGGGGACATGTAGCCGGGCGTCCCCACCGGAGTTCCGGCTGTGTCACCAAGCATCGGCGGCATCCGAAGTACATCCGAACCTGTGACAGAAAGGATAAACTCCAGTGAGCAAAAATAACGCGCCGTTCAGCGTGAATCTCGACTCTTCCATGGAAATCGCGAATGAAGTGCGAACGATCATGGATGCCAGCTCAGCCACCGGTATTTCCGCGATAGATTCAGGCATCTGCGGCAATTCAGGAAAGCTCTCACGGCTCATACCAGCGATCTTGGTCCGAGATCTGCCGCACGTGATATTCGCCCAATGGTTTTCTTGCGATTCGGTAAGCTTATCCTTTATAGTCTGGCTGGTCGAGTATAGTCTGGCTGGTCGAGAAGCAGGGCTGGGAACAAAGGCGGTCATCTACCTACCCGAACTGCGGTTCTCCATGTAGGCGTTGACGACAGACGATGGATTTCGCTCCCGGACGTTGGCCGGGATGAATTCTGTATAAAATGGATCTCAGCCTCCCCCAGGGAACTCAGACACACATGAATCTGTCAAAGAGACTGACTGGGGATTTCAGCGCCACGGTCCGGAACCGCGGCAACAATTACTACTGGCAGGGCCGCGTGCGCATCCATCACGCATCCAACTCGCAGGTGGACGCCCTCGTCCGTGGATCGCGGAGCTACGAGGTCAGCCTGGATTGGGAAGATGGCGTGCTGTTCGCATCGTGTGACTGCCCGCATTTCGAATCCGACGGACCGTGCAAGCATCTTTGGGCCACGATTCTTGCGGCGGACGGGCGGGGTTATCTCTCGGCCGCCTCCGCGGCGGCCGTGGTTTTGGACTGTGGCGGCGTCGAGGATGAAGACGGGGGAAATGCCGGCTTCTCAAAGCGGTCGCCTGTGGCTGTGCCGAAACCACCGCCACCGCCGCCCGCTTGGAAGAACCACATCACCGGCATTGCCAGTCGCGGTTTGCATGCCGCCCGGCTTGCCGATGAGTGGCCGGGCAAACGGCAGGTCCTATACGTTGTGGATGTTCCCGGCAGCGGATCGGCGGGCAGCGTTGTCCTCAACCTCGCAATGCGCGACCGCAAGGCGGACGGCGGTTGCACGCGAGTCACTCCTCTCGCGCTGAAGCGCAACCGGATTGCGCAGCTACCGCTGCCGGAGGACCGCGAAATCGTTTCGGCACTAGCAGGCGGCGTGCAGTATTGCGGCTGGGGCTACCCGCGTGATAACGAACAGGTCCCCGAGTCCTATCTGGTTGCGCATCCCTTGGCGGGCGTGATCATGCCACTGGCGGCCCGCACCGGCCGCTGCTACTCGCGAAACGGCCGCGATCCGGATGAGTTGATCCCACTTGCCTGGGACGAAAGTGGCCCCTGGGAATTTGGGATCGAGATGCGCCGCAGCCGAAAAGGATGGGCGCTGGCCGGCGTTTTGCGCCGTGGAGAGGAGCGCATGGATTTGGCAGCTGCTGCCCTGGTCACGCAGGGCGGACTGGTGTTCACGCCCGGTCGCATAGCGCCGCTCGCGGAAGACGCGCCCTTCCAATGGATCTCTCACCTCCGCAGTCCTGCCGGCGATATCGAGGCTGCGGAAAAAGATACGGATGAATTTCTCGCGGCGCTACTCTGCTCGCCGGGCCTGCCCACGTTGGAGGTGCCCGAGGAGTTGCGTTATGAGGAGGCAACAATCCAGCCGCGCCCCAGCCTGCGAATCCGCGCCGCGGATCCGTCCGTGCACGTCGCGCGAAAGCTGCGGGCGGAATTGTCCTTTGATTACGAAGGACAGGTGGTATCCGCCGACGAACCAACCATGGGGTTCTACGATGCAGCCGCTCGCCGCTTTGTGCGCCGCGATTCTGCTGCAGAAAAAGCCGCCGCCGGGCTGCTCAGCGAGCTGGGTCTGAAGTTCCGCGCCTGGACCTACGGGGATCCTTCCCCGCGTTGGGAACTGGCCCCCGCTAAGCTGCCGCGCATGGTGCGCGCATTGGTGGAGGCGGGCTGGCACATCGACGCCGACGGTAAGATCTTCCGGCGTCCAGGCTCATTACACATCCAAGTATCCACCGGCGTGGACTGGTTCGAGCTGCACGGCGGCGTGGAGTATGGCGAGACGGCGGCGAAACTTCCCGCGTTGGTGGAAGCCTTGCGCCGCGGTGAGAACATGGTTCGGCTCGACGACGGCACCTACGGCATAGTCCCCGAGGAGTGGCTGCGGCGGATCGGGATGCTGGCTGGAGCGGGTGCGCCAGAAGACGGGCACATCCGCTTCCGTCGGAGCCAGGCCGGACTGCTGGATGCACTGCTGGCCACGCAACCCGAGGCTCACTGCGACGAAGCCTTCGCGCGGATCCGCGAGGAATTGCGTCTGTTCCAGGGCATCGAGGCCGCGGTGCAGCCCCCTGGTTTCGTGGGTTGCTTGCGCGATTACCAGCGCGAGGGGTTGGGCTGGATGGGGTTCCTCCGCCGCTTCTCTTTCGGGGGATGCCTGGCCG
>QHXW01000086.1 GCA_003223115.1 Acidobacteriota bacterium
ATATGAGATCGGGTGGGTAGGCGCTTGTTTCTGGGTCAGGCGTGCCGAGAACTGGTAGTTGCCGGACTTCGTCCAGTCACTGTTGTAGAACGTTCCGCCGGGTCCCATTGCGAAGTGGTATACGTCTGGCGAGAACATAACTGATTTGGTCTGCGGTCCCGCGATCCGGGATCACACTCCAACCTGCGGGAAACTTCCCCCCATTGACTGCACGGTCCGGGTCATTGTCCCCGCGGTGGGCCATGTGGCATCCGCTGCACTGGGCCTCGATCTTCCGCAGGTTCGCCGCCTTATCGCTGTTGCTGCGGCGATCGCTCTTGCGGCATCGCGCGCTGCTTCCGCGAAGCCTAGCGCGTCGGGGCTTTGCTTCGAACTCCAGTATCCGGCCACCTGGTCGAACGTATCGGCCAGTTTGGTTGCCGCATCCACGGCCGCGGCGTTGTCTGGAGCATTGCGAATCGCCAGAAGCGAGGGGAACATGGACCTCATCCACTGTTGGTACTGCCGATCGACCTGGGCGCTCAGCGGCAGGGCAAACAGGCCTGAAAGCCAAACGAGAATACCGGTCTTGCGCATGGGCATACGACGAACTGCGGGACCTAACGTTAGTGACTATCGTCCGTCTGTGGTACACAAGAGACGAATGCCCTCGACCCTTCAGGATTTCCGTTTTGCCTTTCGCACTCTCCGAAAAACGCCTGTGTTTACCGCAGTGGCCCTCTTTTCACTGGCGCTTGGCATCGGGGCGAATACGGCGATCTTTACTTTAGTCGACCAGCTCATCCTGCGCAGGCTCCCGGTGCAAGACCCGGACCGGTTGGTGATTCTGGTGAGCTCGGGACGGCACTATGGAAGCGACATGGGGAAGAATCCGTTGTCCTACCCGATGTTTCAGGACATTCGCGATCGCAACCAGGTTTTCACTGGAGTGATGTGTCGATACCGCGTCAATCCGAGCGTCGACGCGGGAACAGAAACCGAAGTGATCGGCGGTGAGCTTGTGTCCGGCAATTATTTCCACCTCCTTGGAATCCATCCTGCCGCAGGCCGTCTGTTCACCGAAGATGACGATGCGCCGCTGGGCGCTCATCCTTACGCGGTTATGAGCTACGGTTGGTGGCAATCGAAGTTCGCGCGCAACCCCGGCGTGATCTGCCGCACGATTCGTGTCAACGGCTCTCCCGTGACGATCATCGGCGTTTCCGAGCCGGGATTTGAAGGAATGGAACCCGGTCTGTCCGCCTCGATTTTTGTGGCTCTGTCGATTGCTCCCGCCGTTCGGCCGGGATTCACGGACCTGCTGAATCGCCGCCATCGGTGGGTCAGTGTGTACGGACGCCTCAAGCCAGGTCTCAGCATGGAACAGGCGCAAGCGGGTCTGCAGCCGCTGTTTCATCAGATCCTCGAAAGCGAGGTGGCGGACGCCGGATTCCGAAACGCCACGGCCTTCGACAAGGAGCAGTTTCTGAAAATGCGTCTGAACCTGCTCGCGGGCTCGCAGGGCAATTCAATCCTGCGCGCTCAGTATGAGCGGCCCCTGTGGGTGCTGATGGGAGTGGTCGGTCTGGTTCTTCTCATTGCGTGCGCGAACCTCGCCAGTCTGTTGACGGCTCGCGCCGCATCCCGCCGGAAAGAGATCGCGATCCGGCTGGCGGTGGGATGCGGCCGGACTCGCATGGTCCAGCAGCTTCTCACGGAAAGCCTGATTCTGTCGGCTGCGGGCGGGGTTGCCGGAATCGTCCTGGCCAAGGCCATGGTGGCGGGACTGTTGGCGTTCCTGCCCACGACCGTCACCGGATATGCCATCTCGAGCTCGCCCGATTACCCGGTGCTGGGCTTCACATTGGCGCTCTGCCTGTTCACCGGAATCGGCTTCGGGCTGGTCCCCGCATTGCAATCGATCACGCCGGATCTGGCGCCGGCTCTCAAGGATCAGGCCGGAAACATTATGGGCGATGGAGCGCAGTTCAGCTTTCGCAAGCTCGCAGTGACGGCACAGGTTGCCCTCTGCTTGCTTCTATTGATCGGCGCCGGCCTGTTCATTCGAAGCCTCGCGAATCTGCGCTCCATCGACCCGGGGTTTCGAACCGATAACGTCATCCAGTTTTCCGTGGCGCCGCGCTCAGCGGGCTACGACACGAATCAGACCCGCCGGTTCTATCACAGCTTGGAACAGAAGCTGCAATCCGTGCCGGGCGTACACTCCGCCGGCCTGGCATCGATGCAGGTGCTTACCAACACGGGATTCGATCGCGGCATCACGGTAGAGGGTTATGGCGGCGCCCGCGGAGAAGTGATGAAGCCACACTTCGATTTGGTCAGTCCGGGATATTTTGAGACCCTGCGGATCCATGTGCTCGCCGGGCGTAACTTCACGACCAGGGATGACAGTGCGGCGCCGCGGGTAGCCGTGGTGAATGCAAGCTTCGTCACGAAGTATTTCGGCAATCGCCTGGCGCTCGGACGCCACATCGGGATGGGGACGGACCCTGGAACAGCGACGGATATCGAGATCGTCGGCGTCGTGAACGACACGCATTACGACAGTCTGCGCAGCGAAGTCGTGCCCGAGGTCTATCTTGGCACTTTGCAGCAACCGCCGCCCAACGCGCAGGCGATCTACGTTCGCACGGAAGCGAATTCGGACGGCGCGCTACGGGCCATCCGCTCGGCCGTTCAGGAACTCGGGCCGGGTCTGCCGATTCTCAATCTGAAGACGCTCGATCGGCAGGTGGACGAATCGTTGGTTTCCGAGCGCATGATTGCCACGCTGTCGACCGTCTTCGGGGTTCTCGCCACGATCCTCGCCATCCTGGGGCTGTACGGCGTCACGGCGTACACGGTGACTCGCCGGTCGCGCGAGATCGGCATCCGCATGGCGCTCGGCGCCCGGCGCGGCAACGTCGTCGCTCTCGTGATACGTGAGGCGCTGGTTCTCGTGCTCACCGGCGTGATTGTTGGTTTGCCATGCGCGGCGGCGCTGAGCCGCATCGCCGGGACGCAGCTCTATGGCGTTGAGCCCAACGATTGGGTGTCGATGACATTGGCGACATCTCTGCTGACGGCGGTGGCGCTGATTGCAGCCTACCTCCCGGCTCGGAGCGCGGCACGATACGACCCCGCTCGAGTCTTGCGGATGGAGTAGGCAGGGGCCGGGCGTAGATTCGAGATTTTGGCAGGGCCGCCTTGGATACCGCGTTCGCCTCCCATAGCCAACCTCCTATCAGGCGACTTCCTGCCCGTGTCGGCCAGTTTCCGGAAAGCCGGTTTCACGGCCACTGGCGGGATGGCGCCCAGGGCGCCAATTCTGACCGCAGGCTTACAAGCCGGGATCTGCTAGCCGGGTGGCCAACTTCCGTTTTCCGACAACTCGGGAATCAGATTCCCAGGCCTATTTGATTGGCCGCGAATCGATGGCAACGATATTCACAGAGTCGCCCGGCGCTTTCCTGCTCAGCCGGACAAAGCGAACTGTTGTATTGTCCGTTCCTGCCCCGCGTCCAAAAGCATGCACCGTCCGCGAACCGTTCGCATCGAATGTGCTAGGAGGAAGTGTTATGAAAGCTGCTGTTGTCCCCGCTGTGAGCAGTTCGTGGCAGATCAAAGACGTTCCGCAACCTCAACCCGGACCCAATCAAGTATTGGTGAAAATGCATGCAAGCGGCATCTGTTATACCGACGTACATCTAACGCTCGGACACTTTCCCGGAGCATTTCCGCGAATCCTCGGTCACGAGCCGGTCGGCGAAATCGTCGCCGTGGCTCCCGATGTCACGATACGAAACGTAGGCGACCGCGTAGGCACCGCATGGATTCAATCCACGTGCGGACGCTGCGAATGGTGCCAGCGCGGCCGCAGAATGTTCTGTCCCTATCTGAAGGGTACGGGAATCGATGTACAAGGAGGCCACGCCGAGTACATGCTGATGAATGCCGATGCCACCTACCTGATTCCCGACAATGTTTCCTATGAGCAAGCAGCCCCGATATTCTGCGCCGGCTACACAGTCTATAGCGGACTGCGCTGGGCAGATCCTCAGCCGCATGAGCGCGTGGCCGTGCTCGGGATCGGCGGGCTGGGGCACCTGGCAGTCCAATATGCGAAGGCCGCAGGTTTCGAGACCATCGCAATTTCGCATTCCCCCGATAAGGACAAGATAATCCGCGATCTCGGTGCAAATGAGATTGTCCGCGACGGAAAGAGCTTGGCCGCGGCCGGCGGCGCAGACGTAATCCTGAGTACTTCCAATTCGACCAAGTCAATGGTGGACAGCATTAAAGGACTGCGGCCGGACGGCCGTCTTGTCGCGATGGGGGCCGACGCTGAGCCGCTTTCGATTTCGTTGATGGATCTCATCATGAAACGCATTCATATAATTGGCAGCCAGCAAAACGGCCCCGAATATCTCTACGAAGCCCTTGACTTCGTAGCGCAAGGAAAAGTTAAGACAATTGTCGAGACGTACCCATTGGGAGAGGCAGCGAAGGCCTATGAGCGCGTTGCGGAGGGCAAGGCCCGGTTCCGCGCCGTTCTCACAATGTAATCGCCGATCCAAGCAGTCATCGCCGGTTTCGGGCGGATGACGCAAGATGTCGACCCGCGCGGGTCGCCAGCGTAGTCAGGCTCTGGGCCAATGCCGCCGCCCATTGTACTCGGCCGGGCTGCCTCAACTGTCACGAACACCGCGGGAGCATAATAGCGACAGGACGATGCATTCGACTGCTGGAGGTAGATTTGCGACTGTCATCGACTGGCTGCTCGATTCGGACCTGTCGATCCGCTGGCAAGTGATGCGGGACCTGACCGGTGCGCCCGCGGGAGAGGTCGCGGCAGAGCGCGCGCGGGTCGCCACCGAGGGCGTGGGCGCGAGGCTGCTCGCGCTCCAGGCGGACGACGGTCGGTGGGGTGGCGCGGCATGGAACCGCGGGTGGGACTCTACAATGCACGTCCTCATGCTGCTGCGGGACCTGGGTCTGGATCCTGCGAGCGACCAAGCACGCCGGGCGTTGGGCCTCGTCCGCGACCGGGTGACGTGGCAGGGATGTGGCCCGCAGGAATGTGACGGCAATGCCTTCTTTGAAGGCGAGGTCGAGCCGTGCATCAACGGCCAGGTCGGGGCGGTTGGCGTCTACTTCGGCCAGGACGTCCGAGGCATCATCGACCGGCTACTCGCCGAGCAGCTGTGCGACGGCGGCTGGAACTGCGAGGCGCCGAACGGCTCGACGCGGTCGTCGTTTAACACCACGATCTGCGTGCTGGAGGCTCTGCTTGCGCACGAGCGGGCGGGCGGACGGACTCGGGAGGCGACCGAGGCCCGTCTCCGCGGGCAGGAGTACTTCCTCGAGCGCCGACTCTTCCGGCGGCGGTCGACCGGCGAGGTGATCGAGCGAGATCGCAAGGGCAACGCCGCCTGGACGCGCTTCGCCTTCCCGACGTGGTGGCACTACGACGTGCTGCGGGGGCTCGAGTACCTGCGCAGCGCCGGCGTTACGCCCGACGAACGGGTGGCCGAAGCGATCGAGCTGGTCGCGTCGAAACGCGACGAGGACGGGCGGTGGCCGCTCGAGACCCGGTATCCCGGCGTGATGCCGGTCGAGACGGATGAGGGCGAGGGCCGACCGAGCCGGTGGAACACCTTACGCGCCCTGCGCGTGCTCCGGTGGTATGAGCGCACTGATTCCTAAGCGCGGCGAGGCTCCGATCACGCCCAGCGACGCGCCGCACGCCTCCGCTTCGGCAAGCTTACATGGTTGCCGCTAAATCGTGGCTCTGGCCGCTCATTGGGGCTATCGCGGCCGAATCTTGCCGCAAACCGGAAGTTCAGCCGTTCCGCGTCAAGTTGACGGGAAACGCCCGAATCGTTCGCGTGCCGGCTTCGGCTCTTTCCTAGCCGCGGGGAGGCGGCCGGGAATGAGCAAACACGACAGACGACAATTCGCCAAAGCGAAGCGACCGAAGATGAAACTGGGTCTTCCAGATCCAGTTCCTACTCGGACACGTTTCCGTTCAGTCCACGGAGCGTTATCTTGGTTGCAAACAGCGGATCAGCGGGGCCGTCAACGACCGGATCGGTATTGAACCGTAGCATCGAGATCCTCACTCACGGCGCGGTTTGGCGACTATACGGGCAAGTGGAACATTAGTCAGATGCACAAGCGTGTTTCGAAGCAGATGCAGAAATGCGATCGAAAGCGGATAACCGAAGGCTCTCTGCGCAACCTGCCAGCTCTAATTCGGTGACCCAATGGCATAGAGCGCGTTTCGGGTCCGAATGTACATTTGGCCTTCGCTGATTGCCGGAGTGGCGTAAATGTCCGAGTCGAATTCATTGATCGCCAGAACTTCCCAATCGCCAGCAGCACGCAGCACGACGACTTTGCCGTGCTCGCTGGCGATGTAGACCTTGCCGTCGACGCCGATGGGTGAGGCGTAGTAGTCTTCGAGCGCGCCCGTCAAACGCGCCTGCTTGAGTACCTTGCCGGTCTGAGCATTCAGAGTGGTCGCGATCCCGCCGCTTCGAAAGAGGAACACCACGTCCTTGTAAACGAGGGGCGCCGGTACGTCGGGAAGCGACTTTTCAAAGCGCCAGAGCACGTGCGTGTTTGTCACGTCGCCGCTGCCTCCGAGCTTAACAGCCAATAAACCGTTGCGCGAGGCACGGCGAGTGCGGAAGAATGTCCATTCCCTCTCGTTCAGAAAACCATCGCGATCCAAGTCGATCGCACGCCAGGTGCCTGTGGGCTGCCAGGGCTGTGGCAGTTCCGTCTGAGAGAGTTTCCCGTCGTGATTGGCATCCGCTGCGGCGATCACCTCGGCGAACGTGGGCAGTTCAACTTGCTCCCCCGCGTCGTTCCCGGGAGTCCAACCGTTGAAATAGACAATATCGCCGGCAATTGTTGGCGTCGATTTTGGCTGGCAGGTGAGACCCCGAACGAACCAAAGCGGTTCGCCGTCCACGATGGAATACGCGGTGAGTTGGTAGGAGCCGGGTGCGATGATTTGTGCGGGGCCGCGGGCCGGACGGTAAATGATCGGGGTGGAGTACCCGTTGATGACGTCGCGTGGCCTTTTCCAGGCGATCTTTCCGCTATTTGCGTCCACCGCGATAATGTATGCGTCGGTGTCCGGATCGCAAACGAGGATTACTTTTCCATCGGCATAGACGGGCGATGCAACCACCCCGTGTTGACTGTTAAATGGTCCCAGCGGCAACTGCCATCGCTGTTTGCCCTCGAAATCATAAGCGGCCAGGCCGAAATCAGCGAAGAAGACGAAGACGCTCTTTCCGTCGGTCACCGCGGTGGGCGCGGCGCGATGATTGAGGGTGTGCTGGGCTTCGCGCCTGGCAGCGCGGACTGATCGCCGCCACTGAACCTTGCCGGTGGTGCGGCTCAAGCACATCGTAATCAAATCATCGCCCTCGGAAGCGGTGAGGAAAATGCGATCCCTTACCAGGACGGGGGAGGACTTCCCTACCGGCAGCTCTGTCTTCCACAGAACGTTCTTTTGAGGTCCAAACTCAGTTGGGAGGTGCCCGCAGGAAGGGCACAGTCCGGAGCCGTTCGGACCACGAAATTGAGGCCAATCGGCGCCGAATAGACCGAGTGCGAGCAGCGGATAGAGAAGGGTGCGCATTTATCTGCTACCCATATTAAGCTGTCGGCGAGTGTGATGATCTTGCGCGACCGCTTCAATATTAAACCTGGAGCAAGCATAGGGGAAGCCAGACCTCCCAGTATCGGAGGAACGCTTGGGTCTGGTGACGGGGAAGATACCCGGCATCGGGGCAGATCAGCGAACGCCGACTTGTCACTCATGTGGATTGGTTTGGATTGCTGCGATTCGACGGATGTGCCGAAGACTGGAACTCTGGAACTTTGAACCTGAGCCGGGCTGGCGCTCAGCCCGTGGGGAATTCACCTTCTCATGGCCGGCGGTGGGCGGATCGTGCCGCGCACGGAGGGAATTCATGTCGATGGACAGGTTATCGCTTTCACCAGCTTTGCCTGTCTAGTCACCTCATTGATATTCGGACTTCTCCCGGCCTTCCGCACATCGCGTGTGGATCTGGCCGCGGCAGTGAAACAAGGCGAATGGGACGCGCCGTCGGGCGGTTCGTACCGGCTTCGCAGCGTGCTGGTTGTGTCGGAACTGGTTCTTTCAGTGATGCTGCTGATCGGCGCCG
Organism: Acidobacteriota bacterium; assembly: GCA_003223115.1. Classification (GTDB taxonomy): domain Bacteria; phylum Acidobacteriota; class Terriglobia; order Bryobacterales; family Bryobacteraceae; genus QHXW01. The sequence continues at coordinate 8,187 of QHXW01000086.1, forward strand.
GCCTACTGATGAAGAGTCTCTGGCATTTGTGGCATGTAGACCCCGGGTTCGACGCAGCGAACGTGCTCGGCATGCGAATCTGTCTCCCGGAATCGCAATACGCTGGTACCCGCGAGCGGGCGGTTCTCTATCAGGAACTGATCGATCGCATTCCAGGCCCTTCCCGGAATTGAAGCCGCCCCGGCAGCGAACAACCTGCCTTTCAGCGGATCGCGTAGCAGCACTTCGTTCGATATCGATGGTGTTCCGCCCGTGCCAGGCGAGTCACGCGATTCCGATTACCGGACGGTTAGCAGCGGCTATTTCAGCGTGATGCGAATCTCTCTGCTGCAAGGCCACGCCTTCACCGAGATGGATAACCCGCGGGAAACGCCTCGCGTGGCGATCGATCATCAATGAGGCTCTGATGCGTCGCTATTGGCGCAACACGAGCCCTGTGGGCCAACGGCTGATCCTGTGGGATAAGCGTTATGAGATTGTCGGGGTGGCCGGGAACGTGAGACACGACGATCTGACTGCGGCCGACGCTAGGAAAATTTACGTTCCGCAATACCAGGGGCACACGCCTCCGTAGACGTTTCTCGCGGTTCGCAGCCGTACGAGCTTGGCGTCGCTCATTCTGGCAATACGCAAAGCCGTGCGGGACGTGGCACCGGCGCAGCCGCTTTACGATGTCAGGACGATGCAGGACCGCTTGTCGAAGTCAATTGCGCCACAACTTTTCAATGCCCTTGCACTGGGGGTGTTCGCGTCGTTCGCGCTGTTGCTGGCAACAATCGGTATCTATCTACGGCGTCGTAGCTCTCGCCGTGGAACGGCGTACCCGCGAAATGAGCATCCGAATGGCCGTCGGCGCTCAGTCTGTAGATATACTGTTCCTGGTAGTGAGGGAGGGACTCACGTTGGGCTTGCTCGGCGTCGCTATTGGAGTGGCCGGCGCGCTCGTCATGAGCCGGATCATCGGCAGCATGCTCTACGGCACTGGCGCCACCGATCCGCTTACATATCTGGTCGTCTCCGTGACGTTCCTAGTAATTGCGATGCTGGCCAGCTATGTTCCCGCGAGGCGTGCCGCACGGTTCGATCCCGTTGTCGCGTTGCGCTGGGAGTAAGAAGATCAACGACGCTATCCACCTGCTGCCCTTCTCTCGTCCCCCGGTAACGGACCATGCCAAAGTCCGAGGCGGAAGCGTTCTTCCGATCAGGTAACGTTCACTTGGCCGTATCACATAAAAAAACCGGCCAAATCTACTTGCGCGAAAAGCTCAGCGTAAGCGACTTAGAGTCAAGCAGTTTTGGCCCGACTCGTTGATGTGGCCTCGCGTGATTGTCCGGTTCTGGGAGATGAGACCCGGAAATCCTCGGGATGCGGCAGGAATCGTGTCCGTTAATGATGGCTCATAACAGCGGGTACACCAGCTATTCCGTGCGTAACGCTTGCGCCGGATCAATGGCGGTCGTTCGCAGAGCTGGAACAATACTGGCAGCAAACGATACAAGCAAAAGCCCGCAGCCCACTGAAGCAAACACGGCCGCGTCCAACGGGTTCACTTCAAATAGCATTGATTGCATGACCCGACCCACGGCAACCGCGGCCAGTGACCCTACTGATATT
>QHXW01000485.1 GCA_003223115.1 Acidobacteriota bacterium
CCGAACAAGCGGTCGATTAACTTCTTCACGTTCGCCGTCTGCTTCAGTTTGAACAGGTAGGCCATCTGGCGCTGCTCCGCTCCCTCCATCGCTCGCTCCGTTCCCCAATTACAATCCCCGCGCAGAAACGCCGGACGGCTCGGCTCCGGCAGCCCGTCCAACAACGACCACAACTCCGGTTGGTATCCATGTCCAATGCCCAGGGCTCTTCCAGCAGCGGCTCGTAACTGGCTTGCAGATGCTTCTTCATCCACCCTTCGCTGGCCTGCTCCTCCATCGCCGTCATCGCACGCTGCACCGAGTCCTCGCTCGCCACCTTCGTCATTCCCAGCAACTCGGGATTGACTCCATCACCCCGTATGGCGTTCATGTGCGCATAGCGCCAATGCCCCGCCAGCACCGATAACAGAATCGTGCCAATACATCCCGCTTCTGCGGTGCGTTCGGGCTCTTGTATTGGAGAGGGCAGTCCTCCACCCAGGCGTCGAACCGTCCACTGGTCTTCAGAAACTCGATGAAGAAGGGCATCAGCCCCAAGCTGCTCACGGCTGCTTCTGGTGCCCACTTCACCTGGATCTTGCCGCCAAACGTATCCACGTTGGTGACCGTCTCCGGGGACTCCATCTCCGCTGTGGGACCCTCACCTTCCGGGTGAATCGCTACAAGGCCTTGTTCGTCGCTCATCTCAAACAGTATGAGCTACTTCTCTGCTCGATCGAAAGAGCGGACCGCCCTTTCTAGGGTTACTGGTCAATGAAGATTAAGATGGACTCGGAAATAGATTTTTTACCGGAAATGAACAAAACCCTTGACGGGGCTGTCAAGTGTGCATATCCTCACAAATTAACAGGGAGGTTTGTATGTTCAAGTCATGTGGTCGTGTTATCGCAGCGTTCCATCTGTGCGCTGCGCTTGCAGGTGTGATGTGGGCACAAGGCACCAGAGCGACCATTAATGGAGTCGTCCAGGATCCCACTGGCGCGGCAATTCCAGCAGCCGAGTTGAGCTTACGGTCGCTCGCCACTTCTGCTGTGGTGAAGGCTTCTTCCGGAGCGGACGGCTTCTACACGTTCCCCGGCCTCGTGGCGGGCGGCTATGACCTCACGGTAGCTGCGAAGGGGTTCCGCGAGTACATCCAGCGGGGCATCTCGGTCAACCTGGATCAGCAGGTGCGTATCGATGTCTCACTCGAACTCGGCACCACCTCCGAAGCGATTGAGGTTTCCGCCAACGCATCACCCCTCAATTTCGACTCCGCCGTAAAGAAGGGAACCATCCAGCCGGAATCTCTGGAGAAACTCCCGCTGATCCTCGGCGGCCACACGCGCAGCGCCGTCGCATTTGCCAGGCTGTTGCCGGGCGTGACAACGGGTGGTGACGACGACAAGCTGAACTTTAATACGCGCATTAACGGTGGAACCAACGAGACGGACGAAGCCCTGCTGGACGGCGTCTCCATCGTCGACGGGTCGCTCGGCCAGAACGGTATCGAACTGGCCGTTACCGGCCACCCCATGTCCCCGGAGGCAATTCAGGAAATCACGCTGCTGACGTCGAATTACGACGCGCAATACGGCTACACGTCTTCGTCGGTGCTGACGGCCATCACAAAGTCCGGCACAAACGCTTTTCACGGCACGGTTTACGAGCTGCTCCGGAACACCGACCTTAACGCTCGTCCGTTCGGCGTGGCAAACAGACCGGTAGACAAGGAGAACGACTTTGGCGGAAACATCGGCGGGCCGATCAAGCTCCCGATATTTTCCTCCGGACGGAAGAAGAGCTATTTCTTCGTAAATTACGAGGGTTTCCGCCTGAGGGGTGCGTCCAGCGCCCCACGTTATACCCTTCCCACCGCCCAGGAAAGGGCGGGGGACTTCAGCGACTGGCCAGCTCCGATCTATGATCCGGCAACCACCCGGGCCAATCCAAACTACGATCGGAGCGCAACGAGCGGTATCAACAGTTCCCCTTTTCTTCGGAATCAGTTCATGGGATGCAATGGAAATCAACCCAATGTGATCTGCCCGTCGGACCCGCGCCTGGCAAACACTGCGGCTGCGGCTTGGCTGAAGTATCTGCCCGGGACGAACCTTCCGGGGATCATCAACAACTACACTCCGCCGACTCCCGTCACCGGCACCGTTAACGCGGATAGCACGGTGCTCGACATCAAGGGAGACATGTACTGGCGCGATTCCGATCACTTCACCGTAGCCGTTCACTATTTCGGATCCTTCGGAAACGCCGAGCATGTTTTGCCGGTGCAGATCGATAGTAATAGTTTCCGGGCGCCGAACATTAATTTTGCAAACCGCGGCAATTGGGATCACATCTTCCGCCCGAACCTGATCAACACCTTTAACTTCGGGTACAACGACATTCTTTCAGTCGGGAGTTGCGTAGACGCCAGCTACGGGAACCTGTTCCCGGTGATTCCTGGAGCAATCAACAGCAAACTTCCACCGCAAATTTATTTTCAAAATTACAATGGCTTCGGCTGCAATGCAGACTTTGAAACCACTCGACCGGCCTGGCTCCTTAATGACCGTCTCACCTGGGTTCGCGGGAAGCACACCTTGTCGTTCGGAGGTGAGGTCCGCTGGCTGCAGGATAAAGAGAGAAACCAGGGAAACCTGTCGGGCACTTACAACTTTTCCACACTCAGCACGGGCCTACGCGGAATTCAGAGCGGGAATGACTTCGCGAGTTTTCTGCTCGGCTACGTGGACAACGCCAGCCTGTATGAGCCAACGCTGGCCACTCAGTATATTCGCCAGAAATATTATGCCAGCTATGTAAACGACAGTTGGAAAGTCACGACTAAGCTAACCCTTAACCTGGGCGTCCGCTGGGATATTTCCACTCCTACGCGGGACAAGTACAATAATTTTTCGTTCATCGATCCCTCTCTGGCAAATCCGGGGGCAGATGGACTGCCGGGTTCGCTCGTTTTTGCGGGTCACGTTGCCGGCAGCAGCAATCTCGCCAGTTTCGGCAAGCCCTATCCCGAAACGACTGATTTGCACAACTTCGCACCGCGCTTCGGATTTGCGTATGCCCTGAACTCCAAGACTGTGGTTCGCGGTGGTTATGGCATATTCTATCAGCCGCTGAGCTATCCGGGATGGAACTCCGGCGTCGCCGGCGGACGCGACGGGTTTAACACGAACGTCATTCTAAGCGCTAGCGACGGCGGCATTACTCCCGCAACGCTGTTTAGTAAAGGCTTCACGGGCGCACAATACCAGGCGCCGCCGTTTTTCGACTTATCGTACGACAACGGGAAATATCCAGGCGTTTACCGGGAGTTCAACAAAGGGCATCTCCCCAACTCGCAGCAATGGAACCTGACCGTCGAACACCAGTTCACCAATGACTTCTACGTTGACGTGGCATATGTGGGCAACAAGGGAACGCATCTAATATCTGGCTTGGCATCGCCGAACGTATTAAACCCAAGTCAGCTTTCGATGGGCACCAAGCTCTACGACACGTTCCAATCTGGACAGACCAGTCTGGACGGAGTCCCGGCTCCATATGCCGGCTGGGTTGACCAGTTGACTAATGGGCAGTGCCAACCAACCGTTGCGCAGGCGCTTGTGCCGTTTCCGCAGTTCTGTGGCATCCTCACTGCCGCCAACGAAAATGCTGGCTACTCGACGTATAATTCTTTGCAAGTCAAAGCCGAGAAGCGCATGTCGCGCGGACTCATGTTCCTGGGTTCGTACACTTGGAGCAAGTTCCTGGGAAGCGGCGCCGACCAGCAGATCGGCGCCAGCTATGGTTACCCGGGGCTAATTTCGCCGAACCAGCGGAGTCGCAACAAGGCGCTGGATGCCCAGGATGTTCCTCACACCCTGTCACTTACGTCGCTGTACGAGATTCCGATGGGAAAAGGGCATCGCTTCATGGGTAGTTCGGGGGTTGTTGGCGATAAGCTTTTCTCGGGGTGGGCAGTGGACGCTATTTTCCGCGTGCAGTCCGGCATTCCATTCTTTTTCAATTCGGGCTCTGGAACCTGCAACATTCCGGGCCAATTCGCAATGGGCTGCTTACCCGGCGTGCTGCCCAGGTCCGACCCCTTCGTAACCAGTTTCTCCAAGTACAACCCAAATAACGGCCCTCTGCTTAATAGGGCCTCGTTTGAGAACGGTTCAGCCGGCGGTGTGTTCAGCTTCAATCCCGGGGCTGGCAGTCGTATGACCAACATCAGGCAGTCCTCATTCACCTCGATGAACTTCGTCCTGGAGAAGAACACGAACATCACGGAAAGGATGAGGTTCCAGATTCGCGCCGAGTTCTTCAACCTCTTCAACATCCATTTCTTCACCCAGGGCACCACCTGGGGTCAAGGCGGGGCCTTCGTCACCGACGTCGGAAGTCCACTATTCGGAACGTGGACCGGGCAGGTTACTACGCCGCGGAATATTCAGTTGGCTGCCAGGTTCAGTTTCTGATGATGAAGCTGCGGCAGTCACTTCTGTTACTGGCGGTGGCCGCCGGCACGGCTCTGCCACAGACCGAACCGCGATATCTGGAGGATATTCTCAAGGACGAAGTCCTCCATCCCAGTGTTGCGCTGTTTCAGCTACGCCACTACATCCTGAACAGAGTCGCAAAGCCACCCGCTCCGAGCAGTGCCGCACAATGGACTTCCGAGTCGAAGCGTATCCGCGACCAGATCGTCAATGATATCGTCTTTCACGGCTGGCCGAAGGAATGGATTGACTCGCCACCCAAGTTCGAAGACCAGGGCGTCACACACGGAAACGGCTATAACTTGCGCAAGCTGAGGTACGAAATCGTTCCGGGGTTCCAATCGACGGCGATACTCTACGAGCCGTTAAACCTTCGCGGAAAGGTTCCCGCAATTCTGAACGTGAACGGGCATGTGGGACCGCCTGGAAAATCGATCGAATACAAGCAGAAGCGCTGCATCACGCTGGCGCGTAACGGAATTCTCGCGTTAAATCTGGAGTGGCTCTCGTTCGGCGAACTTGGCAACGAGTTCAACCAACATTGGTACGGCGCTCATCTCGACCTGGTGGGTACCAACGAGCTCGGGATCTTTTACCTGGCCATGCGCCGGGGTCTGGATTACCTTTACGAACATCCGAATACGGATCGCTCGCGGCTTGGCATGACCGGGTTATCCGGCGGTGGATGGCAAACCATTATTCTCAGTTCACTCGATGAGCGGGTAAGGGTAGCCGTGCCGGTCGCGGGTTTCTCTTCAATCGTGCCGCGTGTGGAAGCCAAGGACCATGGCGATATCGGCGACGTGGAGCAGTCGGCCACCGATTTGTTCGACGGCCGCGATTACACATGGCTCCCGGCGCTGATGGCGCCGCGCCCGACGATGTTGATCTATAACGCCGAAGATGACTGCTGTTTCCGCGCCGCCATGGTAAAACCTGGCGTGTTCGACGCGATCCGCCCTATATTCGGCTTATACGGCAAGCAGGACGATTTAGGGTGGCACGAGAACCGCGATCCTGGAACTCACAATTACCAGTTAGATAACCGCGTGGCGGCGTACGAATTTTTCAGCCGCCACTTTAACCTCCCTCCGATCAAAGAGGATCCCGGCGTCAGCTCTGAGGTGAAGAGCTACGAGGAACTTGCGGTCGGGCTGCCAAGTAATAACCTGACGATCGTCGGCTTAGCGCGAATGCTGGCTGACCAGGTCAAGCGCGACGCTCTTTCGTTCGATGTCTCGGCCCGGGATGCCGAACGCAGCAAGCTGAGGCACGTGGTCCGCTACCAAGCCGCCAAGCTGGATCGTGTCTGGACGACGGGCATCAGCAAGCACGGCGGCGTCGAGACCAAGGCGCACCTGTTGGCGATGAACGATGGCCTGATGACAAGTGGCGTTTGGCTCCGGCCGATCGGCGCGCCTGATAGCGCGCCCGCTACGATCATTCTCGACGATAAAGGCAAAGGAGCGACATCGGAGCCGGTGGCCGAGCGCTTATACAGAGGTGAGCAGGTACTCGCTGCGGATCTGCCGTTCCAGGGCGACTCGTGGAAGCAGGACTCCACCTGGCTCTTCGAGCAAATGATCGTCACCACCGGCGCCCGGCCTCTCGGCATTGAAGCGGCTCACCTCATCGAACTGGCGAACTGGATGAAGCGCCGTGGCGCGTTCAGGGTCCGGCTGGAAACGAGCGGGATGCGGAATCAGGTTGTTGCGCTGGTGGCAGCCGCACTCGAGCCGGGGCTGTTCTCCGAAGTGATGATCCGCCATGGCATCCCGAGTCTCCGATATCTGGTGGACAAGCCGGTCAAATATCAGGATGCTGCCGATCTCTTCTGTCTCGACCTGTACAAGTACGCGGACCTGGACGGGCTCGCCGCGCTCGGCGCGCCAACCTCGGTGAAGATCGCGAGCGCCGACTAAGCCTCGTTGTTCCTCAACCAACACAGGATCCGCTTGGGCCATCCCCGCTTGCGGGCATTTCAGATCCCGCAATCTCTTCGAGACCTGAAAGTATCGGTCCTTTATTTCGGCGAAGTCGAACTGCCGGCTCATCGTTAAGAGAAAAGCAGCAATCCATACCCATTTTCACGAACTGATTCCATAACCATAAGCCCACCTTTAGCCTGCCTTTAGCCTCGATTTCGCTAGCTTAGCTTATAGCTTAGGGGAGCCGCTGGTTATGGAACTGGTTGAGGGTTCGACGTTGGCCGAGCGCATCTCGGGGCTGCTCATGAATTCGCCTCACTCTCAGCTTCGCGGATAACCGACGTCCGGTCGGATATCATGGCACCGGGGCCGTCATCCAATGAGCGCGCGTATCTTAGCGCGCACTTCGGCCAGTTGTTCGGGCGACACACGGCCTTTCGATTTCGCATTCCGACTGCGCCAGTCCACGCTATTGACCTCATCGGCCAGAACAGCATTCGGCGGAGTCCCGCCTATGAGGACCTCAAAAGGATAGTTCTTGACCTGTGTCGTCAGAGGACAGCAGATCATCAGGCTCGTCTTGCCGTTGTACGCCGCCGGACTCAGCACCAGAGCCGGTCGGTGTCCCGCCTGCTCATACACCGCCTGAGGCGTGAAGTTCAGCCAGACGATGTCCCCGGCGCCCGGCACATAGCGCTGTGGCATTACCAGACCTCTTTCCCTTGCGGAGGCCCGAAATCAACAGCCTCGTGCAGGTTTGTCGAAGTGATCCCTTTCAGGAGGTCCTTCAGCTCATAGGTTCTTTCTCGTACAGGCTCGATGACGATCCGTCCGCGGTCTTCCCGCACATCCACGACCTCATCCAGGTTGAGATGCGTGGCCTGCATCACGGACGTTGGAATCCGCACCGCCGCGCTGTTACCCCATTTCTTCACTGTGGATTTCATGGTTCGCCTCCTGTATACACCTTGTATATACATTATGACATCACGCCGCCCATGTGTCAACAATGTAGACACGTTCGTTCTTCCCCCACCCATTGCCTCAGATCATAAACCCAAGATTGTTATTTACAGATTTTTAAACCTTAGAGTGTAGGCTTTGGGGGGCGAGGGTGGAATCTGCCTTGTCCCCGAAGACCGAAGACGGACTCGACACGATGCCGGAGGCGGAACTGCGGGCGCTGCCGGGCGAGGCGATTCCGTCCGGCCGCCTGGCCGCTTTCTTTACGCGCTGGGCGGGTTAACGCCAGCGACGTAGATGTATCCGCCGGGATCAACCGCGATCGAGCGCACCTGACCCAAAGGCGTTGAAACCGTCAACTGAGCGCCACGAGCCCAATACTGTTGCGAGCAAATACAGCAACAAGCGCGCGCCAGACAAGAACCCAGCATACTCGGGTCCGTCATGCGATTCAACGCCGGAATAATGCGACACAGCCGCAAGCGACACGTGAACAGACGCAGACGGAGAAGAAGTAGAGTCCGGGAATCGTTGCCCACTGCGGCGGCCCGGTCCTCCAGCCCGGTTCCGCAAAGGGTCGAGTTCGTGCATGTGCTCGATTGAGCCCTTACTCACGTTTTCTGGCGTTCTGAAGTAAACCGCGTCCATTGAGGAGAAATTTCATGCGAACAGTATGCAGTCTTTCGGTTATATTGGGTCTGACGGCCACGTTGGCTGTGTCCAATTCGACCCAACTTAGTGCATACCACGTCATCGCACACTACGTAGACATTGGCGACCAGGGCCAGCCGGAACTATTGGCGGCGGACAGCGCGGGGAATCTGTTTGTGGTTTCCACGATCGTCAAGCCGTGGGGTCGTCGGCAAATTCGTGTGAGTAAGACTGATCCTGCAGGCAATGTGCTGGCGAGCTTTGAATTCGGTGGCAGTGGCCTTTTCCGTCCCGATACAGTGTCTGGAACGGCGGTGGATGCACAGGGGAATCTTGTGATTGTGGGCTACACTTACTCCGCCGATTTCCCGTTAGTGCACCCCTTGTTTTCGGCAACGGCGCAAATGGCGTTCGTCACGAAGATTGACTCACAACTGCGGCACATCCTGTTTTCGACGGTACTCGGGGGCAGTTCCACCAGTTTTTTCAATGGGACCGCCTACACATCAGCGACTGCTTTGGCTTTAGATGCCAGCGGAAACATCTACGTTGCGGGCAGCACAGACACAACTGATTATCCTGTTACGACAAACGCTTTCCAGACGCAACCCCCGCAAGGCGATTTTTTGGGGACGCCGTTCTACGCGTTTGTGACCGAGATTTCAGCAGATGGCACGCGGCTGGTCTTCTCGACCTATTTCGGCGCGAGCGGAACGGTGTGCAGCGCCGGCCCCCACGGTCCCATTTGTGGTCCAGCGTTTACGGAAATATCAGCAATGCGCCTCGACCCCACTGGAAATATCGTGATCGCGGGAAACACTGATGCAAATTTGCCCGTTACCGCCGGAGCATTTATTTTGCAGTGCAGGATGTGCGCACAAGGACAGACAGTTGGCTTCCTGGCCAAGCTCACTGCAGACGGGTCGAAGCTGTCATGGGCGACATATCTGGCACCGTCTACAGACTCATTAATTGGCCTCTCCATCTCGACGATGGCGGTGGCTGGTGACGGGGGTGTGATCGTTGGCGGACAAACTTCCGACGGGCTGGCTGTAACTCCGCGCGCATTGCAGCCCAGCTTTCCTGATCCGTCCCATCAAGCTCCGGACGCAGGCTTTGTGGCGAAGTTGGACTCCTCAGGCCAGCGACTAGTCTTCGCCACGTACCTGGGCACCAACACTCCTGTTATCGATGCTTCAATCGTTGACGTGAAATCGATAACCGTAGACGCACAGGGAACGATTTGGGTGACAGGCGGGTCAGATCCAGCGAAGCTTCCGCTGCCAGCTGGAACCCCGGTGCTGGGTCCGCTGTACACAGTCGGCTTATCGCCCGACGGTACCAGCCTCACGAGTGCAACAACTGCACCTCTTGGCGCTGCAGGGATGGAGATTATCGTGACCGCGCAAGGAGCCATTGTGACGTTGGGCAAAGCCGGATCACTGCTCATTGCCACGCCCGGACAAGGACCATCGCTAGTCGGAGTGGCGAACTCCGGAGCATACCAAGTTTCCGGCGTGGTCGCGCCCCTGGAGTTGATCTCGTTCTATGGCGTTGGCTTGGGGCCCGCGAGCCCATTGGGGGCACACGTCGTGAACGAGGGACCAATCAGCTTCGTGTCGAGCTCTTTAGGTGGCGTTCAGGTCCTCTTTGACGGGATTGCCGCGCCTCTGCTTTACGTTGGACCAACGCAAATTAATGCAATCGTTCCGGAGGGGGTTTACGGGCGCGAATCAACCATTGTCCAAATCGTAACACCTGATGGAAATATCAACGGGTTGACATTCCTGGTGCATCTGTCGCAGCCAGAGGTGTTCCGCCATCCAGGGACCCAGTTCGCAATGGCCGTAAATCAGGACGGCACCATCAATTCCGAGAGCAATCCGGCTGCGCCCGGCTCCATTGTCACTGTTTGGGCCACCGGCACGGGCGTGTCAGCTCCAGGGGCGCAGCCAGACGGGCAGATTATTCCCTCTCCTATAGGCCCGTTGCTGACGCCGCAGCTCCCCGTGTCCGTGCTTGACGCGACGGACTCAGAACGCGGCAACCAGGACTCGCTTGAAGTGTTGTATGCCGGCGACGCCAACGGGATGGTCCAGGGAGTCACTCAAGTGAATTTCCGTCTGCCCAAGCGGGACGGCTTTCAGCTTCAGGTCGGTCCCGCGCGAAGCGAACCGTTTCACATTTATATGCGATAACGCAAATCCACGTCGTCTCAAGAATCCGAGCGAAACTTACCGTTGCATTGCTGCCCGCGCACACGCCGCGCCCTCGATCCCGCCATTGCGTTGCGGTTTGAGTGGGAGTGAGCGTAGCGTCTCGACAGCCATTGCGAACACGCTCAGACCGGACAACTCACGTGCTAATTGGACCGGACAACTAACGTGTCAACGACAGAAAATCAAAAGAAACTTGCTCCAGCGCAAGGATACTGATAGATATACTGAAAGCCAATGTGTGGCATCGTTGGATTTCTTTCGACAAATGGCGATGGGCAGGCGGAGACCGGGCGGACCATTCTCGGTATGCTGCGAGCCTTGGGCTGCCGCGGCCCCGATTCGGCCGGTGTGGCCCTCTTTGGGGCGCCCAACGACAACCGTTTCGCCGTGCGCGTCAAGTTGGGCGAAGGTGGCGATCTGCAGTCCAAGGCCCGGCAGATTGCCGTGCACCTCGAGGCCCTCAACGGTGCAAGCCAATTCTCCACTACTGGTGCTTATGCCCGTTTCCTGGTGAGCGGGGAGACGGATATCAAGCAACTGGCCGATTCCATCGAGTCGCTTGATAAAGATTACGAAGTGGTGAGCATCGGCCGCCGGCTGGAGATCATCAAGCAGACTGGTTCACCTGAGAATCTGGAGAAGACTTACTGTGTTTCACATCTGAAGGGTACCCACGGTCTGGGCCATACGCGGCTTTCCACCGAATCGCGCGTAGACCTCAGCCACTCCCAGCCGTTTTGGAGCCATGGTTTTCCCGATCTCGCAATCGTGCACAACGGTCACATTACCAATTACCACCAGCTCCGCCGGCGCTACGAACAGCGCGGCATTCGCTTTTACACCGAGAATGACTCGGAAGTTGTGGCGATCTATTTGGCGGAGCAACTCGCGAAAGGCGGCAGTTTGCAGGAGGCGCTGGAGCTGATGCTGCGCGATCTGGATGGCTCCTACAGTTGCCTGGCAGCCACCGAGCGGCAACTCGGGTTTGTGAAGGATCCATTCGCGCTGAAGCCGCTGGTGATGACCGAGACCGAACAATTCGTCGCCGTGGCCACCGAGGAGATCGCCATTCGAGCGGCGATTGCGGGCACATACTCCGTTCGCGAGGCGCAAGTGAAGGAAGTACGGGTATGGCAGAGATAAGCTGCGACGGGCGCACCACGCGCGACATCAACTCCGAAATACGCCGAGCTATCGCGGCGGGGGATCGCGAAATTGTAGTGAAAGACCCTGGCGCCCGCCACAACCTTGCGGTCGCAATTCTTGATCCCGCGCGCATTCGAATTTCAGGGAGTGCCGGATACTTCTGTGGCGGCCTGATTGACGGACCACGCATCGAGATTGATGAAAGTGCCGGTTGGGGCCTGGCGGAATCCATGATGAGCGGTGAAGTTTTGGTGCGCGGAAGCGTGGGCAACGGAGCGGCGGCAGCCATGCGCGGAGGCACGGTGGTGATTCACGGGGATGCCGCGGCGCGGCTGGGCGTTTCCATGAAGGGCGGAACGATTTTGGTCGCAGGCAATTGCGGCTACATGGCGGGCTTCATGGGGCAAAAAGGAAGGCTGGTGGTGTGCGGAAATACCGGCGACGCCTTTGCGGATTCCCTCTACGAAACGGCCTGCTTCGTTGGCGGCAGTATTGAAGGGCTGGGGATTGATGCCGTGATTGAAGAACCGTCTAAAGACGACGTAGCGTGGCTCGACGCGACCCTGTCGCAATACCTGCCCGGGGTGTCACGGCGCGGGCGAGATTTTAAGAAAGTCGTGGCTGGCCGCAAGCTCTGGAATTTCGATAAGCGCGAGTGGAAAGTCTGGCAGGAGGCACTGTGAGCGACGCCCTCGAGACCTCCGGAACATTCCGGCCCGAGGTCATCGAAGATATTCAGATTAAGGCCTCATCCGGTCTCTATCGCATCCGTGGATGGGGCACTCTGCGCGAGCGCCGCTGGGCCACGTTTGATGACCTCACGTTTCTTCCGTGTTCGCTGACGCGCATCCCGCTTGAAGGTTATCGCGAAAAATGTTCCACCAAAACATTACTGGGGACACGATTCGCGAAGAAACCGATCGAGTTGGATGTCCCGGTGATGATCACCGGCATGAGCTGGGGCGCACTCTCCTACAACGCGAAAGTGGCCTTGGCGCGCGGCGCCAGAACGGCTGGTTCGTCGAATACAACAGGTGATGGCGGCATGTTAATGGCCGAGCGCGAGAACAGCCGCACGCTCATCTACGAGGTGTTGCCGTCGCGCTATGGAATCAACGTCCACCACATGCGGATGGCTGATGCCATCGAGCTGACCATCGGCCAAGGCGCCAAGCCGGGTACCGGCGGCTTACTGCTGGGGTCGAAGGTCTCCGACGTCATCGCCCGGCAACGTGATCTGCCCATAGGCGTGGACCAGCGCAGTCCGGCACGGCATCCGGATTTTCTCGGACCTGATGACATGATCATCAAAGTCGAAGAACTGCGCGAGGCCACGGACTGGCAAGTGCCGATCTTCATCAAGATGGGCGCGAGCCGGGTATTTGATGACGTGAAACTCGCCGCCAAGGCGGGCGCGGATGTGATTGTCGTGGATGGCATGGAAGGGGGTACGGGAGCTTCGCCCGCGATTCTACAGGAACACACCGGCATTCCTACGCTCGCGGCGGTGTGCGAAGCGCGCGCGGCGCTCGAGGACATTGGCTTATATGGCGAAGTGCAGTTGATTATCGCCGGCGGCATCCGTGACGGAGTGGACGCCGCCAAAGCCCTCGCCTTGGGAGCCGACGCGATCTATATCGGAACCGCGGCCCTGATCGCGCTCAACTGCAACCGGCCGCTCTTCATCGAGGATTACCGCGCACTGGGCACTGAGCCACACCATTGCCATCATTGCCACACCGGGCGTTGTCCAGTAGGCATTACAACGCAGGACCCCGAGTTGATGAAGCGCCTCGAAATCGACGAAGGTGCGGAGCGCATAGCTAACCTGCTGCGCGCCATGACGCTCGAGATCCAAATGCTTGCCAGAGCCTGCGGCAAGTCAGATATTCATCATCTGGAGCCTGAGGACATGGCTGCGCTATCGATGGAGGCCTCAGCCGTCTGCGGCATTCCACTGGCGGGCACTAGAAAGGTTTTCGGGAGGTGATGCGCTGTCCTTCCTGATCCCTTGCCCGCACTGTGGGAACCGTAGTGTCTATGAGTTTCGATTCGGTGGCGAGGTGAAACAGCGCCCCCAACCGGACGCCTCAGCCGCGGAGTGGATGGAATACACTTACACGAAAGTGAATAAATGCGGGACGCAGAAGGAGTGGTGGTTTCATCGCTCAGGCTGCCGGCAGTGGCTGCAGGCCGTGCGTAACACGGCCAATAACGAAGTTTTGGAAACATTTTTCCCTGAATAATGGCGGACCAACCCGAGATATTCACCTTCGTGTTCGATGGCCAGAGCGTGGAAGCGCGCTCGGGCGATACGGTGGCTTCAGCGCTTTATCGCGCGGGCCGGCGCATTTTTACACGCAGCTTCAAATACCACCGCCCTCGCGGGCTGCTGTGCCTGGCGGGCAAATGTCCTAACTGCATGATGAACGTGGATGGCGCTCCCAACGTACGGGCGTGCATAACGCCGGCGCGAGCAGGAATCCAGATCCGCCATCAGAATGCCTATCCATCGCTGGAGAACGATTGGTTGTCCGGTGTCCAGCGCCTGGACTGGCTGATGCCGGTGGGATGGTACTACAAGACCATGACGCGAGACTGGTCCTGGCACGCGGCCGAGCCGTATATCCGCAAAGTGGCGGGTCTGGGAATCGTCCCCGAGCCCGGTCGCGGCTCGAAGGATTACGAGCATGCCTGGATGCACGCGGAGGCTGCGGTCATCGGCGGCGGGCCCGCGGGACTTGGAGCGGCGCTCGAACTCGCAGTGAGCGGGACTCAGGTTGTGCTGGTCGATGATCAGCCGGAGTTGGGCGGCCACCTGCGATATCGAAAGCAAGCCGGCGCGCTCCCCGACGGTCTGATCGCGCAACTTCGTTCTATATGCGGAGTGCAACTCCTTTCTGGCGCGTACTGTTTCGGCTTATACGAGGGCAATCTCCTGGGTGTGCTCCAGACCAACCCGCACCCCGGCGCTATCGAGCGCTTGATTCACCTGCGAGCCAAAAAGGTGGTAGTGGCCACCGGCGCGTACGAAGTTCCGTTCACGTTCGAGAACAACGACCTGCCCGGCGTCATGCTATCGACGGCCGTTCAGCGGCTGATTCATCTTCACGGCATCAAGCCCGGCAAGAGCGCTGTGATTATCGGCAATGCTGGACAGGCAGACGAAGTGGCCGGCGACTTGCGCGGCGCCGGCGTCGAGGTGGCAAAGATTCTCGAACTTCACGAGGTCGTTTCCGCGATCGGCTCATCGCACGTGACTGCGGTTCGCTCGACCGGTGGCAAATTCAGTTGTGACCTCGTCGTCATGTGCGGGCAGCGAGTGCCGGATGCCGGACTGCTGCATCAGGCGGGCGGAAAGCTTGCTTGGAACGAGCAGCGTGGGGCGTTCTTGCCGGTTGATCTGCCGCCAACCGTGAGCGCGGCCGGTGAAGTCACCGGCGCGAATCTGGCCCGTGCTGTGGACCTTACGGCGCAAAACGTCGCATTCAATAAGCGCTCATTCGTTTGTCTTTGCTCCGACGTCAGCACATCTGATCTGCGCGATGGCATCAGCGAAGGCTTCGATCACATTGAGACCCTGAAACGTTACACAACGCTCACCATGGGCCCGTGCCAGGGCAGGATGTGCCAACTGGCCGGCATCGGAGTGTGCGCGAGCGAAACGGGACGCAGCATAGCCGAGACCGGTGTCACGACGTCGAGGCCGCCGAATCCTTCTGTTTCACTGGGGGCCCTCGCCGGCCCGCGGCATCATCCCATTCGGCGCACGCCCATGCATTACGCGCACGAGGATTCGGGCGCCGTGTGGCTGGATATGGGCGAGTGGAAGCGGCCGCGTTACTACCGGAGTGCTTCTTGCACTTCGGAACGAGCATGTGTCGAGGAAGAATACCGCGCTGTCCGCGAACACGCCGGCCTGATCGACGTCAGCACGCTGGGCAAGCTGGACCTCAAGGGACAAGATGCCGGCAAACTGCTCGATAAGGTCTACACCAATCGCTTTTCAAATTTGAAGCCGTGGCGGGTGCGCTATTCGGTTCTGTGTGACGAAGCCGGAATCATCCTGGACGACGGCACGATTTCCCGGCTGGCGGAGGATCATTACTTCATCACGACTACAACAGGCAATTTGGACTTCGTACAGCAGTGGCTAGAATGGTGGCTCGTGGGTACCGGTTGGGACGTCCACATCACCAATGTGACGGGGGGTCGCGCGGCGGTAAATCTCGCTGGGCCACACGCACGCAACGTACTGGCAAAGGTCACGGAATGCGATCTTACGGCCAAGGCGTTTCCCTATATGGCTTGCCGCGAGGCACAAGTAGCGGGCGTGCCGTCCCTGTTATTGCGCATCGGTTTTGTCGGCGAAACCGGATGGGAGATTCATTTTCCGGGCGATTATGGTGAGTATCTTTGGAGCCAACTGCTCGAGGCCGGCAAAACCTTCGGCATTCGAGTGTTCGGCGTGGAGGCTCAGAGGTTGCTCAGGCTCGAGAAGCGCCACGTGATCGTCGGCGTCGATACGGATGCCCTCACCAGTCCGTTCGAATCCGGCATGGCCTGGGTGGCCAAGCTCGATAAGGCGGACTTCATCGGCCGCAATGCGCTGTCGCGCCTCTCCAGCGCCGCGGCGCCTCAGAGTCTCGTAGGCTTTGTCATGGACGGCCACGCGCTGCCCCAGGATGGCGCCGCCATCCTGGTAAATGGTGGGCTCACCGGACGCGTGACCAGCGCGCGCTACTCGCCATATAAGGAAAGGGCAGTCGGTCTGGCCTGGGTTGCGGCGGCGCACGCACGCGAGGGAGCCGAGATTGATATTCGCGTCGACGGCGGCACGGCGCGCGCGCGTATCGTTCCGGATGCGTTTTATGATCCGGCGGGCGAGCGCTTAAGGATGTAATATGGCTGCGATCCGGCAGACGCCGCTTCATCATTGGCACGAGCAAGCTGGCGCGAGGCTTCTGGATCATCATGGCTGGCGCGTTCCTGCATATTTCACCTGGGCCCAGAAGGAAGCGGAGCAGTTAAGGCACAGCTCCGCTTTGGGTGACCTGAGCTGGATGGTGAAGCTCGATCTCAAAGGGTATGGCTTGAAGACGCCTCCGGTTCTAACCGGCGCCAGAGCCTGGCATCTTGGCCCGCAGCATTATCTCGCCACTTGCGATCCGGCAGCGAGCGAGGCGGTGCTTGCCGAACTGCGCTCCGTTTCCCCCCGGCCCGATCTGTCGCTGCCGCCGCCCGTCTACGTAACGGATGTGACCTCCGTCTTCGCGCAGTTCCTGCTTGCAGGTCCGCGCAGCCGCGACATCATGCGCAAACTGACGTCCCTCAATGTGTCGACTCTCGAGAATCTGGCGTGCGGGCAGGTAAGCCTGGCTCACGCACACAGCACGGTCTTGCGCGACGATCTCGAGTGTATTCCTGCGTTCCACGTGCTGGTCAGCCGGGAATATGGCGAGAGCGTTTGGGAGGCGATCCTACACGCGGGCCATGAGTTTCACCTCGCGCCATTCGGATTGAAAGCCCTCGAATTCGTGGGGGGCCATTTATGATGCGGCTCTTCCGCAAGGAACGGATGTGGCGCTCGCATTATCTGAAGTCCAGCTATGACGTCGCGATCATCGGCGCGGGCGTGCACGGTCTCGGTATCGCCTACTATCTGGCTTCGGGGCATGGCATTCGCAACATCGTGGTGCTTGAACGGGGCTATCTCGGCTGCGGCAATAGTGGACGCAACACTGCGATCATCCGCTCGAATTACCGCACACCTGAAGGTATTCCGTTCTATGAGGAATCCGTCCAGCTGTACGAGCGACTATCGCGGGAGCTGGAGTGGAACCTTCTGTTCAGCCAGTGCGGGCATCTGACTCTGGCACATACCGATTCGGCCATCGCCGGGTTGCGCGTGCGAGCCGAGAACAATCAGGTGCTGGGTGTCGATAGCCGGCTTATCTATCCTGATGAGATTCGACGGCTTGTTCCGGCGATGGACCTGAGTGAACGGCCCCGCTTGCCCGTGATGGCCGCGCTCTATCATCCTCCCGGAGGTATCATCCGGCACGATGCCGTGGTGTGGGGCTATGCACGGGCCTGTGACCGCCTGGGGGTGGAGATTCATCCCCACACGGAAGTTATTGGCGTGCGCGTATCGCGCGGAAAGGCCGAAAGCGTTGTCACCTCGCGCGGCGAGATCTCGGCCGGCCTGGTGGTGAATGCCACCGCTGGCTGGGCTTCCATGGTAGCGAAGCTGGCCGGCGTAACGCTCTCCATCGTCAGCCACCCGCTGCAGGCTTGCGTCACCGAGCCCCTGAAACCATTTCTCAGTAAAGTTATTGTCTCGGCCAGTCTGCACGTCTACGTGAACCAGACCGACAAGGGCGAACTGGTCATTGGAGCTGAGATTGATCCTTACCAGTCCTACAGCCTGAAGAGTACGCTGCCCACGCTCGAGCAGATGGCGTCTTATACGCTCGAGCTGTTTCCGCAGCTCTCCGGCTTGCGCGTGCTGCGGCAATGGTCCGGCATCTGCGATATGACACCGGATTATGCGCCCATCATCGGTGTTTCGCGCGAGGTGAAAAATTATTACGTGGATGTCGGCTGGGGAACTTACGGTTTCAAGGCCGCGCCCGCGGCGGCGAAGAACCTGGCGGAGATGATTGCGACGGGCAAAACGCCGAAGATCATCGAAGCGTTTTCACCGGCGCGTTTCTATGGTGGGCAACTGGTGGGCGAGAAGGCTGCGGCGGCAGTTTCATCCTAGGCTCGTAGCCATTTTTTCTTACGAGTAATTAGCGGACAAGAGAATCCAAATGCGTAATGACATTAAGTCGCTGGTGAAGGACAAGGGCATCGAATATTTCTTCTGCTCATTCGTGGAGCTGAGCGGAGCACCCAAAGCCAAACTCGTCCCCGCCACGCACCTGGACGATATGGCGCGCGAGGGTGCCGGGTTTGCCGGCTTTGCAGCCGGAGATTTGAACCAGGGCCCGCATGACCCGGACGTGATGAGCATTCCGGACTTCAAGTCACTCACTGTCCTGCCATGGCGGAAAAACGTGGCCTGGGTGCCTGGCAATCTTCATGTAAACGGCGAACCCTGGCCGTTCTGCCCGCGCACCATTCTCGCCCGGCAGTTGGAACGGGCACGCCAAAAAGGCTATATCTTTCATGTCGGCGTAGAACCGGAGTTCATGCTGCTAAAAAAGAACTCCCACGAAGAGTACGAGCCTTGGGATGCTCTCGATACCGCGGCCAAGCCCTGCTACGATCTGCGCGCCCTTCATCGCAACATCGACGTCATGACCACGCTTCTTCGTTATATGCAGGAATTGGGCTGGGACCCGTATGCCAATGATCATGAGGACGCCAACTGCCAGTTTGAATTGAACTGGCTGTACTCCGACGCTCTGACCACGGCAGACCGCAAAACGTTCTTCAAGTGGATGGTCCGGACTGTTGCGGAACAGCATGGTCTTTGGGCGACTTTCATGCCCAAGCCCTTCGCGCATCTGACCGGCAACGGCTCGCACTATCACATGAGTCTGGCGGATGCGAAGCGCGGCAAGAATCTGTTTCTCGATGAAGGCGACAAGCTGGGCCTTTCGAAGACGGCCCGGTGGTTCATGGGCGGCCTGCTGCATCATGCGCGCGGGCTCGCCGCCATCATCGCTCCCTTGGTCAACAGCTATAAGCGCCTGATCCGCGGGGCTCCGCGTTCGGGCGCGACGTGGGCGCCGGTTTATGTGACCTATGGCGCGTCGAATCGCACGCAGATGATCCGCATACCGGGGCCGGGACGCATCGAGAACCGCGCAGTGGATGGCGCTGCGAATCCGTATCTGGCAGGCGCCGCCATGCTCGCCGCTGGCCTCGATGGCATCGAGAAGAAGATGGATCCCGGGCCGACCAACAGCGAAAATCTTTACGAAATGTCCGAACAGGATTTACGCCGTAACAAAATCACGTTCCTGCCCACTACGCTGCGGGAGGCGCTGGACTGCTTCGAGGAAGACGAAGTCGTCCAGCAGGCCTTGGGAAAAGAGTACGCGGCCTATTACGCCGGTGTGAAACGCGAAGAGTGGCGACAGTACCACCAGAGCATTAGCCAATGGGAGCGGGACCAGTACTTGCATACGTACTGAGCTTTGTTCCGCCGGTCGCGTTGAGCCGGTTAATTGGTGGCCTCGCCGGGCGAGACGGCTTGGGTTACATCGATGAAGAACCAGAGCAGAGCGCCAGCGACAACGATCACACCTCCGGCATAGAGGGCCGGTGACCAACCCAGCCGTTGTGCGATAAGGGGCGTTACAACCGGCGCCAGAAATCCGCCGATGTTGCCTCCGGTGTTCAATATGCCAGAAGCCGCTCCGACGTGTTTGCCGCCCAGATCACCCGACGAAACCCAGTATGGGCCATCGGTCGCGGCTGCCAGACCAAGAGTCACGAAGAGCAGAATCACCATCGGAACAGTCGCGGTCACGTTGATCGCCACAACCAGCAGAATACCCGCCGCCGTTAACGTCAAGATGGGCATCAGTCTTCGTCCGCTTTTCAGCCCCTTGCGCAGCACCAGTCGATCGGAGATCCAGCCTCCAACGGGCGTCATGACGGTCCACGCCGTCCAGATGATGGCGCTCGAGACGGCGCTTTCGCCGGTACTCGCATGCCGGATTTGAGCAAAGTAGTAAAACAGCCAGTAGAAAAAAATGTATTCGAAGTAGTTGGTAGCTGAATACGAAAGCGTCAGCAGCATCAGGTGGCGATTCGTAAAGAGACGTCGCCACGGAGTTCGTGCCTTCGGAGCCGTTGTCATCTCTATGACGGCGCCATTCGGGTAATCCCGCACGTAGAAACACCAGATGAATGCCAACAGTCCGGTGACGACGGCGGAGATCACGAAGGACGAGCGCCAGCCAACCTGGCCGATCATCCATGTGAACAGAAGAGGGGCGAGCGCACCTCCAATCCCTGTGCCTGACGCGACCCATCCCCAAACACGCGCTCGATGTACGGGAGCCGTCCAATGTGCATTCATGATGGCGCACGAGGGATACAGCGGAGCCGTGACTGCGCCGAACACCAGACGAATCGCCAGAAATGACGGAAGCACGCCGAGCCAGATGCCAAAGGGAGGCCGCCCGCCCAGTGCCGTGAGCGCGGTGAAAACTGCGGCGCCGAGGCCCATTATGGTGAGGACACGGCGCGGGCCGAAGCGATCGGCCAGCCGCCCGCCGGGAATCATCAAGATTCCATACGAGAAGATGAACGCGGAGTAGATGGCGCCCATCTGTGTCTCGGAAACGTGCGACTCTCGCATGATGAACGGTCCAGCAATGGACATGATGATGCGATCGAAGTAACTCATGATGCTGAAAGCGATCATGAGCAGGACGATTCCGGCGCGTCTTCGCTCGAACGATGCGGAGTCGGGCGAGAATGCAATCGCGGGCACTGCGGATGGCATAGAGAATTACACGCGAGCCGCGCTCGAGTTCCGCAAGTACCGTGCGCCCGAAACCAGCGCGCGCAGCTTATTCCGGGTAATTTCGAGCGGGACATGCTGAAAGCCGCATTCTGAAGTGAGCAGGAGCCGCTCCGGCGGGAAATGATCCAGAGCCGGCGCTGCACGTCGCGCGATTACCTCCGCCGATTCGATCTCATCGCTGCGCTGGTCGATTAGGCCGACCGCGAACTCGCCCTTGAAATCCCATACGTTCCATAGGGGCATCATGTCGTAGCTGAGCGTGCAATGTTCGAGACAGACCTGATCCACTTTTGCGACGCGAAAAGCATCCGCCAGGTCGTGGTACCGGGTGGTATAGGCACGTTTGCGGTAGGCGTTGCCGCAGCAGACGTGCAGGCCGATTTTTACTCCCAGCCCGGCGCTTGCCTGGTTCATGACTTCCGCGGCCCAGACCGACTCCTCGGGAAAGGCCGTCCATGCGGGCTCATCAAACTGGATAAACTCGCATCCGGCCCGCACTGCTTCCTTGAGCTGAGCATTCAGAAGCGCGGCGTAGGCTTGGGCCAAGTCCCGATCAGCGGGATACAGATCAGGTCTCTGATTGTTCGAGAACTTAGCCAGCATGTGCGGCCCGGTGCATGTGAGTTTTACTTCGACGTGCGCGGGCGCGGCATCGCGTGCCACCCTCCAGTCGTGGGCCAGATCGAAACGCGGATTTTCCAGCCGGCCCACGACCTTCGCGATATCGATGCCAAAGCCCAGAGGCCCATATTTCCGGTACTGCATTCCGTCGAAGCTCACGCCGTCCAGCCGCTTCTGAAAAAAGTAGTACATGTTCTCCCGGCGGCCTTCGCCGTCTGTGACCACGTCCAACCCGGCCTCCACTTGATCCTTGACGGCCCATCGGATGACTTCATCAGCTTGCTCTCTGGATAATGCCGGCTTCTTGAGCGTGTCACCCGGCTGCTGAGGCCGGGGATAACTGCCGGTAACCGTAGTTCGGAAAATCTGATGGCTCATGATCTCGACGACTTTAACATTATCCGTTCAGCGGTATCATCTCTCTGATCGATACTGAGGAACCGACGCAATGAGATTGGCAGGTCGCATCAGCATAGTGACGGGCGCAGGGGATCGGAGCGGCGAATTCACGGGAATTCGCGAAGGAGGGCGTCATTGTCAATGCGCTCGACCGGAAAGGCGATGTGGAGAGAATATGTGAAGAAATACGGCGCAATGGCGGCCCGGCTTCCGCGTATATGCCCGATATCACGGACCAGGAGGCATACCGCGGGTATGTGGAGCGCGTGGCTTCTCAGTCCGGCAGGATCGACACGCTGGTCAATAATGCTGCAGTTTGCCCTTCCGGCGATATTCTGACCGACACCCTGGAGCAGTGGCGCGAAGTGCAAAAAGGAAATCTGGAAGCGGTTTACTGGAGCTGTAAACTCGCTGCGCCGCATATCGCGGCAGCGCCGCGGCAGCATCATCACGATTGCTTCGGTACAGGCCATGGCCACCGATGGCGGGGCCGGTTCCTATGTTGCGGCGAAGGGCGCGCTGGTCAGCTTCACCAAATCGCTTGCAGTAGAACTCGCGCCACACGGAGTGCTCGCCAACGCGATCGCTCCAGGTTTCATTCACACGCCCATGTCTTTCTTGAATGGAGTGGATGAAACCGAGTCGGAGCTGTCAAGGAATGGTACGTCGGGCGGCGTAAAGTGCCTCTGGCGCGTGTCGGCCAGCCGGAAGAGATAGCTCGCGTCGCGGTCTTTCTTGCATCGGACGATTCCTCGTACATGACCGGCCACACCCTGGTCGTGGATGGCGGCCTGACCGCGGCTTTCTAACGTACCCGGTATTTCTCTACAGCCCGCTCATCCAAATGTACGCCGAGCCCGGGAGAGCGCGGGACGTGCACCGTACCGCCGGCAGACACCTCGAGGCGTTCTTCGGTCACCTCCCAGCGCAGCGGCGACTTACTGGTCGAGTACTCGAGTAGCTCCGCGGTCCAGTGGTTCGCAAGGAAGTGCAGATTCGCTGCGATCTCGATATTGGTTTTGTAGCCGTGCGTGATCACACGCTTGTGCCGCTCGCGGGCCGCATTCGCGATCTTGCGGATTCCTGTGAAGCCACCCACCATGGTGATATCCGGCTGGCAGATCGACGCCTGGCCCCGGTCCATGGCCTCGATGAACTCGTCAACATGCGTCAGACCCAAGTCTCCGACTCCCAGAGGAAGGCCTGCTGCCGCCATTCGCGCGTGGCCAACAACGTCGTCAAGCGGCAGTGGCGCTTCAAGGAACATGACGCCCACTTCTTTGAGAATCGGCACCAGCCGTAGACCTTCATCCGCGGTTCTGTAGGAAAGGGCGGAATCGACGATCATGCCGCGTTCATTGCCTAAAACGCGCCGTGCGGCCTCGAGCAGGCGGGCGGTTTGGTCGAGATCATCCATCCACCAGGGGTCCGCGGCGAATTTGATGTTCCGAAGGCGCAGGCGATTGAGCGCATCCTCTACCTGAGCCTCCACTCCAGAGACCGTGCGCGCCATCGGGTAAATTGTGCCGTATGCCTCAAGACGATCCCGATGTGCGCCCCCCAGAAGCTCCGCAATCGGCTTGTTCTCCAACTGCCCTTTGATATCCCAGAGAGCGAGGTCAATGCCGCCAATGGCGTGCATGACGAGTCCCCGCCGGCCGACATAGTCTGTCGCGTCGTACATGAGATCCCAAAGCTCTTCAGGACTCGACGGGTCGCGCCCAACAAGTAGTTCGCGCAGGCCGCGGGCATGATTATGCGCGGGAGCCGCGGAAATGATCGCCTGAATCGCGGGCGCCAGAGATTCCACCTCGCCGATTCCCGTAAGGCCCTCGTCGGTTCGCACGCGGACCACGCAGTCGTCGTACGAGCCATCGAACAAACCTATATTGGGATCTTCGACACGCAAATGGATGGCTTCGATATCTGTGATTTTCATGATGTTTGGTGCGAGCTAGTCCTTTTTGGGGCTCGGGCTCTAGCGAGAGAAGCACAACTGCGCCGAGAGCCGATAGAATTCCGGCCACCTGTGTCCCCGTGAGCCGCTCGGCGAGCAAACCTGCAAAGCAGAAATCGCCGATGTCCCGGCGGCCGAGACCAGCCCAATCTTGAGCGTTCTGCGATAACGCGTGCCGGGCAAATTTTTCGCCAGCGGGTTCTCGCTCTCGGCCAGCGGCTGGAATGTATACGTACATTCCGAATCCTGGCATTTGTGCGAAGTTTGCGCCGTCAGCCACTTGCCCTGCCAGAGGTCGTCCACGGGTCTTCCATGGTAGGCATTCGGGGAACCGGTTACAGCCAGTTGCGGAACCAGTACTGCACCTTTACGTCGCTGGGAGGCGTGGAGCTATATCGCACGCGAATTTCGCGCACGTCGCGTTCTTCGTCCCACGTCACCACCGTCCAGCGCGCACCATCGTTCACAGAGGTTTTGCTCCGGCCAAACGACGCAAGGTCCAGGTAGTCCGCGGCATTCGCGTTCGAAGAATCGAGCAGACAAATTAGTGCGAGGAAACCAAAGCCAGGATGCCGCATGAAGTCAGCCCGAGATTATCGCAGCGAGCACGGATCAGTCAAACGCTGTCACAATAGAATACTCATGAAGGCTCTTGTCTACACAGCGCCGTTGCGTCTGGAGATGCGCGAACTCGCTGATCCGCAGCCTAAAGCCGGCGAAGTCCTGGTGAGAATTCGCGCTGTTGGCGTGTGCGGCTCGGATCTGAACGGCTTCCTGGGACGCAGCAAGAAGCGCGTGCCTCCACTCGTGTTGGGACATGAGTTCAGCGGCGAAGTTGCAACCAGTGATGGAGTCGGGGACATCGCGCTCGGAGCCGCAGTCGCCGTCTATCCAATCGTGAGCTGCGGTACTTGTGAATATTGCGTCACCCAACGCGACAATCTCTGCGCCGCCCGGCAGGTCTATGGCCTCGACTTTCATGGTGGCCTGGCGGAATACGCGTCGGTTCCCGCTCGCTGCCTCTTTCGCATGCCTCCTTCCATATCATTTGTCGAAGGTTCTCTCGTCGAACCCCTGGCCAACGCCATCCACGTCGTAGGGAGATGCGGCGCCATTAGGGGCCGGACAGGTCTGATTTATGGGGCGGGCCCAATTGGAATACTATGCGCACTCGTCACCAAGCAAAACGGTGCGCGAATCGCTGTCGTGGACCGCAACGTTCACCGGCTCACCAGAACAAAAGAACTCACCGCCGCCTTGGCCGTGGATGCCACAGCCCTGGATCCGGTGACGTCCGTGATCGAGTGGACCGGGGGCCGCGGCGTGGACTTTGCAATCGATGCCGTGGGAACAGCTCAGTGCCGCCAAAACAGCATCGCCTGCACTGCTTCGGGCGGCGCGGTCATATGCATTGGCCTCGAAGACGAGGTCTGTGCCGTCGATACACGTCCCATCGTCACGCGGGAAGTGGACGTAAAAGGAGCTTACGCCTACACCAGGCCGGACTTCGCCGAAGCGCTTTCCATGCTCGCGCGCAAACTGCTCCCCTGGGAGTCGCTGGTCACCAAGTCCGCTCTTCCGCAGGGACAGGCCATCTTCGACGATCTGGCCAGCGGCCATTCCTCAATTCTGAAAGCCGTCTTCGAGATCTGAACGCTTTGGCGATCAGAAAATAAACTTCAGCCCGAACTGCATGGCGCGTGGATCGGTCTGCACGTTCGTAATCTTTCCGAACTGGCAGCCGAACTGGTGAACCAGATCCACCGAGCCGTCCGCATTCGGCGGCAGGCACCAGTTGGTATTCGGAATCCCCAGGTTCTGGTGGTTCAACGCGTTGTAGACTTCCCACCGGAAACTGAAATACTTCTGCTCCGTCAAATGGAAATCCTTGGCCAGCGTCATGTCGACGTTCCAGAACCCAGGCGCGCGCACAGTATTCTGGCGCAGGCCCATGTTGCCAAACTGCCACCACTGGTCGAAGACGCGCGGATCGGGCGCGTTCAAAAGTGCGGGGTTCGAGCCAAAGCCGGCCTCGAAGGCCGGCGGATTGAGCCACTGATTCTCCTTATCCTGCCGGCTGCGGCTACCGCTGAATGTGCGCGGATCGCCAATCAGGTTGACACGGCAGCCAATGGCGTTGCAGGGCCCATTGATTGTCAGTGGAACACCATTCTGAAAATTCCAGTTCTGCGTGAGGGACCATCCACCGAACAGTTTCTGGCCGATTCCTCCTCCGGAAAGAAACTGCTTCCCCTTGCCGAAGGGTAGTTCGTAAACCACCGCGAAGTTCAGAATATTCGGAATGTCATCCGGCGCGAGCGCGACGTCGGCATTGCGATTGTCTGGATCGCGCGGCCCCGCGCCGCCCGCGACGTTGGCCACACCGCCCGAAATTGCGCCGGCAATGTATGCCGCTCTCCCCACCGTCCTGCCGAGAGTAGTCGGCGTCGCCGAATTTCCGATGATGCTTCCGGTGTTGGGCGTCTGAATGTTCTTCTGGTGTGTGTAAGCGGCCAGCACGGTCAGCCCGTGAGAATACCGCTTCTCGAATTTTACCTGGAGTGATTCATAGCGATTGAATCCGTCCGGATTGCTGTTAACTCCGATGCCACCGTACTGCGGGTACGGCCGGCTCAGCCGCGACACCGGGATCTGATCGCCGTAATAGGGCACGAGCGCGGCTGGTGTCGGCACGAGCCGATTGACCTGGTTGCGAAGCTGCAACCGAACGGCCGTGGGGATGTAGTTGTAGTTGCGGAACTCATCTCCGTAGAGATGCAGTCCGTGCGTACCAACGTAACCTACCGTAATCGCCATATCGGCCGGAAGTTCACGCTGCACATAGAAACTCCACTGCTGCACGTAGGGATCGTGACTGCCTTTGAGAAAAGCCCCTGGACCGGTGGTGAGGAACTGGTTGTCGTCCTTTTTCACCTGATCCACCGGCGGCACCCCCAGGTCCGGAGCGCCTTTGCTGAACTGAAAGGCTGGGCGCATTCCGGTGAAATCGCCGTTGTAGCCGAAGTAATTGGCGTATGCCGGAGCGCTGATTGCGCCGTTTTGATCGCCGAACGCGGCGCTGATCCCGTTGCTGTAGATGATGTCGTATCCGCCGCGGATCACGGTCTTGCGATCAGCGAAGGGCGACCACGAGAAGTTGACCCGCGGTCCCCAGCTATTCTTGTTCGCGGGGAAAACGTTGCGGCCGGGGTGCGACGGCGTGCCGAAATAAACGATGCGGCCCTTATACGGGACCTGCGGATTCTCCTGATTGAAATCGAAATTGGCCAGCGCGTCGTGGCGTTCTCGGAACCAGCCGAACAAGTCATAGCGCAATCCGATATTCAACGTGAAGTTGGGCGTGATCCTGTAATCATCCTGCACGTAAAAACCCCAGTAATCGCTGCTCTGGTAGGGCGCATGATACGTTCCGGTACCGCTGCCGGTGTCCACCGCACCCAGCAAAAATTGCGCCAGGCCATTGCCGCCCAAGCCGCTTACCGGATCATTCGTGAGCCCGCCGCCGAAACTCAGGTTGTATCCCCAGCTCGCCAGGTTCCAGTTGCGATCGCGACGCCACATCAGCCCGGTCTTTACCGTGTGCTTGCCGACAATCTTGCTGACGTTATCGAGCAGGGTGAACGCGTCCACTCCCTGAATGGCATTCTGCCATTGCTGCGGCCCGAAGCCCACGCCGCCAACTCCAATCACCGGCACCGGGCCGAATTGATCCAGGATGAAGTTCAGTCCCTGGATCCTCTTTTTGATTTCGTCATTGCCGACCAACGCATCCGGATTCTGTGACGCGAGCTGATTTTGCCGGCTGAAACTGGCTCGCGCTTCATTGACTAGCGAAGCTCCGAAAGTGTGGGTGTGGCCGATGGTGACGATCTGGTTCATGGTGCGGTACGGCTGGGCCCCCGCAATGCCGTTCGTATTCGCCGTGGGGCCGGTCCAGGGCAATCGAAAATTCTTGTACCAGCTTGGGTTCAGCAGGTACTCCACAAAAAGTTTGCTGTGATCGGTGAATTGATGATCCACCTTTACCGACATGTTGTGGGTGGTCTGGCTGCTGCCTACGGCGCTGAGGAAATTGTTGCACAGCGCCAGGCATCCATCTGCACCTTGCTGCAGCGGATCGAGAAAATTCGGTATCGGAAAACTGTCCGAATAGAATTTCGAAAGCGGATCGATGCGGCTCTGCGGAATCACGGAAGTCGGAAACGGAGTGCGATGGAAAAGGCCGTCCGCGTCCGGGCCTGTCGTCGAGTAGGGATCGTAGATGCAGTTGGTCACGCCGCTCGTCGGATCACAGACCTGCGCCAAATCCGGGCGATCCGTAAAATCCCCCAATCGGTTTTTGGCCGTAGGCACGGAATAAATACGCGGCTGCGTCTCGTGAAGGAACGACGTTTCCCAAGACGTGAAGAAGAATGTTTTATTCTTGCGGATCGGCCCGCCGATCGTGCCCCCGATATCATTGAAGTTCACCTTGGGCGAGAGAAACGCCCGCCCTTGCGCATCTCGCCGCTGAAACGGGTTGCTCGCGCTGAAATAGGAATTGCGATTAAATCCGTATCCGCTTCCGTGGAAGTTGTTGGTGCCCGACTTTAACACCACGTTCATCACCGCGCCGCTCGTGCGGCTCCACTCCGCGGCTAAGCCGTTGTTCACAATTGCAAATTCTGCAATAGCGTCGGGCGACGGATTCACCACCACGCTTTCGGGACCGAGCGCCGCATTGAGCGTGCCATCTAAATACCACGCATTCGCCCCGCCCTGGCTGCCGTTGACGCTGATGCCGGAGCCGACGATATGCGTCGGGTCGGGAAACCCGCCGAACTGGCTGTCGAATCCGAACACCGAGCCCGACGGCCCGACCGATTGCGTGACCCCGGGCAGAAGCTGAACCAGCGTCTGAATGTCGCGGCCCTGTACCGGAATGTCGTTCAAAATCTGACTCTGCACGCCTGTGCTAAAGTTCGACGCCGTGGCCTCGACCAGCGGCGCCTCCGACCGGACATCAATCGTCTCCGCGACTTCGCCGACCTTGAGTGTCGCGTCTGCGATAGCCTTGGTGCCAGCTCTTACCTCGACGTTGGAAAACTCGATCGAAGAAAAGCCCCGGCTAACGAAGCGGACCTTGTAGATTCCCGGAACCAACTCGGTCACAGCGTAGAACCCGGAGTCGTTCGTAACGGTGTTCGTCGTCACCCCGGTCGCAATATTTTTAACTTCGACGCGGACGCCGGGTACGACGGCGGCTTGCGGATCAACCACGGTACCTTGAATGGCTCCACGATCTATGGCGGCGTAAGCAACGCCGGACAGGAATACGACAAGACACAGCACTCGCGACACACTAAGAAACGGTCTGTTCACGAATTTCTCCTTCGGACCCGGTTTTCATGTCGTTTGATGGATCGTAAATGAGTTGGTTGCGAATTGTCAATCGCGCCCAGCGGCCTGCGCGCGTATTTCCGCCAGACGGGAATCGATCCGCGCCGAACCTGGCTCGAGCACGCGGGCTCGTTCCAGCAGTTCCGCCGCCTGTTTCCAGTTCTGCTGTTTGGCCTGACGCTCGGCCGCGATCGTCAACTCCTCGGCCAGCAGCCGCCGTACCGAGGAATCATCGGGTTTCAGCTCATGCGCATGCGTGAGCACCTTCAGCGCTTCGGAGTCTTCAGCGCCCATGTACAAGATCGTGCCGTACAGTATGTTGGCTTCGACGAAGTCCGGACGGAAGCGAACCGCCTCGGCCGCGTGCCGGCGCGCCTGAAGAATTTGTTTCAGGTGAAAACAGGTCAGCGCGAGATTGTACTGGATCTCGGACGAATCCGGGTCGAGCGGTTCTGCTTTTTCCCATACCGTGAGCGCCTGTGGATACTTTTCTGCCTCGCCGAAGAGCATGCCGATGGCAACGAGTTTATCGACGTCGTCGGTGTCCGTCAGCGGCCGGCATAGCTCCCACGCCGCGTCGTTCTGGCTGTGGCTCAACAGAGCGCGGCAGCGGCTGATGGCGACTGACCCGTCCAGGTAATAATTGTGAAGCCGGCGGGTCTCGGCAAACTCTTTTTCGGCCTGATCGCGCTGCTCCAGCTTTTGGTAACTGCGAGCCAGCATCTGATGAACGCGGGCATCGCGCGGATTTTGAACAGCGGCCTGCTTCAGCACCTCAACCGCCTGCGAATACTTTCCCTGCTTGTAGGATGCAGAGCCCGAGTAATAGAGCTCATCGCGTACCGGGTTATGGCGTGGCAGCGAGCCGAAGCGCCGGATAGCGGAATCAAGATTGCCCTCAATGAGATCTATCCGGCCCAGGTAATATGTCGCCATACCGGCGGAACTCTTGACCGCGAGCATCTGATCGAATAGCGGCCGCGCCTGCGTGTAGTCACGAAGCTCGAAATAGCAGATGGCGAGCTGATCGCGGGCATGCGTCAGCGCCGGTTCATCCCGCAACGCCTGCCGGAATTCCTCCGCTGCTTCGGCGTAGCGTTCCGCCTGCATGAATTGATTGCCGGCACCAAGATGCGCGCGGGCCGTTTGTGCCGAACCCGCGACGGCTCCTCCGGCGAACCACAGCATCAGCGCCAGCAGCACCATGCACCAAGTTTATCAACGCCGGTTGACACACAGCGGTTCCAGATTCGACCATTGTGAGATCGGGATTCTGCGCTTGCGGCTGCTGGCAGGAATATTATTCATTTTGATTCTGGCATTACCAGGCAGGGCCCAGGCGCCGTCCGCAGAGGAGCAGCAATATCTTTTCTCGGTGCTGCCGCTCATCGAACGCGGCGATTTGACCAAGGCCGAAGATCAGATCTTTGCCGGTCTGGAGCGCTATTCTCGCTCCGCCATCCTCTACAACGCTCTGGGCATCGTTTACACCAGGCAGAACAAGCTCGATAAAGCCGCCACTTCATTTCGCCGGGCGCTTGAAATTCTGCCGTCGTTTACCGCGGCGCAACTACAGCTTGCTGCCCTCGACCAGCGGCAGGGAAACAAAGAAGAGGCTGTGCGACTCTTCCGCGCGGCCGGCGACACCACCACGAACTTCGAGGCTCTTGTGGCCGCAGGGTTGGGTCTGGCCGACTGCGAAGATTACGCAGGCGCGGCTCGCGTACTGGAGAAAGCCCATGAGGTGAAGCCTGATGCGGAATCGGTGACCTACAACCTCGCGCTCGCGCAATACAAGAGTGGCGCTCTCACGTCGGCTTTGGAATCGCTCGAATCCATTACGGCGGATCGCAAGCCGGATGTTCTGTACTTGCGCGGCAAAGTCCTGGAGGGCTTGGGTAAGCCTGAAAGCATCTCCCCGATCATGGCGGCGTGTGGCATTCAGCCCGGAAACGACACGTTTTGCGCCGACGCGGCTGTGAACGCAATTCGGCAGGAGAAATACCTGGAAGCCGTCGCGGTACTCGAGCCTGCCATCGGCAAGTCATCCGGCTCTGTCGCACTCCTGTCGCTATTGGGTCTCGCGCAATTTCGTCTGGGCCGATACCGCGAAGCGATTACCAGCTACACTGCTGCCCTCGAGAAGGACCCCGGCGTCGATGCCTCTCGCGAGGGCCTCGGATTTCTTTATTACGTAACTGGCAATCTGGAGAAAGCCCGGAGCATCATCGAGGCCGGTCTAAAGAATCCGAAAGCCGACCATTATCTCGCGCACCTCGAAGCGATGGTCCTCTACCGCGCCTCGCCGCGTTTGCGGCCGCAGGCCCTCGACGCCGTGAATCGCGCCCTTCAGGCTAACGCCAAGTTCGCGCCCTCGTACTTCTTGCGCGGCAAAATTCGCATGGACCAGAACGATCTTTCCGGGGCGCTGGCGGATTTCAAACGTGCCGTCGCCCTGGATCCCAAATATCCACTGCCGTATTACAAGATGGCTCAGATCTACGTGCGGCAGGGACGCGCACAAGAGGCGGCTGCGGCCCGCAGTACATTTTCGGCCTTGGGAAGCCGTCGAGAAGAGGAGATACTGGCGAGGCAGACTCAGGACATTCTCATGCCGGTTTCGCGCTGAGCTCATGCCAACCGCCATGCGATGGCTCCCGATCCTCTCACTCACCGGATTAGTTTGCGCGGTTGCGTTCAGCGACAAATGGCTCGTAAAATTCACAGACGCCGCCGCGAAGGCTGGGCTGCCTGCGGTCAATATCTCCGGCAGCACCACCAACAAGAAATACATTCTCGAAATGAATGGCAGCGGTCTGGCTTTTATCGACTACAACCGGGACGGCTATGTCGACGTGTTCGTGGTGAATGGAACGCGCCTCGAACCGAGCGGTGAAGCAACGCGCTCAACGAGTCATCTGTATCGCAACAACCGCGATGGAACATTCACGGATGTGACGCGTGATGCTGGTCTGGACTACTCGGGCTGGGGCCAGGGAGCTTGCGTTGGCGATTTCGACAACGATGGCTATGACGACCTGTTCGTCACTTACTACGGAAAGAACCGGTTCTATCACAACAATGGCAATGGCACGTTCACCGAAATAGCCGAGCACGCGGGAGTGGCGGGTGCGGACGGGCGCTGGAACTCAGGCTGCGCATTTCTGGACTACGATCGGGACGGCAAGCTCGACCTGTTCGTCGCGAATTATGTGGACTTGGGCCTGAACTTCTCCAACGTTCCAAAGCCCGGCTCGGGAGAGTTCTGCCAGTACAAGGGGATTCCCATCGCTTGCGGGCCCCGCGGCCTTCCCACCGCCGTGAACTATCTCTATCACGGCAACGGCGACGGCACATTCACCGATGTGAGCGAGCCATCCGGCATCCGCAAAACAGAGGGGCATTACGCCCTGGGCGTTCTGACGTTCGATTATGACAATGACGGCTGGCCCGACATCTATGTAGCTTGCGATTCGGCGGCGAGCATTCTGTATCACAACCAGCACAAAGGCACGTTTCAAGATGCCGGCATCGCCTCCGGTCTTGCTTACAACGAAGACGGCGAAGCACAGGCGGGCATGGGCGTGGCTACGCTCGACTACGATCATGATGGCTTTCTGGACGTGGTGAAGACGAACTTCTCCGACGACAGCCCGAACGTCTATCACAATAATGGCGACGGCACGTTCTCAGACCAGGTTTTTCAAGCCGGTTTGGGCAGACTGCGCAATCTCCTCGGCTGGGGCGTGATCGCAGCGGACTTCGATAACGACGGTTGGAGCGATGTTCTCATGGTGAATGGCCACCTGACTCCGGAAATCGACTCGGCCAAGAGCGACTCCTCCTATCGCCAGCCCAAGCTGCTCTACCGCAATCTGCGGGACGGGCGCTTCGAAAATGTCACGTCAATTTCCGGTCCGGCTTTGAGTACCCCGCATTCCAGCCGGGGTGCAGCCACGGCGGATCTATTGAATGACGGCCGCCTCGCCATATTGTCGAATGAGTTACACGAGAGGCCCTCGCTGCTGATCCCGGAAGGTCCCGCGGCGAATCACTGGCTGGGCGTGCAACTCATCGGCGCGAAATCCAATCGCGATGGCATCGGGGCGCGCGTGGAGATTCAATCAGGAGCTCTGCGGCAGATTGATGAGGTCCGCAGCGGCGGCAGCTATCTTTCACAGAGCGATCTGCGCTTGCATTTTGGATTAGGCGCGGCAACCAGGGTGGACCGTATGACCGTACGATGGCCCAGCGGCGCCGTAGATACCCTTAGCGCCGTCCCTGCCGATCGCCATATCGTCATCGAAGAAGGAACACGGAGCTGGCGGAAGCCGAAGTGAGCTGCCGCGTCAGGCGAGGATTTCTTTGACAATGCGAGCTTCGAAAACCGACGTTAGCTTCTCTTTCAGGCCGCTTTGATCGAAAACCAGCTTTTGGTAGTCAAGGCCCAGCAGGTGCAGAATCGTGGCGTGCCAATCGGTGACGCTGACTTTGTTCTCGACGGCCTCATACCCGATATCATCCGTGGCGCCGTAAACGACGCCAGGCTTCACGCCCCCGCCCGCCATCCACAAACTGAATGCTTTTGGATTATGATCGCGGCCCGCCGACGGACCGGCGTCGGTTTGCGCAATGGGCGAACGGCCAAATTCGCCGCCCCATATTACTAGCGTGCTATCCAGCAATCCACGCTGTTTCAGATCAGCGAGCAAACCAGCTACTGGCTTGTCTGTCCGCTGGCTGGCATCTCTCATGCCGCTTTCAAGCGCGCTATGGTTGTCCCAGATTTGTCCGTTGATGTAGAGCTGCACGAAGCGCACCCCGCGCTCCACCAGACGGCGGGCCATCAGGCAGCGTCTGCCATATGAATCGGTCGGTTCCTGGCCAACGCCGTACATTTCCCGGACCGCCGCAGTCTCCTTGCCTATATCCAGCGCGTCACTGGCCTCCAGTTGCAGCCGTGCCGCCAGGTCATAACTGGCGATGCGCGCGTCCAACTGCAGCTCGTTCGGGTGATTGCGTTTGTGCAACTGATCCAGGCGCGAGATGAGGTCGCGCTCGGCTCTCATTACCTCGGCGGGCCTTTCAAAATCCGGCTGCAGGTCGAGAACCGGTGATCCGACCGACCGTAAGCGCGTCCCCTGATACAGCGGCGGAAGAAATCCGTTCTGCCAGTTCCAGTTTGCATTGATCGGAAGACCCAGTGGATCGTCTAACACCACGTACGCGGGTAGATTCTGATTCTCGGTGCCCAGCCCGAAGACCACCCACGATCCCATCGACGGCCGTCCGGGAATGGGCCGCCCCGAGTGAATCATGAACAGCGCCTGTTCGTGATTGAAGTGCACCGTCTGCATGGAGCGGATCAGCGCGATGTCATCCACGTGATGTGCCACATGCGGCATCAATTCCGAGACCCACCGGCCGGACTTGCCATACTGCTTGAAGGTGAACGGGCTTCGCAACAGCTTGCCGCTGTGATCCACATCCGCCTGGCCGCCTGAAGTCTCGTAGGTTTCTCCGCTGTGTTTCTCGAGCGTAGGTTTTGGATCGAACAAATCCACCTGGCTGGGGCCGCCGTTCATACACAGTTGGATAATGGACTTGGCTTTGGGCGAGAAATGAGGCGAACGCGGTTTAACGTCGTAACTCCGCCGGTGACCTTCCGGCAGGTCCGGGTCTATCTCGGACGCCATCAGAGGGGTCAAACTCCCAAACACATCTCCACTTAAGACCGTAGCCAGGGCAGTTCCGTAGATCCCGTCGCATACGCGGTTAAAAAAGCCGCGGCGGGTTGTGGTCTTGCCCGTTAGAAGCCTGTGCATTGAAGACTCCATTGTTAATCAATATAAAGGAAAGTGGCGGAGTTCACCAGAGCATGGCAAAAAGAGGCCAGCGCTCTCTGATCCGCGGCCGCGGCCGGTTGCGTGGTGTGTTCCAATCGCCGGAAACGGCTCAAAGCACGCAAACTCTCGGCCTTCTCGTCCTCCGCCGGCGGGCGGCTGAGTGCCATCCAGTAAGCTTTTTCGATCTGCTCTTCAGGTTCGTCCCCGGCTTCATTTCTCACGCGCTCGGCGAAAAGGGCCGCCAGCTTTTCGACCATTGAGTTGTTCAGTAAATGAAGCGCCTGAATGGCTACGGTAGACGTATTCCTCTCCAGGCAGTTCGGGCTCATCGGCGGCAAGTCGTAGCTCTCGAGAAGCGTGGGAACTTCCGTGCGTCGCTGCGCTACGTAAATGCTGCGGCGCCAGCCTTTGTCCGTGCTGATTGGCGTCACCAACCCGTCATCGCGTACCTGAACGGGCTCTGGCGGCCCATATCGCGTGTCATTCAACCGCCCCGACATCATGACCAGTGAGTCGTAAAGAAGCTCGGCCTGCATGCGCTTCATTGGCATCCGGGACAACAGCACATTATCCGGATCAGCCTGAGCCCGCGTCGCCGTTACGGTTGAGCTCTGGCGATACGCGCTTGAGGTCATAATGAGCCGGTGCATGGCCTTCAGATCCCAGCCCTGGCGCACGAACTCCGTGGCCAGCCAGTCGAGCAGTTCCGGATGGCTCGGGGGCGTTCCGGTGCGCCCGAAATTCCCCAGCGATTTCACGATTCCCTGTCCGAAATGGCCCGCCCACATCCGGTTCACCATCACGCGCGCCGTCAGCGGATTGTCCGGCGCGATCAGCCATTTGGCAAAGGCCAGCCGACGTCCTGTGGAACTCGAGCCCGGAAATGGCGGCTTCGGCACGAAGGGAGTCTTGCCGTCGGTGAGAACGGCCGGCACTCCAGGACCCAGTAGAGGCCCCGGCAGCCCGGGGTCGCCGCGGCGCAGAAGATAAGTCGGTGATGGCTCTCCCCGGTCCCAGAGCGCTCTTATTTTCGGCGCGGGCGGCTTCTTCACTTCGAGCAATTTGATCTGCCGTTCCGTATCATCGGCCGTTCGCCGGTACTCGGCATCCGCGGCCTTCAATTCTGCCCCTTCTACTTTCAGCAGCTTCTCGAATTTCTCGGCCAGATATTTTTGTACCGGGTCCCGCTTCTCGGGCGGTGTATCCAGCAGCTTGCGCAGGTCGTCCTGTAGGCCTTGCGGCAGTTGCGCGAGCCTCTGGTCAAGCATTCTCTTCTTGATCGGCGCGGCCTTCTCCTCGAGAGCTCCTTTCAATGCGGAAATTTTCCGGTCCACTTCCCCATCGGCCAGTTCGCGTTGTTCCTGCTCTCGCATGACCTGGACCGGCGTCTGCCCAGGTGTTACGTACGGCAGGTACCGTATGGGAGTCGCCATCTTGGCCAGCGGATCTTTCTGCGGCATCATCCAGTCGTAATAGTCGTAGGCACCTTTAAAAACATCGACCATGCGGTAGTAGTCGCGCTGCGGAATGGGATCGTATTTGTGGCTGTGGCACCGGGCGCACCGCATCGTGAGCCCCATGATTCCTGAGCCCAGAATGTCCATCTCATCGGCAATCACGTCCAGCCGGTCCTCAACCGAGTTTGTCGCTTTGTCATTGGTCGAATCCGGGCCCATTCGCAGAAATCCGGTGGCGATCAGGTTATCCATCATTTCCGCCGTCACTGCCGGCGCGTGTTCGTAATCCATCAGCTCATCGCCTGCGATTTGTTCCAGAAGAAATCGATCGTAAGGTTTGCCTGCGTTGAGCGATCGGATCACATAGTCGCGGTAACGCCAGGCCACCGCACGTACCGGATCGGCCGCGAGTTTTCCGCCTTCCGAATCGGCGTAGCCCGCCAGATCCAGCCAGTCGCGGCCCCAGCGCTCGCCGTAACGTGGCGACGCCAGAAGCCGGTCGATCATCTTTTCGTATGCGTCCGGCGAACGGTCTCCCAGAAAATCATGCACTTCGTCGGGAGTGGGCGGCAAACCGGTCAGATCAAAGTAAGCGCGCCGTGCGAGTGTGAGCTTGCTCACATCGGGCGCCAGAGTTAGACCCTTGGCTTCGAGCTTGCTGAGCAAGAACGCGTCGATCGAATTGCGAACCCGGTCGCGATTTTTCACGGCGGGTATCTGCGGCTGTTTTGGCGGCTGGAAGGCCCAGAACTGCCGGTCTTTATCGGACACCAGCGGGTCGGGCCGTGTATCCTGCGCATCCGCGGGTTTCCCTTCTGGTGCGCCCTGTCGAATCCAACTCACCACGCGGTCGATCTCCGGCCGTGTGATGCGCTTCGTGCTGACATCATCCAGACCCTGCTTGGGCGGCATCTCGCCGGAACGCAGCTTCTTGACGATCAGGCTCTCGTCGGGCTTCCCTGGCACCAGCGCCAACCCCGATTTTCCACCCTTCAGCATCGCAGTGCGGGTATGAAGGTCTAAGCCCCCTTCCTGACGCCGCAGCCCGTGACACGGCGTGCAACGAAGAAGAAGAATCGGCTGGACGTCATCCTCCGTCACATGCACCTGAGTCGTATCCGCCGCCTTCGTTTGAGACGGCGCGCCCGCTTCAATCCATGTGCGGATGGTCGCGACCTGGTCAGTGGAGAGTGGTTTGCCACCCTTCGGCATGGCGCCTTTTTCCACCATCTGGTAGAGGCGGCTCTCCTGCGGTGTACCCGGCGTCACCACCGGCCCTGCCTCGCCCCCCTTCATGACCCCGGCAAAACTGCTGAGATCGAGTTCCTTGAGCTTCAGCGCACGGCCATGGCATGAAACGCAGTTTGCTTCGAAAATGGGCAGCACATTCTGTTCGAATTCGCCGCTCTTTCCCGGATCCGCCTGCGGAGATTGCGCGCTGGCTAGAAAAGAACCGGCGATCAGGATCACTACGGCAAGGCCGCACCACATCATCTTGCAAGCCGCACCGTTACCAAGCCGCCTATGCCAGACTTTCACTGATTCCCGCCCTCTCGATTGTAAGGCAGGCTACTGACGCTTGTCATGAACCGACACGCCGCACCGAGGTCGGACTCCAACTTCTATGGCGATGAAGGAATTAATTAAGATCCGGGCAGTTCTCGAACGCGCCGTCCAGGCCACGCGCCGTCCTGCCGTCCCAGATGCCCAACCGGCTACGTTGCGAAACTGGTTTTCGGACCGCCGGCGCGGGTTGTAGCCGGACGAACGACCGTCTCGTCCCAGACGAAACTGAGCGTGTGCCGTCACAGATCTGGCTGCGCTCGGCGGCGGGAAGTGTTGCAACTTCAGGGCTGGGGTATCTGGTAGGGTGAGCGGATGGGGTTTTGCCGGGGGCTCTGGTGCAAACGCGAGGGTGGCGGGCGATGATGAAGAGTTGCAACGGTTCGTCCCGATCGAAGATCTGTTCAAAGGACGGCACTTCGACCGACAGATCATGGTTTTGTGCGTGAGGTCGTACGCGAGCTTCAAACTGAGCTCGCGGGATCTGGTGATCATGATGGCAGACCGCGGCATTTCCGTGACCCATACAACGATTCTCTGGTGGGTCTAGCGCTACCCGCCGGAGTTCGAGAAGCGTTGGCGGCGCTACGCTCGACCCGTCGGCGGATCGTGAAGGATGGACGAAACATATATATTAGGGTTCACGGACAATGGGTGTACCTATACCGCGCCGTCGACAAAGCGGGCCAAACAGTCGATTTCTTTCTCAGCCGAAACCGGGACGTGAACGCCGCCAAATCGTTTCTGCGCAGCGCAAATGAAGGGCGTGCCCACGAAGATCACGTTGGACGCCTATGCGGCCTCGCACCGAGCGGTGCGAGAGATGAAGAAGACGGCGAACTTCCGGGTCGCGTCAGGGTTCGATCCAGCCAGTACTTGAACAATCTGGTGGAGTAGGACCCATCGGAGGGTGAAGCAACAAATCCGGCCGATGTTTGGGATTTAAGCGATTCGACAGCGAGGTCGTAACGATCTCCGGAATCGAGCTAGCAGAAAGATGAAGATCAAGGGCAGTTCAAGACGGGCAAACTCGGGGGGTGCGATGCGACGATGACCGAACTGTGGAACGCGGCACTCGCAGCTTGAGCTCAATTCGCCATCACTTAGACGGCGGAGCTTAACTGATCTCTCCATCGGCTTGAGCTTGCAGAGCCCTCCGGAGCATAAGTCTGCGTCCAACGCCAGATCGTGGTGTGGTCCACGGATAAGCCGCGCTCGTCCATGAGCTCTTCCACATCCCGGAGACTGAGCGAGAAGCGAAGGTACCATCGCACACAGGTGCGTAAACGATGATGTCCCCGGTTGCCTTCGTCCTCGAAGTTGCGCGCTCGACTTACGATTCCGGAGCGTTGACACTCGTTTTCAAAGGGATGAAACGGCCTTCACGGAAATCGAAACACTGATATCATGGATCGGAAAGATCGGAAAAGTTTGATGCGCACACATTCGGCTGGCTGTCGGGGAACACCGGCGCGAACGTAGAGGGCTTCAAATGAGTGAACATACAAGAGCGATCTTGGGCCGAGTGCCAGCCTTGATGGCTTGCGCGGCACTCCTGCTGCTGGCGCAGACAAGTCCGCCTCAAGCGTCGCCCTCGAATGCTCCTGCGACGGGCGTGAAGCCTGTTAGTTTCGAAACAGATGTGCAGCCCGTGTTAATGGCAAAGTGCACGGTCTGTCACGGCGCCGACACCCGTGTCAAAGAAATGAATCTCAGCACGCTCGATGGCGTGATGAAGGGCAGCGAATCCGGTCCGGTGGTCATTCCCGGCAAGCCTGATGAGAGCAAGCTCTATCAGATGGTTCGGGACGGAAAGATGCCGCCAGGAAAGACGCATCTTTCGGACCAGGTGTTGGCAGCGATCCGTTCCTGGATTGAGTCCCTGGCAGCGCCGTCCGCCAAGGTCCAGGCCGCACTTCACGAAGAAGTAACCGAACACGACGTTATTCCGATCATGTATCTCCGCTGTACGGTTTGTCACGGGCTGCGGCGGCAGGAGGCCGGGCTAGACCTTCGCTCCCGGGTATCTATGTTGAAGGGCGGCAAGTCGGGCCCGGTGATCGTGCCTGGTCACCCCGAGCAGAGCCTGATCCTCAAACGGATTCAGTCGGGCGAGATGCCCCCGAAAAAAGAGCTGATGGACGTCAGCATTAAGGTGATCACGTCGACGGAAACCGAAAAGCTGGCGAGTTGGATTGCGGCAGGCGCACCGGTTAGTAACATTCAGCCCGACGTCGCCGATGGGAGACCAGATCCTCTGATCTCGGATAAAGACCGCGAGTGGTGGTCCTTCCAGCCGCCCAAACCGCCCCCAGTGCCTCAAGTAAGGCACACTAGCCGGATCAGGAATCCGATCGACGCGTTCGTGCTGGCGAAGCTCGAGGAGAAAGGCCTGACGCTGTCTCCGGAAGCGGACAAGCTCACCTTGATGAGGCGGGCTTATTTCGATCTCACCGGTCTGCCTCCGGAACCTGCGGAAGTACAGACCTTTCTGGCCGATCAGGATCCCCGGGCCTACGAAAAGATGATTGAGCGGCTGCTCGGGTCCCCGCGCTACGGCGAGCGCTGGGGGCGCTATTGGCTGGATGTGGCGGGTTATGCGGATTCAGAAGGCGGCAAGCTCACTGACGATGTTCCGCGCACCTACGCATGGCGTTATCGCGACTACGTGATCCGGTCCTTTAATGCCGACAAACCTTACGACCGCTTCCTGCTCGAACAAATCGCCGGCGATGAGCTCGCCGACTACGAACACGCTACCACCGTGACGCAGGAACTGGTCGACAACGTCATCGCAACCGGTTTCCTGCGCATGGCACCGGATTCCACTATCGAGCACAACATTAGCTTTGCGGACGACCGTTTGGAAGTAATCGCCGATGAGATGGACGTCCTCGGCTCCGGTGTGATGGGTCTGACGATCAGGTGCGCTCGATGCCACAGTCACAAATATGACCCGATTCCGCAGCGTGATTATTACCGCTTGAAGGCCGTCTTCCAGGGCGCGTTAGACGAGCATGACTGGCTCAACCCGCACCCTTCCGTCTATGACGACCTCAAGGAGTACCGAGCGCCGATGCTGCGCTACCTGCCGTACGTTCCGCAGGGGAAAACGCCCGTTGAAATCCTGGATGAGCGCCGCGCCGCCGAAGAACTGAACCACAACCTGGACCTGTCCATCCGAACGCTAAAGAAGGGACTCGAGGAAAAGGCCGCGCCGATCAAGAAGAAGATAATTGCCGAACGGCTAAAGCAACTCCCGCAGTCGCTCCAGGACGATTTGCAAAAGGTGCAGGACACCGCCCCCGAAAACCGCACCGAAGTGCAAAAGTATCTGGCAACTAAATTCGAACGGCTGCTGAAAGTCGAACCCGAAGAGCTCCAGACGTTTGACGCGGCTTACCGCAAAGAGGCCGACGAGACGGAACGAAAAATCAAATCGATCGAGTACAAGAAAGCCCCCGATCCACGCATACGCGCGCTCTGGGATCGCGGCGAACCTTCCTTCACATATGTTCAGCGGCGTGGAGATCCCAACAGTTTCGGGCGGCTGGTCGGTCCAGGTGTTCCGTCCTGCCTGACGGACGGGAAGACCCCGTTCGTGGTGACGCCTCCGTGGCCGGGGGCGAACAAGACGGGCCGCCGGCTGGCGCTGGCGAAATGGCTGATCCAGCCCGAGCATCCGCTGACTTCTCGTGTGATGGTGAATCGCATCTGGAAGCACCATTTTGGCGCGGGCATCGTGAAGACGGTGGGAAATTTCGG
The DNA here is from genome assembly GCA_003223115.1 of Acidobacteriota bacterium. Lineage (GTDB taxonomy): Bacteria > Acidobacteriota > Terriglobia > Bryobacterales > Bryobacteraceae > QHXW01. Next base: position 41,887 of record QHXW01000485.1, read on the forward strand.
CAAGGCGGGAGCGCCGCCGACCCAACCGGAACTGCTCGACTGGCTCGCCACGGAGTTCGTGAAGCAGGGCTGGAGCATCAAGTCCATGCATCGTCTGATGATGACTTCAAGCACCTATCGCCAAAGTTCGGCGCTCACGCCGGCCGTTGAAAAAGCCGACCCCAGAAATAAGCTTCTCTCGCGCATGCCGATGAAACGCATGGAAGCCGAGGTACTTTACGATACTCTGCTGCTGATCTCCAACAAGCTGGATGAATCAAGATTCGGCCAGCCCGAGCCGGTGGTGATTCGTGATGACGGCCTGGTTACGCCCGTCGGCACCGACAGGGGATGGCACCGCGGTATCTACGTGGAACAGCGTCGCACCAAGCTGCCGACCGTGATGGAGTCGTTCGATCTGCCGGCGATGAGCCCCAATTGTATGGAACGCAGCATCTCCATGATCGCGCCACAGGCTCTCCATATGATGAATGACGCCATGATAGCCAGGCTAGCGGAATCTCTTGCGGAGCGCGTCCGAAAAGAGGCCGGGCAGGATCCGGAAAAACAGATCGAGCGGGCATATTGGATTGCGCTGAGCCGTCCGCCGAGCGAGGAAGAGCGAAAGATCAGCCTGGATACCGTGCGGCGCCTGCGGGAAGTGCAGGGCACGAAGGCGCAATCTGCAGCCGGCTCGAGCTTTGCCGCCAAGCCCGCCACGGAAGCTTCAAATCCAGGCGTCCACGATCCGGCAGGTACGGCGCTGGCCGAGTTTTGTCACACCTTAATGAACTCTGCCGCGTTCATCTACATCGATTGAGGAGCAATCGGCATGCATGACCAGCAGTCAAAACCGGTCGGAAAACAAGCAGTGACGCGGCGTTCCTTCTTTGAGCGGGCCGTGGATGGGCTGCAGGGTGCGGCCCTGGTTTCGCTGCTCAGCAAGGATTTATACGGCGCGGCCAGTGTGAATGATCGAACGCAGGAAGGGATCTACGATCTCAAGCCGCGAGCGCCGCATTTTCCGGCAACGGCGAAGTCTGTTATTCAGCTCTTCATGAATGGCGCGCCGAGCCATGTGGACCTATTTGATCCCAAGCCGATGCTGGATAAGCATCACGGCGAGCCGTATTTCGACAAGATCGCGAATGACGTCTCGTTTCCGAAAGCCGCCGGCGGCCTGATGCGTAGTCCTTTCAAGTTTCAGCAGCACGGGAAGTCGGGCATCTGGGTTTCGGAGCTGATGCCGCACTTCGCGAAGCAAGTGGATAACGTCGCGATGATTCGCTCCATGTACACCATTCACCCCGAGCACGAGCCGGCACTGTTCATGGTGCATTCGGGCAGAATCATGCCTGGACGTCCGGCGATTGGATCATGGGTGATTTACGGATTGGGAACGGAAAACCAGAGCCTGCCCGCCTACGTCGTTCTGGACGACCCGCTGGGACTGCCCATCAACGGAGTACAAAGCTGGCAATCGGGTTTTCTGCCGCCGGTCTTTCAGGGCACCCGGCTGCGCACCAACGGCTCTCCGATTCTCAATCTCAAGCCCGAGGCCGAGACGCCGTCCGAAGTTGTCCGTCTGACGCGCGATCTGCTTGGCCGTCTGGATCAGATTCACAAACGCAATCATCCAGGCGAAGGCCAACTCGACGCCCGCATCGCTAGCTACGAACTGGCGGCGCGCATGCAGATGCAAGCCAGTGATGCTCTCGATATTTCCAAGGAGACTGACGCCACTTGCCAGATGTACGGCATCGGCGACGACGCAACCGACTCTTACGGCAAACGCTGCCTGATGGCGCGCCGGCTCGTCGAACGCGGAGTGCGTTATATCCAGATCTATATCAACGGGCAGATTTGGGACCACCACACGAATCTGGAAAGCGGCATGCGCTCGTGCTGTCTTCGCACTGACAAGCCGGTTGCCGGACTGCTCGAAGACCTAAACCAGCGCGGACTGCTCAAGGACACCCTGGTGATCTGGGGTGGCGAATTCGGCCGGCTGCCGATTTCGCAGTTGGGCGGCGCCTCCGACGGGCGCGATCACAATCCGCGCGGCTTCTGCGTCTGGATGGCCGGCGCCGGCGTGAAACCAGGAATCTCATACGGCAATACCGATGAACTCGGATACAAGGCGGTCGAGAACCCCGTGAGCGTCACCGACTGGCAGGCCACCGTGCTTCGCCTGCTCGGACTCGATTATCAGAAGCTCACCTTTGATGACAACGGCCTGAAAGAGAAGCTGACTTCGGTTTACGAGGCGAAGATCGTCGAAGGGATTCTCGCTTAGAATCGCCGATGCGAAAGTCGACATTCGTTGCGCGCTCCTGTCTTTTTGGCTGAAAGGAAGACGTATGAGAATTCCTTGCTTCGCGATGTGGGCGGCCGCATGTATGCCCGCGCTCCCGTGGGCCCAAACCGCTCCGCGTGACTCCTGGCCCGAACCGATAAACAAGATCCGAGTGGAAGAAAACGTCAAAATTCCGATGCGCGATGGAATCAAACTGTCCACCGATCTCTACTTTCCCATCGACGCCGGCGGCAAACTGCCCGCCATCCTGATTCGCACGCCTTACAACAAGGCGCCCTACGTGAAGCCGAACAGCGCCGCGCGCGCGTTCGCCGGACAAGACTATGTCGTCGCCGTTCAGGATACGCGCGGACGGTATGCTTCTGAAGGTGACTACACTGCATTCGCCGGCGACGTCACCGACGGTTATGACACCACTGATTGGCTCGCCAAACAGTCCTGGTCGAACGGCAAGATCGGCACCTACGGATGCTCCTACGTCGGCGACGTCCAAATCCTGCAAGCGCAATTGCGACACCCGAATTTGACCGCCATGATCCCTCAAGCCGCCGGTAGTTCAATTGGCGCGGCCGGCGATCGCTATTACTACTTTGGCGCCCGCAAAGCAGGCAATATGGATTTCGCCAGCGGGCTCGGTTGGTTCTCGAACCAAGGGAATAAGGATCGCAGCAAACCTGCACCGAACATCCCGGACAGCCAGTTGCGCAAGGTGTGGGGAACTCTGCCGCTCGTGGGCATGACAGCGCGTGCCGGAGCGGCACCGAGCGACTGGGACGACATGGTCTCTCGCGAACTGACCGACCCATGGTGGGATCAGTTCGGTTATCTGAAGGGCAACGAGCGGTTCAACGTACCCGCGCTCCACATTGGCTCTTGGTACGACTTCGGCGTCGCCGAAGTCCTGCTCGAATTTAACCTTCTCCGCACGAACGCGGAGAGCTCCCTGGCGCGGGACAATCAGTTCGCCGTGATTTCGCCGACGTATCATTGCCAGTCGGAAACCGGCACCTCGGAACATACGGTGGTAGGGGGACGGGATCTCGGTGATGCCAGGTTCGAATTCTATTCACTTTATCTGCAGTGGTTCGACCACTGGTTGAAAGGCATCGACAACGGCGTGACGAAGCGGCCGAAGGTCATGCTCTACGTCATGGGCAAGGACGCCTGGCGCGGGGAACAGGAGTGGCCGCTGGCTCGAACGAAATATACGCGCTACTACCTGCATAGTGATGGTCACGCCAACAGCCGCACCGGGACTGGAACGCTTTCGACAGTAGCGCCACAGCAGGAGCCGCCCGATCGATATACTTACGACCCCGGTAATCCGGTGCCGTCACGCGGCGGTCCCATCTGCTGTACCGGCGATCCGCACGCCGATGGGAGCTACGATCAGTCGGAGGTTGAGAATCGAAGTGACGTCCTCGTTTACAGCGCGCCGGTATTGAAAGAAGGCATCGAAGTGACGGGGCCGCTGAAGGTCGTGCTGCATGCCTCGTCATCGGCCAAAGATACCGACTTCACGGCCAAACTCGTAGATGTGTATCCTGACGGAAAAGCCTATAACGTGCAGGAAGGTATACTCCGCGCTCGATTCCGCGAAGGCTTCACAAAGAAGATGTGGATGAAGGCCAGCGAAGTTTACGAAATCCCAATCGATCTCGAAGCGACCAGCAACTACTTCGGGCCCGGCCACAGGATTCTCCTCGAAGTCTCGAGCAGCAACTTTCCGCGCTTCGACCGGAACCTTAATACGGGCGGGAACAACTACGACGAGACGAAGTGGGTGACTGCCGAGAACCAGGTTCACCACTCCGCCGCGCGTGTATCCTACATTCTGCTGCCGGTTATTCCGCAGCGTTGAATCTGCGTCAGCGCGAATTGCATTCAGCGCAAGCCGCACTAGACCAAGTGGCATCGGAGAGCCGGTTGGTTTATTTCGCCGGCTGTTCTGCGCCCGAGGCCGACAAAAACACTTTCCGCAGATACTCCGTCTCGCGGTCGGTTTGCTCGGTCTTGATGCTGCGGAATCGCGCCAGCGCTTTCGACGCATCATTGTGCCGCCCGGCGTGTTGATACAGGTTGGCCAGCCGGTACCAACCCTGCGAAAATTCCGGATCTACGCGCGTCACCAGCTCCTCCAAATCGGCGATTGCGGCGCCTTCACCGCTCATTTTCTGGTGCACTTTGCTTAACGCGAAATAGCAGAACGAGCAGCCCGGGATTCCGCGTTTCGCCTCTCTTCGAGGTCATGCAACATGACAGCATATTCTTTAGAGTCCAGCTTGAGCAGCGAGGCCGCGTGTAAGTAAGTAATGGAGATACGGAGGTCCACCGGGCTGATGGAGGTCCGCCGCCGATTGCGCCGCGCAGTTCTGATTTTCGCCGTTCATGTAAAAGGCCAGCACCAGCAGTAGCCGCGCCGGGCCAAAATTTGGCTCTTTGGCGAGAATTCTCCGGCAAGGGGCGATCGCGCGGTCAGGATCATCGCCGAGAACCTGCGCCAAGCTCAGCCCCAGCTCGAGATAGATCGAATCCGAGTGGCACTTTTCCGCCCTCGTCAATGTCCCCAGCGCCTTGGCATACAGACGCTGGCGCAGATAGTACAGACCGAGATCCAGCGCGTAGTTCTCCTGTTGCGGCGCACCCTGGAAAGCTGTCAAAAATTCGAGAACCTTGAGCGCGCGCGTAACGGCAGGCACGAGATACTGCCGAGCCAATGCTCCATATGTTGACACACTCCGGGACTCGCGAATCGCATTGAAAGCGATTTTCAGGAAACCCACCGGACATGCACGAATTGCCTTTCCGGGTGCTCAGAAGATGAACTTCAGCACAAACTCCATCGCTCGTGGATCGGTTTGGACGTCGGTAATGCGACCGAAGCTGCATCCGGCCTGATGCACCCGGTCAGTAGTGCCGTCGGCAAGTTGCGGCAAACAGAAGTTGGTGTTCGGGATGCCCAGGTTCTGGTGGTTGAGGGTATTAAACACCTCCCACCGGAACTCGGCATACCGCTGCTCCGTGAAATGGAACTGTTTGGCTAGCGAGGAATCGATGTTCCAGTAACCGGGACTTCGGAGGCCCGGCAGACGCACTCCGGCGTTGCCAAACTGCCAGGTTCGGTTGTCCGTCGGATCGTAATGAGCCCAGAAATTCTGGTCGGTGCCGTAGGGAGGTACGAAGGCGGAGGGATTGATCCACTGCGCAATGCGATCCTGTTTGTCTCCCTTCCCGTAAGAGATGGGGCCGACGAGGTTACACCGACTAGTCATCTCGTTGCCCGGACAGCCTACTCTGAGCGGAATTCCGCTGGCCGCGTTGAAGTTGCCAATGAAGCGCCATCCTCCCAATAGAGCATTGACAACACCACCCTGGCGGAGGAACGCGTGCCCCTTACCAAACGGCAATTCGTAGCTGCCGACGAAGTTGAGCATGTGGGGGATATCGTCGGCGGCGATGGCGCGGTCGGCATTCTTATTGTCAATGTCCTGGAAACTCCCGTAAATGCCGCCCGAGGCGCCGTACCGGCCCCCCACACCACCGCCCCTGGCGTAGGAGAACGGGTTGACGAGCATGGTGGCCATATTGGTGGTCTGAGCGTTGGTAATCTTTTTGGAGAAAGTGTAAGCGGCGATGAATTCAAGGCCGTGCGACAGGCGTTTCTGAACCCGGACGTTCATGCCGTGATAAATGCTGGTGCCGTCGAAGGCCACGTTGTTCTGGATTCCGCCGAAAGCCGGATAATCCTGCAATAACTGGGAACGCTGCGTCGCGGGACCCCAGATCTTAGTTAGCGCATCCGCCGCCGCGCCAGAGAAGTAGTCCGTTATGGGCACCGTTGCATTGAGTTGAGTCCGGTATTTTAGCCTGTCAGCAGTGTGGACAAAGTTGTACTGGCGAAACGCTTCACCCACGAGGTGCGTCCCGTGGTTGCCCACGTAGCCGATACTCACCATCATGTCGCCCGGCAGTTCGCGCTCCACTTCCAAATGCCAGGTCTGTACCATCGGATCGTGTGACGGCGGTGTGAAAAACTGAATGAAACCGCCCAGCAAAGGATCCTTGCGTGCAGCGGGGAAGCCGGACGCTTTCGGCGGAGTGGTGAGACTGTTCTTATCCGTGGTTTGATCGCTCAGTGGGAATGCGACACACTGCCCGGAACGCGGTGCGCATTTGTCGGGATAAAAGCTGCCTTGCCAGTCGAACTCCTGGTTCCAGCAGGGCGCGTTAGCGGCTGCTTGGCCCGGTGAATTGATCATGCTGAAAGCGTTGCTGTAAAAAATGTCGTAACCGCCACGGATCACGGTCTTACGGTCGGCTGTCGGCGACCACGAGAAGTTGAACCGCGGGGCGAAACTGTTCTTGTTTGCCGGAGCGATGTCCCCCTTGGGGAAATGGGGATCTCCTTCAAACACCAGCTGACCACGCAGGTTGGTGAGAGGGTTCATGCAGCTCAGGCAGAAATTCGTTGCGTTGCCGGTACGCACGCGATAGAGACCGTTGATATCGTAGCGGAGGCCGATGTTGAGGGTCAGGGTCTTCGTGACGCGGAAGTCGTCCTGAACGAAGAAGCCCCAGTAGCGGAAGCGCTCATAAGGCGTCCACATTACGCCGGTGCTGGAATCGCGCCCGCTACTGGTTACGGCTCCAAGCAGGAACTGGGCCAGGCCGTTGCCGCCCAGCCCGGTAATTGGGTCGTTAGTGAGACTGCCACTGAAATTGAATCCGGTCGGGAATCCGCTCTCGTACGCGCTATGCTCCAATCGATAAAGGAAACCTACCTTCACCGTGTGCTGTCCGATGATTTTGGTCACGTTATCGAGAATCGTGTAAGCCTCTGCGGCCGTGTTCATGTTGACCCAAGCCTGGGGCCCGATGGACATGGAGCCGCCACCGGGCCCGCTAATGGAGAAGGCTGGCAGCGGGAAATAGGGATCGATGGGGATCTTTGCGGCCACCAGTTGCGCCTGGACGTTCGTCTGATCGGTAATCGAGTCGGGATAGGGATGCGAGGGGTTAGTAGTCATGTATTGCCGGCTGAAGCTTGCCCGGAATTCATTGATCAGAGTCGGTTGGAAGGAATAGGTGTTGCCGAACGCGAGGATGTTGCTGGTGAAGTCGACTGGATATTTGGCGCCATAGCCGGTCTGCTGCCAAGGGAACGTGGCTCCGGTCCATGGAACGCGGTAGTTCCGGTAGGGCACCGGACTATAAAGCCACTCAGCGAAAAAGCGGCTCTTATTGCTCATCTGATGGTCAATCTTCAGGGAGGATTTTAAAGGATTCTGGCTGCTACCCACGCTGCCGAGGAAGTTGTCGCAGATGAGATACCCATCCTTACCCATCGGGCAGCCACTCAGCGGGCTGTTGTAGTTGGGTAGCGGGAACGATTTCATGTAATACAAGGCGATCGGATCCAGGCGGTTCGCGGGAATGGATGTGGCCAGGCTGCCGCCGGGATTGAGGAACTTGTCGCGTTTAAACAGGCCATTCGCGTCGGGCCCGACGGCGGAGTAGGGATCGGCGATGCCGTAATTGACTACGTTGGCGTCTTCGCTGAAGTCTCCATTCCTCATCCGGGGGGTAGGTACGGTGAAGGTCTGATTGCCGAGGAGGTGGAGGACGGTTTTGTCGAGCGAGTAGAAGAAAAAGGTCTTGTCCTTGCCGTTGTAGAGCTTCGGGATGGTGACCGGACCCCCGATCGTCCCGCCGAAATTGTTAAAGCGAAGCTGCCGATCCTTGATCAATTTACCTGCAGAATCGATAGAGGTAAACGGATTGCGGGCGTTGGTGGCGTCGTTGCGAAGGAACCAGTAGCCATCACCATGAAAGGCGTTGGTTCCCGACTTGAGCACCACGCTGAATACGCCGCCCCCGGTTCTTCCGTATTCCGCCGCAAGACCTGTAGTAATGGCCTGAAACTCGGCCACAGCGTCAGGTGTCGGATTGATTACCACGTTCTCGGCGAAGCTCGAGAGATTCAGACTTCCGTCCAGATACCAAGCGTTGGCTCCGCCCTGCCCACCATTCACGGAGATATTCGACCCCAGGGAGTTGGAGGGATCAGGGAAGGTCCCGAACTGGCTACTAAAACCGAAGTTGCTGCCCGGAGGGCCACCGACATTGTTGACGCCCGGGATGAGAAAGGTGAGTTGCTGAAGGTCGCGCCCCTGCAACGGGACATCTTGAATGATGGCGGTATCCACCGTTGTGCTGACGTTGGAAGCGGAGGAATCGATAAGAGGCGCCTCCGCGAGGACCTCAATAGTCTGGCGCGTGGCGTCCACCCGGAGCTGCGCGTCCACACGGGTCGTGCTGCCCCCGCTAACATCGATGTTTCGCAAGTCCACGGTGGAAAAACCAGCCGACTTGACCTCTGCTCTGTACTTTCCCGGTACCAGGTCGCCAACGCGGTAATACCCCGAATCATTGGTGGTGGTCCGCGCCGTGATATTGGTATCGATCGAGGTGATCTCCACCTGAGCGCCCGCGACGATGGCGCCTTGCGCATCGCTGACGATCCCTTCGATCACTCCGCGGTTGATTTGCGCATTCAGCACAGACACTACGGAAAACGCCAGGATCACAGCCAATGTGGATCCGGCAACGCCAGGCAATGCACGCCTTACCAGCATTTCTCCCCCTCCTCACGGCGCATTACGGTATTTTGCAGGTCTGACAGGGACTCCAAGATACTGAAGCCGATTTCAACGTGGTGTCAATTGTATATCAAACCGCTCCATTGTCAAGAGCGGGCAGTCTCCGACTAAGTCTCCGAGAGGGCAGTCTCCGAAATGGTCATGCCGCGATCCTGCTTGGATAATAATTCGAGAACTTTCAGCGCGCGCGTAACGGCGGGCACGAGATACTACCGAGCCATGCTCCATATGTTGACACACTCCAGGACTCGCGAATATCATTGAAAGCTACTTCAGAATGCCCACCGGACAGGCACGAATTGCCTTTCCTACTGACAATGTCTGAACTTTCTTTCGAACGCCTTCGGGATTGGGGACTGCTGCTGGCTTGTAATCTGATCTGGTCGAGCCAATTTGTGCTCGTCAAGATTGTCCAGGAGCAGATGGGGCCGGTCGCCGCGACGTTCTTTCCCATGACCCTCGCCACTCTGATGCTCATTCCCATCGTGTGGCGCGAAGGCAAGCTCCACGATCGCATGCCAAAGCGTGACGTCCTGGAATTCATATTGATCGGTGTGTTCGGCCAGGTGGTCGCGCAACTGTTCATCACCTGGGGTGTGCGATTTTCGCTCGCCTCGAATGCCGCGTTGTTGATGCTCGCGCTTCCGGTGTCGACCGCGGTGATGGCCTATTTTTTCCTCGGCGAGCGCATGTCGGCCATTCGCTGGGTGAGCTTCGCGTTGGCCATCGGCGGTGTTATCGAATGCTCCGGTGTGGATTGGAAGGAACTCGACCTGACCAGCTCCAAGTTCTTTTGGGGTAATCTCATGATTTTCCTGAGCGTGAACGGCAGCGCCTTCTACAACGCTTACAGCAAGAAGCTGCTGGAACGCTATTCGCCATTGCGGGTCCTGCTCTACAGCTATTACGCCGTGTTTGCGTTTCTGCTCCCCATCACCCTTTACTCCGAGCCGGGCAGTTTCCAAGACTTGCCGCGCTTCACCGTTAGGATCTGGATCGGCTTGGGCCTGCTAGCTGCTTTTCAATATTTCCTGTCGATGGTGCTGTTCCTGAACGTCCTGACCCGCCTCGATGCCACGCAGGCCGGCCTCTCGAATTATCTGATTCCGTTCTTCGGGCTGATTATCGCCGCGATCGTCTTGGGGGAGCGACTGACGGCTCCCATGATTTTCGGCGGCATCCTGGTGCTTGGCAGTACCCTGCTGGTTACCGTCTGGGAGGAACGCAAGCGTGCGCGTGCCGAATCGACGACTGCCTCCCCCGCCGCCGGTTCCTGATTCATGGGGCGCATCCAAGCGAACGCCAACATTCACGGGCTGCGTGCCATTCAACTCGAGAACGAATGGCTGAACATAAGCATTCTGCCGGATGTCGGCGCCAAGCTCTACGACCTCCACTGGAAGCCGTCACGCCGGGATTTTCTATGGCACAACCCGCGCATTCTGCCCCAAACCTTTGCCATCGAGGCCAATTTCGACAATTACTGGTGCGGCGGATGGGATGAGGGCTTTCCCACTTGCGATGCCTGCGAATACAAAGGCGAAAGCTATCCGAACCTGGGCGAGCTGCGTTCGTTGCGATGGAACGTGCTTGCGGCCGACCGCGATGGTGATGACTTCGTGGCACGCCTCTGCGCGTTCGGACCCATCAGCCCGGTGCGCGCGGAGAAAACCGTGACGATCAGCGGAAAGTCGCCGGTCGTCAAAATCAAGTACGAAATCGCTAACCTCGGCCCGGCGCCACTCGATTTCATCTGGGGCACGCACCCGGCTCTGGCGGCCACCGCGCACACGATCTTGAAGATTCAGGCGCGAACGGGCATCGTCGGGCTCTCGTCCGTTCCGAGCCTGGGCACGCCCGGCCAGCGCTACTCGTGGCCTCAAATCGAGACGCCCGTCGGCATAACCGACATGAGCCGCGCGCGCCCCGCCGATGCCAATGTCTTTTGCGGCCACTACGCGACCGATCTCCACGCCGGCTGGTATGCCGTCGAAGACAGCGAGACCGGCGACGGTTTTCTCCTGAGCTTCCCCGTCGAGACCTGCCCGTATCTATGGCTCTGGTTGGTCTACGGCGGTTGGCGCGGATACCATCACGTCATCGTCGAGCCCTGGACCGGCTACCCTGTGCACCTCGCGGAAGCGGTGCGTGGCGGGACCGGCCGGACACTCGAGCCCGACGCCAAGTTCTCTGCCGAAGTGCGCGCCGTCATTTACACGAAGGGAGAATCCTGCCAGCAGGCGTTGCGCAGAGCACAATTCGCATGAGCTGAAAGATCCGCCGTCATTACCGGGTCGGGAGCCAGCATCGGCCGGGCCTCGGCCATCGAGTTTGCTCGGCCACGATCTTTCTGGCCCGTGACGCCGCGTCGTTCGTCACGGGCACGGTTTTCGTGGTAGACGGCGGCTTCGGCTCCGGCCTGCCGCCTAGCTATCGCGTTCGGAAAAGCTTGGAGGAGGAGTGAGCAGCCGACAAAGCTGCGAATCTTGCGAGGTGAAAGTCCTCGTTCCGCCAATTGCCTGTAGTCGGGCGGATAGCATATCCGATGCGTGCGAAGGTAACGACGCACGTTCGGCTCGGACATACAAAAGCCTCGGCTGCCCTGTGAGTTTAACTTGCAGCGGTAGGAACGATCTGGGAGGCAAGCAAACTGTGAGGGATAGCGTCGGGA